>NZ_CP038271.1:2165000-2465000 GCF_004571195.1 Legionella geestiana
CGTTGGTTGTCCCGGTACTTGCATGCAGGCGGGGTAGATTGGCAAATCCGTTTACCCGCTACCGCTGAGGTGCGAGTGGTTCTGGCTTAGGCACAGAGAAGTCATTGATGCCACGCTTCCAGGAAAAGCCTCTAAGCTCCAGCTTGTACGGAACCGTACCGCAAACCGACACAGGTGGACGGGTAGAGTATACCAAGGCGCATGAGAGAACTCGGGTGAAGGAACTAGGCAAAATGGTACCGTAACTTCGGGAGAAGGTACGCCCTTTCTGGTGAAGTATGAACGTATGGAGCTGGGAAGGGCCGCAGAGACCAGGTGGCTGCGACTGTTTATTAAAAACACAGCACTCTGCAAAATCGTAAGATGACGTATAGGGTGTGACGCCTGCCCGGTGCCGGAAGGTTAATTGATGGGGTTATCTTCGGAGAAGCTCTTGATCGAAGCCCCGGTAAACGGCGGCCGTAACTATAACGGTCCTAAGGTAGCGAAATTCCTTGTCGGGTAAGTTCCGACCTGCACGAATGGCGTAACGATGGCCACACTGTCTCCACCCGAGACTCAGTGAAATTGAAATCGCTGTGAAGATGCAGTGTACCCGCGGCTAGACGGAAAGACCCCGTGAACCTTTACTATAGCTTTGCACTGGACTTTGATGATTACTGTGCAGGATAGGTGGGAGGCTAAGAAGTACGGACGCCAGTTCGTATGGAGCCATCCTTGAAATACCACCCTGTAATTATTGAGGTTCTAACTTAGGCCCGTAATCCGGGCTGAGGACAGTGTATGGTGGGTAGTTTGACTGGGGCGGTCTCCTCCCAAAGAGTAACGGAGGAGCACAAAGGTACCCTCGGTACGGTCGGACATCGTACCATGAGTGTAAAGGCAAAAGGGTGCTTGACTGCGAGACCGACAGGTCGAGCAGGAACGAAAGTTGGTCTTAGTGATCCGGTGGTTCTGAATGGAAGGGCCATCGCTCAACGGATAAAAGGTACTCCGGGGATAACAGGCTGATACCGCCCAAGAGTTCATATCGACGGCGGTGTTTGGCACCTCGATGTCGGCTCATCACATCCTGGGGCTGAAGCAGGTCCCAAGGGTATGGCTGTTCGCCATTTAAAGTGGTACGCGAGCTGGGTTTAGAACGTCGTGAGACAGTTCGGTCCCTATCTGCCGTGGGCGTAGGAAAATTGAGAGGAGCTGCTCCTAGTACGAGAGGACCGGAGTGGACGAACCTCTGGTGTACCGGTTGTCACGCCAGTGGCATTGCCGGGTAGCTAAGTTCGGACGGGATAACCGCTGAAAGCATCTAAGCGGGAAGCCTCCCTCAAGATGAGTTTTCCCATGAAGCCCGTTGAAGACTACGACGTTGATAGGCGAGGTGTGGAAGCGCAGTAATGCGTGAAGCTGACTCGTACTAATTGGCTGATTGTCTTGACCATATAACCTGAGAGACTTCAGGTAACTCTGAAACGTGTATCTCAATCTTTGCCACTGCCGTGTGTACGGCAGAAGAGTTTTCCTGGCGACCATAGCGGTCCGGCCCCACCTGATCCCATCCCGAACTCAGAAGTGAAACGGTCCAGCGCCGATGATAGTGTGAGGTCTCCTCATGTGAAAGTAGGTCATCGCCAGGGTTTTATACGAAAGAAGCACCCCATGTGGGTGCTTTTTTTTTTGCCCTTTAATTTTCCATCAAATAAAACATTGTATTTAATGGCTTTTCGGTAGGCTGGGTTGAGTACCGCGAAGTCCGGCATCGGGTATCCCCAAAGGCCGGATGTTTTTTTCGCGCATCCTTCCCGCGCTTATCAGCGCAGGCTACGGCATTTTATAAATAAAACAATGACTTATCGGTAGGCTGGGTTGAGCGTAGCGAAGCCCGGCATCGGGTATCCCCAAAGTCCGGATGTTTTTTTCGTGCATCCTATCCCGCGCTTATCAGCGCAGGCTACGTCATTTTATTGATAAAGCAACCTTTTACACGTAGCAACTGTCTTGAGCCAAAAACTCAAGGCAGTTATCGTTTTCAGGTAAAACATTGTATTTAATGGGCTTTTCGGTAAGCTGGGTTGAGTACCGCGAAGTCCGGCATCGGGTATCCCCAAAGGCCGGATGTTTTTTTCGCGCATCCTATCCCGCGCTTATCAGCGCAGGCTACGACATTTTATCGATAAAACAACCGTTTACAGGTAGCAACTGTCTTGTGCCAAAAACTCAAGGCAGTTATCGTTTTCAGGTAAAACATTGTATTTAATGGGCTTTTCGGTAGACTGGGTTGAGTACCGCGAAGTCCGGCATCGGGTATCCCCAAATGCCGGATGTTTTTTTCGTGCATCCTATCCCGCGCTTATCAGCGCAGGCTACGACATTTTATCGATAAAACAACCGTTTACAGGTAGCAACTGTCTTGTGCCAAAAACTCAAGGCAGTTACCGTTTTCAGGTAAAACATTGTATTTAATGGGCTTTTCGGTAGGCTGGGTTGAGCGTAGCGAAGCCCGGCATCGGGTATCCCCAAAGACCGGATGTTTTTTTCGTGCATCCTATCCCGCGCTTATCAGCGCAGGCTACGTCATTTTATTGATAAAGCAACCTTTTACAGGTAGCAACTGCCTTGTGCCAAAAACTTAAGGCAGTTACCGGTTTCAGGTAAAACATTGTATTTAATGGGTTTTTCGGTAGGCTGGGTTGAGCGTAGCGAAGCCCGGCATCGGATATCATTTCATGCAACCATCCTTGGGCTTATCAGCCAATCCTAAATTATTCTATTTAAAAACAATAACTTAAAGACAAAAAAATGTGTCCATTTCATTACGATGTTTCGGCGCATCTATAACGCAGTTCCATAAAAACAAAGCAGGATGCTACGCTCTGATGCTCAGACCTTAACATCTGGCACATGCGTTTGGGTGTTCGGCTATTCCAATACCCGAACCTTTTATCATTTACCGAGATTTTGTACCGTTTTAGGGATTTTACCCGCAGAACAGTCGTATAATTTTGCACAATGGCGTAAACTGCTCCTCCAGTAACATGGTAGGCGGAGCGAGCATGGTGTCTGAGCGGCTGCTGGTTTTGATCAATACCCTTAGAAATAAGGAGGAACACGCCCCCCTGGAGCAACACGAAAATTATTTTTTAACAAAAATACGAGGTCGCTTTCCAGAGGTACGTGCAGATATGCCAATATGCCCTGACGACCTGGTTTTTTTGAAACAGGTAATGGGTGAAATATGGGACATGATTCGTGATACACACGATGATTACCTGGTTGTCAGCAGCGATAAAAGCCACTGTTGGGTTGAACTTGCAAAATCCCTGAGCAGTCCGGGGTGCTCCTGGGTGCGTGTATTAATGCCATCGACGCAAAATGTGCGAGATCCTGTCAATCTGGAGCTCTTATCTGAGCAGGACATAACCACGCTCTACCTCGGCGAAGACACACGTTACATCTATTCTGCGAAAGCCTTGCTGGAGAATGCTGGTAAAGGTCACGAATTTTCAACACATTGCTGTCACGATTTTAAACGTACACGGGCACTCTCGCTGAATGAGTTGAGACGCTTGCGCACCAAGAAGGCATTTGGTATCGACTTTAGTGCTCGTGGTAACCGCTATGATAATTTTTGGGAAATGCTGATTCGTGCCTATGTGGGGCAATGGCATAAGGTTGGACGGGCTCCAGACATTATGATGGAACCACTCTGCCAGGCTTTTCTTGAAAATGACATTGCAGGGGTTGAAAGTATTCTGCCTGAGTGGTCGCGTATGCTGACCACAAAGCCGCATATTGATGTCAACTGTTTATATGGTCAGCCTGCCCCCGCACGCCCGTGGACATACATGATTGAGCTGCTGGTTGACTGTGTTGATGTTACCGCGCCGCTGCATGCAGATGCATTGAGAATGCTTGGCGAACATGCTGTGTCTGTTTGCCGTAGAACGAATCTCTCGCGCCCCTCATCATCTCAAGACATCTCGTCTGAGGCTGAGGGAACTATGGCCAGTATTTTATCTCTTTTGCACCGTCTGGCGGAAAAAGCACCTCTTGTTAAGGAATTAGAGTCGCAGATGGCGATGATGGCCTCTGATGCATGGGATAAAACCCAGCTTGCAGAGAAGTTTAAAGAGGTTTATGCCATACGAAAGAATACTGTTTTAACGCATGAGCATGCAGGTTACCAGGATAGAACAGTAGACTTATGGGTGAGGCTCGCGCAGGCGCTGGCGCAGGCCGGTATCGTTGACAGCAACTATTATCGCTTATTTTACCCAAAACTGAATCAGGATGTAGAACCTGTTACCATGCTGCCTGTTATAGAGCATCCGCTCTCTGAATATATTCTTTCCGAGGACGAGACACACCTCATTCATCTGCCATCCTGTGAACAATATCACCAGATAAATGGTGTTTATTTTGACTGCAGTGGTAATGAGCGACCCCGCCCGTTGACACCTTGCGAAATTGCAAGGGTAAAAAATTCAGCTGAAGTTCATAGAAATTATTTTTTCAGGAATGTCATTGAGCAGGACCCTGCTGTCAGTAAGCAGGTTGTTATGAAGCTCGGTGAGCTTGCTGACCGCATTTTTTATGAGCATGGATTGCAGCTTGGAGTCAACTATACGGCCCATGAGATGGAGTGCTGTCAGCTGGCGATAACGGAGTTTGATGCGTTTTTCGCGAGCATTCATCCGCAGGAGCAGGATGCATTGAATGCGCAGACCATTACCTTGTTTAACAGAAACGGTTCATTACAGACAAAAACATTCAAGATAGTTTATAACGAGATTAAAACTGATCATTGCATGGCGCTTTGCAGCAAGTTTATTATTCAGTTAATCCTCGATTACAATGCGGAGCACATTTTTAAGCCTGAAATTAATGACAAGTCCTGGCTTGGAAACATGCGACTGCACTCTGTAAAAAAAGTCTATCAGGAATATCATATTGAGCAGGATAAGGCGATGCGGCGCATTCTTATTCTGGCATTATCATTGCTGACCACGCCATTTTCCGGCTGGAGTCTTGAGGAGCACGAGTTTTTAGGGCGAAAAAACAGGCTTACTGGAACCGGCGTTTTTGTCTTAAAAAAAATTGAAGGTGTTATTACTGGCATCGACACTCTATGTACGCGCCGCTGCTACCAGGAGGTCATGGAGTTTTTGCACAAAAAATACAATGAGGCTAATCCAATCAGTAGTTTTTTGCGTTCTGAGATAACCATCAAATGGATTAAGAGCATTCTTGACGAGCAACTCTTTGAGCCGTGCATGTACTGGTTTGAACCGGAGCTGTTGTATCTTGGGTTACTGCGCTGGAACAAAACTGATGGTTCAGGCATGAAGGATTTGGTTCGAGGCATTTTGCATCAGATAGAGAAGATTTGCAAAGCTGGCGCAGATACAGACGCTTCCTGGCGGCTTAAGGTGAACGTTTGTTTCAGAGACTGGTTGACAGGCCTTCTTGCGGAACAGCAAAATGAAGTGCTTCAATTTTTAAAAAAAATTGGTTCATCCCAAAAGTATGAGGGTCTTTTTTCGAACGTAAAATACCACCTGTTCGAAACGGCTGGTGGGCAAACGGCCGCAGTACAGCAAGGCGCATTTTTTGAGTCGATACCTGGTAATCCTTCGAAGACGCTCTGGCAGGAACTGGATGCTGCATTACAAAAGTTTAACGATACAGAAGACAACTGGCTGATTGAAGCGCGTGATGGTGTTGCAGCCCGATGTTATGAATCTGCTCATGGGGGCGAGATACATCCTGCCCGAATGTCGGCTTCTGGCTCGGTATAAATAAGCGCTCATACCTTTCTGTCGAAAATATGTGGTTGAATGTGGGGATTCGGAGGGGTATCAATGGAAAGAGTTACCTTTGATGGCGTCACCTGGAGTGGCATGAAGCTTTACTGGGCACATAACCCGGATACGAACACAGCGAGTCTGGAGTGGGGGGGCAGGTCTATTCCTTCGGTGTTGCAGGATACTCTTCGAGAATACACAGGTATTACGATTTCAAATGAGAATGCCATCATCGGTAATGTTAATGAGTTCAGTCAAACCTACCGGATGGTATCAAGTAATTTAGAGGTCGTGCATCAGTCGGCACCGCGTGTCAGACTTCCGGATATTCCTTCGCTTTCATCGTTGTCGACCTCGCAGAACCCGCCTCCGGACTCTACTAGAAGTAACAGTGATGGAGGTGCATCATCGCGACGCCCACACTCAGACCGCTCGCATCATCGCAGCCCGAAGGGCAATGGTTCTGATTCCGGGCGCTTGCGTCTGGTCAGAGCTGAAAAAAAAACACCACCCTCTCCCTCCTCCTCATCGGATGTCGCAACGCCGGTGGCGGTTGAACGGCACAGAAGTCGCCGTCTTCATCGTACACAGTCTCAGAAAACAATAGGCGTGCGTGTGAAAAAAAAACCGGTCGCGACAACTGCATCAGGCCTTACCAGTGAGATGGTAGCGGCACTTATTGTGCCTCTCAAGGCTAAAGATGCAGCGTTGCCACGGCGGGAATATCTCTCGATTACGGCTAAATCGTTGTGTGAGTCGGATGAAGCTCTACGTCGAGACACACTCGAATATCTGGGGCCTTTTGAGGAAAAATGCATTAATCCGCGCTCGGAGCAGGGGCCGCTTATTCCCTCGACCCTCTTCAGTATCAATGCCATGCATTGTGTGGGCATGTGTCAGAATAATCTGCGCCTCAGTCCGTTTAAACGCGCGCTGATGGAGGGGCTGCAGTTTCTGTTTGATGGGCCGCTTAATGCACTATACGGTAAATGGATGCAGGAAAAAGAACCCGATAAACCCACTCGAAGGTTGGTTTTTACGTATTTTCAGGAAGCGATTCGCGCCGCCATGGTCATGTCTGGCAGTATGACTGGCCCTAATGAATTTGAGCGGTTCAGGGAGCATGGACATACGTTCATGGGGCTTCTTGACAAGCAACATCTTGAAGTAATTACTGAGCAGGCAAAAGTGTTGCGTGAAAATCTTCTGCTGAGTCGTCTTCTTGTTTTAACCGGTGAATTTCCGCAGACTTTTGATGCTTCAAAGCCGGTAGATAATGCCCTGCAATGGATGGTCGCTCACCTGAGAGAGGGTTTGGCCGCTGAAACGTTATTGCCTGCACTGCAGGAAGGCATCAATAGTCTGCGTCCCATCCTAAGGCGCATTGAAACCGTGATGCTTGAGAATCAGGCGTCTAAGGCGGAGCTTGTGCAGGCGCTGAAAGAGGGAAAAGACAAAATATTCGACCGTATTTCTCTAAAGGCTCTGCTCTGTGAATCGATGGAGAAATCCCCCCATCATCGAAAACACCCAACAGGCTTCTGGAAATCAAAAAAGTCCGCGACCCTTGAGCGAAACAGGCTGGGGTTTACGCAGCTGCTTGAAGCGTTTGCGTTAGCATTCGAGGCAAGAGAATATCGGGCGTATGTTTCGATTCTAAAGCCAGAGGTTGACAAAGATATCTATTGCAGTAAGGCTATTGCCAATGCTTTTCGTGCAGTGCTTGAGGATACAAGGGGGGAGTCACCAGAGGCTCGCGTGAAGGCACTGGTTGAAAGTGTTAAACGACACATTAACGATATACCTCTGCAGGCTCGCGAAGCACAAGTCCCATGCTCCTCATCTTCCGTAAAAGGGCCGGCGTGAGAATCCGTCACACACATATCCCAGTCTCAGCAAAGTGTGATAGAATGCAAACCTTTATTGTTTGCGTTTTGAGGACTGCAATGAACGTTGAGAGCGTATACCCAAAAGTTCGTGAGATTATTGCCGATGTACTCGTGATTGATGAAGACGAAGTCAGCCTGCAAAGCCGCCTGATTGCGGACCTGGGCGCAGAGTCCATTGATTTTCTTGATCTCGTCTTTCAGCTTGAAAAAGCCTTTGGCATTAAAATTCCTCGCGGTCAGCTTGAGAAAAATGCCCGTGGTGCACTCGCTGAAGATGAATTTGAAACAGCCGGTATTCTTACGCCTAAAGGCATGGAAGCATTGAAAAACTACCTGTGTGAAGTGCCTGCAGAGCATTTTAAGGCGAACATGAAGGTTAATGAAATTCCAATGCTCTTTACGGTCGAAACCTTCTGCAAACTGATAGTTGCAGCGACTGCTGAAAACCGGACTTCAGAAGCACTTGCCTGATGCGATTCCTTTTTGTAGACCGCATTACAGCGTTTGAGCCGCGACACTATGTTCGAGGCGAGCGGACCATTAAGCAGGATGAATTTTATCTGTGTAAGGATGCGCAGGGGGAGCTGTGTTTTGTGCCCTCTCTGGTCGGTGAAACGCTGGGACAGCTTGCTGCATGGAATGTCATGCATTCCCTTGATTTTGCGAGCCGTCCGGTTGCCGGTGTTGTCTCATCGGTGATTTTTTCCGGGGCAGCGCGTCCGGGGGAAACCCTCACCCTCGAGTCTTTTATCGATGAGCTCGATGAAAAGGCGGTATCCTACCACAGTGTCGCAACGGTGGAGGGACGTGAAGTATTGCGGGTTGAGGGAGCGCTCGGGCCGTTGCTGCCGATGGAGTCTTTTATTGACAGTACAACGGTTCGCGCTCAGTTTGACGCACTCTTTCAAACAACGCCGGACCACGACTTACGCTGTTTGTCTCCCATCAACGAACGTCTGTTATGCTGTGACAAAATCACCTCTGAAACGTCTGGTGAAGGGCTGACTGGCCGTCTGTTTGTCGCGCCCGATGCCCCCTGGTTTGCCGATCATTTTCCACGCAAACCGGTATTGCCGATGACAGTGCTGATTGAGTGCATGAGCAATCTGGCGCGGGAATTTCTCGCCCGAAATGCCTTGCAGGGGTATCGCTTGCAGGAAGTGCGCAAAATTAAAATGAATGCCTTTGTGGAACCCGGAAGCACCCTGCTTGTGCATGTACGGCAGAAGGCTTGCGGTTCGGATGAACAGGTGCTTGTCCTTCGCAGTGATCTCGATGGCAGGCGGGTTTGTGTGTGTGAGATGCGTTTTTCAGCAACGGGTGGCTGAGATGAACAAACGGCGTGTAGCAATTACCGGGCTTGGCGTGGTTTCTCCGCTTGGCAACAATGTGGAAACATTCTGGTCGAGCCTTATGGGCGGCAAATCGGGTATCGCGGAAATTGCGCAGTTTGATGCGCGCGCGTTTCCCACCCGCATTGCAGCCGAAGTCAAAAATTTTTCCCTTCATCCCTCGCTTAACGGCAAGGCCTTACGCCATGCGCCGCATTTTGCGCATTATGCACTGCAGGCGGCGCACGAGGCCTTTGAAGATGCCGGCGTTCGCCCGAATGCGACGAATGCCGAACGCTGGGGGGTCGTGGCCGGCAGTGGCATGATGACGGCAGAATACGATTATCTGCACAGATTTCAAAAAATTGCGGCGCCTGTTGGCGAAGTGGACTGGGCGCTGCTGCAGGAACATGCGGATGATTTTTACCACATGCCGGATTTTGGCAAAACTACGTCCAACGCGGGACTTTCCGTGCTGGCGCAGCAGTTTGGTATCCGTGGTTATGCAAGCTCGGTGCATACCGCCTGTGCTTCAGGCGGTCAGGCACTGGGGCTTGCGCTTCAGGTGATTCGCCGTGGTGAGGCGGACTTCATGCTGGCCGGCGGCTTCGATTCCATGATAAGCCCCCTTGGTCTTTCAAGCTTTTGTCTCCTTGGAGCGCTCTCAAAGGTGAACGACGCTCCAGAAACAGCCAGCCGTCCTTTTGATGCGACCCGCAGTGGTTTTGTGCTGGGAGAGGGGGCCGCGTTTCTTATTCTCGAAGCCTACGAGCGGGCTGAGGCCCGAGGAGCGCGAATTTATGCGGAACTGGCAGGAGAAGGAAATTCTCTGAGCGCTTACCGCATCACCGATTCACACCCGAATGGAGATGGTGCCATTCAGGCGATGGAAGGCGCGCTGCGGGATGCGGGTTTGCGGGCAACAACAGTGGATTACATCAATGCGCATGGCACCTCAACGCGTATGAATGACCTCAGCGAAACCAATGCCATCAAAGTCGTTTTTGGTGAACGCGCTCCTATGGTTCCTGTCAGTTCCACAAAGAGCCAGACCGGGCACCTGATTGCTGCAGCCGGCGCGCTGGAAGCCGTTGTATCAACGCTTGCCATACACCATGGACGTATTCCGCAAACTAAAAACCGTACTACTCCCGATCCTGAGTGTGATTTGGATTACGTTGTGGAAGGGGTGCGGGAACAACCTGTGCGGGTCGTGATGTCAAATTCCTTTGGATTTGGCGGTTCTAACAGTGCGCTGGTTTTTGCGCATCCGCATGTGCGGGAGAATGAGGCATGAATACTGACAAAAAAGTGTTTATCACCGGTGCCGGCGCGATAACTGCGACCGGTACGACCCTGAATGATACGTGGAATGCCCTGCTCGAAGGACGTTCTGGTCTTGCACCCATTGAGTCTTTTGAGATTAGCACCTGGCCCAATCGGCTTGGCGGGGAAATTCGCGTGGACAAGCCAGCCGCTCTCCTGCCGGATAAAAAACTGATGAAAGCCATTTCCCGCCAGGACGTGTTTGGCATTAATGCCGCCATGCAGGCGCTGGAGCACTCGGGCCTGCCACAGTGGCGTGCTTCGCTCGAGTGCACACGCGAATTTGACGATGCCTCTGGGGTCTACGTAGGGTCGCCTGGTAATAAATACTATCAGCAATATGATTTTCTCCCGCTTATTGCGAAAACAGAAGGTAATTTGCATCCGTTTGCCGAGCAGCTTTTTGAAGAAGTGCACCCCATGTGGCTGCTTCGAATCCTGCCGAATAATGTGCTTGCCTATACCGGCATTGCGTATGGTTTAAAAGGGCCGAATCACAATATCAGCAACCATGCGACTGGTGGCGCGCAGGCTTTGATTGAAGCGGCGCATGCCATTCGAGCAGGGCAGGCTGAACGGATTGTGGTTGTGGCTTATGATGTAGCGATTGAACCACAGGCACTTTTTTATTATGAGCGTCTTGGGGTTTTGAGTGCGACAGGCGTCCGTCCTTTTGATGCAAGCCACGATGGCACGGTACTCGCAGAAGGTGCATGTGCATTTGTGCTGGAAAGTGAGGAAAGTGTCAGGGCGCGAGATGCAGCGTGCCTTGGTGAAGTGATGGGTGGCTTTTCCGCCACGGAAGCCGGCGGACTTTTTGCCTTGCAGCCAGACGGTGAATCGCTGACCGGATTGCTTGAAAACACGCTGGAAGGTCTTGGACTGACAGCCGCTGATATTGGGCTTGTGGTAGCCCATGGGAATGGCAACCCTTTGTCCGATGACAGTGAAGCCGCGGCAGTGTATAACGTTCTGGGTGATATCCCGGTAACCGCTTTCAAATGGTCGATGGGGCATACTGTTGCCGCATCCGGGCTGCTCGACGCGGTGCTCGCTGCAGAAGCCTTAAACGCAGGAGTGATTCCCGGGGTTGCGGGCTTTACCCAAAACAGCGGCGCGCCAATTAATATCAGTGCTGCCGAGAGACCGCTGGAGGGGCCGCGTTGCGCGCTCGTGATTAACCGCGGCTTTGGGGGAATGAACGTTTGCACGGTGCTGAGGGCTTGTGAATAATTCATTGCCAGACTTTACACGCATGCGAACTACCGTTGCCGGGCGGTTTCTCTATCATTGCCTGCCCTGGCGCCGGCGCATTGTGATGCAAAACATTCATCAGGTCTATGGCGATTCCCTGACTCACACCCAAAAAGTGCAGCTCGCTAAAGCATTTTATTCGCACATGGCCACTTCCCTTCGTGAAATGGTGCTGCTGCGCTTTATCAGTGAAAAAGCCCTGCGTGCACGGGTAGAGGTTCGTGGACATGAGCGGATGCTTGCAGTTGCAGCTGAAGGACGCGGTGTTCTGGTATTGACGGGACATGTAGGCAACTGGGAATTTGCGCCCCTCGGTGGCATTTTAAACTTTGAGCAGTTTCGCGGTCAGTTTCATTTTATACGGCGCACGTTAGGTGCACGCTGGATTGAGCGGATTCTCTTTCGTCGTTACTACCAGGCGGGATTACAGGTAATTCCAAAATCGCATTCCCTGGCAAAAGTACAGGATGCTCTTGCAGAGAATCATGCCGTAATTTTCGTGATGGATCAGCACGCGTCTGTTGAAAATCGTGATGGCGTGGCTGTTGAATTTTTTGGTCGTAAGGCCGGCACGTACCGAAGCCTTGCGATGTTTGCGCGCCACACCGGTGTACCAGTGGTGCCCGCCAGCGGTTATCGATTACCGGATGGTCGACATGTGCTCGAATTTCATGAACCCCTGTACTGGCAGGATTATCCGGACGCAAAAGACGCCATTTACCAGAATACCCGTATTTACAACGAAGCACTTGAACGCATTATCCTTGCCCACCCTGAACAATGGATGTGGCTGCATCGGCGATGGAAGCTCAAGGACGCGTGATTACAGCCAAAATATCCGTACAAAAATATATAAAAGACTCATCCCGATAACGGGTATAACAATAAACGCCAGAAAATTGTAAAAGTTTATGCGATTTTCAGCGGAAGCATTATAAAAAGCTTTAAATTTCAGCCAGAGTGCCTTCATGGTGACGCTGTCTCCCTCATTATTTTCATAGTTGCCGCAAGCGTTGAAATATCCCAAAGGGGAGCCGTACGATGACGCCCATGATAATTCGCCAGAAAAACGGAATATAAACCATTCGTTTCTTGCGCCGTAAAGCATCCAGGCATGCGCGTGCTGCGCGTTTCGGAGAAATCGCGAGTGCGGCCCCCTTGAGGCCAAAGGTGTTTTGAGTATCAATAAAACCGAGGCGTGCGATGGTAATGTGCCGGTTTTTAACGCTCTCCTGCTGAAGCCCCTGAAGATAGACTTCAACGGCACTTTTAGTGCCGCCATAGAGACTGTTTCTGGCGCGCCCGCGCATACCTGCGACAGAACTTAAAAACACAATCTGCTGAGTGTTTTGAGCGCGCTGAAGGCAGGTATGTACACTGTGGATGACCGATGCACTGTTGACGGCAAGCATGTTGTCGATAGTGTGTTTATCAAGCGCGTTATTATCGAGCACAAGGCCCTGCGCGAGAAAGAGAAACACTTCGCCTGGCAGATTTTCTATGGCGTAAAGGAGTGGAGTGCTGTCTTTCGCGAGGTCGCATGTCAGAATATCGCAGGGGGTTTTATAGCGCAGTCTAATATCCGCCTGAAGCACCTTTAACCTTTCGATGTTCCGAGCGACCAGCAGCAGGGGCGCGCCCTCTGCCGCAGTCATGCGGGCAAATGCTTCTGCAATCGCTGAAGTTGCCCCGACCACTATCCATAAATTTTCTTTCATGGCACCAGTCCAAGACGGCGGCCAAGATTTGAGCGCATCGGGCTTTGACAGGCTTCAAGCAGTTGTTTAAAACGCTGAGCTTCGGGATACATGCAGTCAAAGTCTTCTTTAGTCAAAAATAAATCCTTGGCAAGATATACGCTTCCGCCAAACCCTGTAATCAGGCTGTGAATGGCGTGAATGGCGCGTTTTGCTGCCGGGCCCGGGGCAAAATCCATGGCGAGGCTGAAGCCTGGTTTGACAAAAGACAGCAGGCCCTTACCGGGATTTGAGAAATATTTAAGCACCATCAGGGCAGGTATGGTTCCGGCGTCCGCACTAATGGCTAAAACCCGCTCAATGGTCTGTTCGGCAAGGTTTTCATCAATGCGCCACTGGCATTGCCACGGGCCTTCTTTGCCATAGAGCCGGTTCCAGTGTCGCAGCCGGTCGAGGGGATTATTAAAGTGGCGAATATCCATGATTTTTGCCGGGTATGCCGCCGTTCTAAAATAGAGCGCGTTAAACGCACGTAAGAGCGGCGCATAGGTAAGGCGCATTGGCAGTAGGGGCAAAGTCAGCTGGCGCGGTTCTGGTGCACCGACACCATCGACATAATCGGCGCACGTATAGAGGAGCTCTCGAGGGTTAAAGCCGTTTATCCAGGCGACCTGGTAATCGGTTGCACTGCTCCTCGTGCGCATGCAGGCGAGAAGTGCATGCAGTGAGTCAAACGCTTCTGTACTGACTGAAAGCGTACGCGGTTTTTGTAAAAGGCGCAGGCCTGCACGTTGAATAATGCCGGTAAGACCAAGGCCGCCGATGGTGGCTGCAAAGAGTTCCGGGTCTTTTTGGTCATGAATCCGCATTAGTCCCGCGCGCGTCTGCAGGTCAATCCAGGCGATATGATGCCCAAAGCTCGCGGTATGGGGATTATTTTTACCGTGCACATCATGAGCAATCGCGCCTCCGACCGTGGCCTGAAGGGTGCCTGGAAGTACGGGGGGGATAAAGGCTGCATCGACAAGGAAGAGATCGCGAAGTGGTGTGCCGGCCTCACATTCAAGAACACCGGTTTCTGCATTAAATGCGAGGAGGTGATCGAGACGACCGGTCTCGGCTATAAGCCCGCCGTCATTAACCGCGCTGTCGCCATAGGATGCCCCGCGACCGCGTGCAAGCAGCCCGTTATGCGCCGCCTGCGCCAGGATATTCGGGATTTCGTCGGTACTTTGCGGGCGCACATGGGTGGCGCGCGAACAAACGGAACGCCCGAAATTGGAAAAAACGGTTTCTCGCTCGCGCATGGGATAATCTGTCGGTTAACTGTAATCAGTGTAACAGAGTCCTCGGCGGTCTAAAAAGCCATTACCACAATTTTGGATGACTATCCGGTACCGATGATGACGCACAGTTGTCTTCAGCATCCTTTAATTCCGTAAGCCTGAAAAAGAGTGATTGCGCCAATGTTGCTTGTGCGGATGTTGCTTTTTTGGCTGGTGAGGCTTGAAGGGCGTCTTGTTCCATTTTCGCGCTCATCGAAAGTGCCTGCATGGCTTCATCGTAGAATGCGAGAGGTTTTTCAATGCCGAGTTCTTCGATGTCACTGGTACAGGTCGTGGCGTGAATGGCCGTAACATGCGTATGACCCCTGAAAGAATCCGTATGCCGCGGGTGGTCATCCACAACTACAAAGCGGGAATCAAGCGAGCAGAGGGTTTGTCCAGAACGCTTGAGCCACGCATCGAGGCGGATGTTTTTCGCTAAATGACGTACGCCGTTGAAGTCCCGTTCAGGATGAAGCCGCATCGCATTTAACGCATTCAAAACGGGCGCATTAACAAGCGCTTCATATGCTTTGGCACTCAGGCCATCCAGGGCAAAATAGAGATAATCAAGAAGGTCCTCTTCATTCCATGCGCCTGCTGTCAGAAAGATGACCCCCTCGTGGTGGTCACAGGCATGGTTAATAAGTTTTACCAGTTTGTCCGCATTGATAAGCTTAACCTCATAAGAGCGGTCACAAACCACTACCGTATCCGGGTGAGACAGGGTATGAAAAGTGGTATCAACCTTAGATTCATCACGCTGTGCAGCGAGGACGGTCAAGTCCAGATCTAAAACTAACCATGCCATACATAATGCCCTAAAAAAAATCATATTGTACATCTTAGGGCAAATGCAGTCAATATGTAGATTTTTTGTCTCTATCGTATAAAGCAGGTTCAGTCTTGAGTGCGCCAGGTTCACGCAGGCGAAAATGCCGGCGGCAGGTTGAGACATACATGCTGTTGCCACCAATGACTACCTGCTCACCTTCAGACAACACATTGCCTTCTCTATCAAGGCGCAAAATCATGCTTGCCTTACGCCCGCAATGACAGATGGTTTTAAGTTCAACCAATTCATCGGCAAGTGCCAGTAGGCGCTGGCTGCCTTCAAAGAGTTCGCCGCGAAAATCGGTGCGAAGCCCGTAAGCAAGCACCGGAATATTGAGAAAATCAGCAATGTCGGTGAGCTGCTCGACTTGGGCGCGGGTCATGAACTGTGCTTCATCTATCAACACACAGGCAGGCTTTGGCGTGTGTTCCTCGGTCATCTTCAAGAGATTGTCGTTCGCATCAAAAATCAAGGCTGTCTCACTTAGACCGATGCGAGAATGCACGCTTCCGGCCTGAAACCGGGTGTCTATGGCGGGTGTGAAGAGCAGGGTGTGCATGCCCCGTTCGCGATAATTGTAGCTTGACTGTAAGAGCACGGTACTCTTGCCGGCATTCATTGCGGCATAATAAAAATAGACCTTGGCCATGATTGTATCCCGATGGGAAAAGGACGGATGGTAGCATAAGGTGCGCACAGGCTTCATCTGATACCTCAGGAACCTTGTCGGTAAGAATAGAAAATGTCTAATTCATCAGCCTGTTTTATGCAATCCCATCTGTGTGCGGGACAAAAAATCGTTGTCTTCCCAGAGCTCATGCTGGAGTTGGCCCCGTGCCGGCACATGGAAGGGCGGGGACCTATGCGGGATGAGGCACGGAGCCGACGCATGGAACGATTCAGCCTGGTCACGGTACAAAAATACACGTGAATCCCCCGGCGCGGAAAAAATGTCCTGTTGCACAGGCAATCCCATAATAATTTCTTAATATTAATTGTGCATAATGTGCACTACTGTAGTGCATTATGAGGGAATTAATTAATGAAAACCTATCATGCTCCCAAGCCTTCCATGTCTGCCTCCCAGTTGACAAAGTCTATTCTATATCGAGTATTTTTCCCGCCCATTTTATTGTGGGATTTTGCGAAGTGGGGAGTAAACAAATTTTTAGGTGAAATGGTGAGTTATATCGTTTTACCTGCGCAAGACGCGAAACTTGAAGATTACAGCGACAGTGATTCATATTCACAGTCTCCTCCTGGTTTTTATAACCATGATGATGAAGAAAATAACAGCGGAAGAGATTTAGATTCACGACTTCCTTCAGATTCTGATGACAGCGATGATGGTGATAAATTAGCAGCTAATTTATACACTAAAAGTGATGTATCCCATACAGTGTATACCCGATTATCGCAAGAGTACCTGAAAGTTATCACTCATGATGGCGCTTCGTTAGACACGCTGCAAATTACACCACGGTCTTTAGTCAATACGCCTGACAATCAAAAAAAGTATATTAACGCCGTGTGCAACTTTTAATGGATAAGAGAGTGGATGCTTGAAAGGCACAGCATAATTTTGTAAGTTCTTGATTTTCCGACGATCCAGGACTACAAGGAGTATGCTGTGCCGGTTGAGGATTTTATCATTAGTACTTTTTGTTTGATAGATTCCCTTTACAAAAAGGCCGTTATCACAAAGTTGAGAACCCGAGGCTTTGCACCCAGGCTCTCCGATCCCGAGGTGATCACGATAGAGCTGGTTGGCGAGTTTCTCGGGCTTGATACCGATAAGGCAATTTGGTCATATTTCAAGCGACACTGGCAGAATTGGTTTCCCGGGCTTGGAGACAGGACGAGCTTCGCCAGGCAATCAGCCAAGTTGTGGGCCGTTAAGCAAAGCATTCAAAAATTGCTGGCCGGGAAACTGGGTACCTTCAATGACTCACTCCATATGTCTGACGGATTTCCTTTGCCAATTTGTCACTTCAGGCGCGCTAACTTTTCCCGGTTGTTCTCAGAGGCCGCCGCTTATGGCTACTGCGCCTCAAAAAATGAGCGCTATTATGGGTTCAAGGGCAATCTGTTGATTGACTCACAAGGCGTCATTACCGCCATAACCGTCACACAGGCAAACATTGATGAACGAGAGTCCGTCTGGGATAATCTCGACAACGTACAGGGCATGATTATTGCTGATAAGGGATTGATAGGCCAAGATTTTCAGGAACAAATCCGACAACATACGAATGTTACCCTGCAAACGCCTCTGCGCTCCAATATGACAGACCCACGCGGCTCAGATTTTAGCAAGTGGCTCGTATCTACCCGCAGATTGGTTGAAACGGTGATTGGGCAACTGACAGAGCGCTTTCATATTCAAAAAGTCAGGGCTCGCGACCTCTGGCACCTGACCAGCAGAATCGGACGAAAAACCTTGGCGCATACAATTGGATGCTTTCTTAATCACAAGCGAGGGGCAAAATTAACCCAGTTTGATGGACTTGTCGCCCCGTTGTAAGTTGCACACGGCGTATATTATTAATTTTGTTGGTAACGCATCGTGTTACGAAGATGTGATTGAACCCATGAAGGAAAACGCGAAAGACTTAAACCGCGTAGTCATTGGTTTTAACCTCAGGGGTGTTTTAAAAAGCTCAGGCCAGGCGAAGTCTAAAGATGACCTGGTCAACGATGGTATTGCACAAGTACAGCGACTTCTAAACGCTGGCGTTCCTTCACGGAATATCATACTAAAGGGACATTCGCTGGGCGGGGCGCTGGCCACCATGGTGGCTCATCACTTTCACCAACAAGGGCAACCGCTGTATCTCTTTAACGACCGTTCGTTCTCCTCCATCACTAACTTTGTTGTCGGTCTTATTCGTACCGCGGGAACTGAGACAGGACATCGCGAAAGTTTTGGCATGAAACTGCTTGGCTGGATGGCCAAACCCTTTATTAAATTTGGAGTGAGCCTCGTAAAATGGGAAATTAATGCTGATGATGCCTATAAAGCGATTCCAGAGGCTTATAAGGAATATATCCTCGCTCGAAGCCAAAAAACTGACAGAGACGAGTCTGCAGATGATACAGTTATCACACATTATGCATCACTGCATCATGCGCTTAAGTCTGAACGGCGCGCGCAAAAAGACGAGCTTGAAATTGGTATTTCAAGGCTCGAAAATAATACAAATTCCGATGATAAACAAAGAACAGAAAAACTGGCAGCCTTAAAAGCTAAAAAAGAGCACTTCAAAGCAAGAAAAATGCACTTTTTTTTGCCTCAGTATGATGCTCACTGTGCTAGCCTTACAGACTTAAAGAATCGCACTGGCCAGAATGGAGAAGTATTTTTCAAGGCCTTTATAGACCGGGCAGATGAGCATCAACGTGGGAGTGCGCCTCAGCATACGATGTAACTTAACAGACCCGTGTATATGTCACCTGTTCCTGACCCAAAGACACTCTCATAAGGCATCCGCACCACGCACGATGGTGCGGATGAGATAATGAGGATACGCCCTAATCCGAAAATTGACATCAAGACATTATTTATATGTCATATTGACATATATATCATATTGACATATTCTTTATATTAAATACTTATGAGCGAAAATAAATTTTGCGTATCATTTCTAAGAAAAAACTTCGCGATTATTATACAAGTAACGTCCAGTCTGAAATCCCACTGACAGAGTGGTACTACAAAATGTTAGAGACAAAGGCGTCTAATATTTTTGAGTTGAGGCAGGTTTTTAACAGTGTAGATCCTGTATATGGCTACACTATCTTTAATATTGGCGGTAATAATTATCGTTTAATAACGGCGATGCATTATAATACCCAAACTTGTTATGTCAGAACAATTTGGACTCATGCTGAATATGATAAACCAGTTAATAAAGAAAAATTAAAGCGAGGTGATTTATGAAGGCTCTTGCTATCAATTACATCGATAATAAAACTAAACATAAATTTCATTTACCGCTAACCCTGTTTAAAAAACCAACGGATGATAAAGAATATAAATATCTTGAAGAGATTCTGGATAAATTAATTGACGAAGTTCGTGATGATGAAAATCATCCTCTGGCATTGGCAATGCAGATTATAGGTGAGAATTTAGAACAATATGATAATGAGCATTTTCCTTTGATTGGTGAAAATGTAACAGATGTTGAGATGATTAAATATCTAATGAGTATCCATCAACTTCATCAAAAAGATCTTGCTTCTATATTTGGTGGACAGGCAAATGTTTCCAAATTTCTAAATGGGCAACGAAGCTTAGGAAAAAATCAGATATCTGCGCTAAAAAGAAAATTTAAAATCAGTGCCGACTTTTTTCTAAAATAGGGCTCTGGATGCTGTCGACATATCGTATGACGACAGCATCTAAGATTTAGGGCCGTTTTCCTGTCAGGATTTTCAAAAGCGTATTGGTCATCTGTCGGAAAAACTGTCTCACCAGCTGGCGAAAAAGCGTACTTTTTCCGATGGCGGTAATCACAGCAGGGGTTTCCCAGGCGCTTTGTGTGTCAGTGGTTTCAGAAGGTGGCGATTCCCTCGATGGGGTCGCGAGTATCTCATGTGCTGAGGTTCGCTCCACGCGTTTGCCATACCGTGCCATCAACGGAGATACTGCCAGCAGGCTTTTCAGCTCGCCTGCCTCAAGCGGTCCCATGCGCGACTCTGGGGGGCGCACGGCGCATTGCACGAGCGGAGTCGGCTGGCCTTTGGCGTCCAGCGCACACACGAGAGCGTCTCCGATGCCAAGCGTCATCAGCACATCTTCAGTCTTATAGAATTCAGACGGCGGGAAATTCTCAGCCACGAGCTTCATCGCCTTGCGGTCTTTTGCCGTAAAGGCGCGCAGTGCATGCTGGATTTTTAATCCGAGCTGACTGGCGATTGCCTCAGGAATATCATTGGGCGATTGCGTGCAGAATACGATGCCAACGCCTTTAGAGCGAATCAGTTTGACGGTGGTGTCCAACAGCTGCATGAGTGCCTTTCCGGCATGCGCAAACAGGAGATGCGCCTCATCGAGAAAGAGCACCAGTCGCGGTTTTTCCGGGTCGCCGATTTCAGGCAGGGTGCGGTACACATCTGAGAGCAGCTTAATCATGCAGGTGGAAAAGAGCGCCGGTTTATCCTGAAGGTTAATGAGTCGGATAATAGAAAGAACGCCATGTCCTGCCGGGTCGGTGCGCAGGAAGTCGTTGATATCAAAGGGTGGCTCTCCAAAAAAATGGTCGCCCCCCTGGGCATCCAGTTCAATCAGTTTGCGCGCGATGGCATCAAGCGAGCTGGTAGACACTCCGCTAAAGCGCGCCTGTAAATCGGCGCGTCCGGCTTCTCCCTGAACATGCCGCATCAGGCTTTTGAGGTCTTCAAGGTCAATGAGCGGAAGTGTACAGGCTTTTGCATATTCAAAGAGCACGGTCATCACAGCACTTTGCGTGTCATTCAGGTCCAGCATGCGAGAAAAGAGCACCGGCCCAAAGGAGGCGATGGTTGAGCGCAGCGGTACACCGTCATCGCCCTCACCGAGGCAGAAAAATTCTACGGGGTTTGCATGCGGGTTGAAAGGCAGGTTCATCGCCTTCGCGCGCTCAAGCAGAGCTTCTGTGGCGTTTCCAGGCATGCCAAGTCCTGAAATATCACCCTTGATGTCCATGACTACGCACGGCACGCCGTTTTCTGAGAGCTGTTCGCACAGTACCTGAATGGTTTTGGTTTTACCGCTGCCTGTGGCACCGGCAATCAGACCGTGGCGGTTCAGAGATTTTAAGACCAGATTAACGGGCGCGTCGGTCAGCAGAGTGTCGTTGACCCGCATGGCGCCGAGGGTCAGAGTAGTATTATCAGAAAAGCGCCAGGCGGCGCGAAGTGCATCATACATGCTGTGGTCCATTTGAGAATTCCTGTACTCAGTATAAACCGCACGCCTCCTTTCAGCCATGTTTTCTGGTGAACGGATTGGCATGCTTTGTGCGTTGCAAATAACAAAGGGAATCAACGGATGTTGCGACAGGGGGAATGCATGGAACATGACAGCGCCTGCGTGCAAAAGCCTGTACGGGTGATTGCCATTACCGCTGGTAAGGGCGGGGTCGGCAAGAGCACCGTGGCACTAAACCTTGCTGTAACGCTTGCCGCGAGGCAACAAAATGTGGTGCTGATGGATGCTGACCTCGGTCTTGGCAATCTTGATATCATGCTTGGCCTGCATCCGCGGCAAAATCTTTCCCATGTGGTGCGCGGGGTGTGCGCTATTGAAGACATTCTTGTTGAGGGGCCATGCGGGGTCAGGATTATTCCGGCAGCTTCCGGTAATGATTTTATGGCGGAATTAAGCCCGGTTGAACACGCGGGTTTGATTAATGCCTGTAACGCGCTTCCTGACAATCTCGACTGCATGATAATCGATACAGCCGCGGGTATTTCTGACACGGTTCTCAGTTTTGCGCGCTCGGCACAGGAAGTGGTGGTGATTGTCTGTGATGAGCCGACATCGATTACCGATGCCTATGCACTGGTGAAAGTCATGAGCCATCGCTATGGCTGGACACACTTTCGCGTACTGGCGAACGGGGTTTCCAATGCGCGTGATGGGCGAAAGCTTTTTGACAGGCTTTGTCGAGCGGCAAACCAGTTTTTGAACGTGCACCTGACCTATGCCGGCGCGATTCCCATGGATGAGCACGTGCGCCTCGCCGGGCGCCAGCAGCAGCCTTTCGTCCTCGCTTTTCCCGAATCCCCGGCCAGCAGAGCGCTTAAGGAGCTCGCTGAAAGCATAGAGAACTGGCCACCAGTGCAGGGCGTTGGCGGCAACACCAGCTTTTTCCTCGAGCGCATGGTTGCCAAACCGATTTCTGTTGACGGGAGAACGTTGTGAACACCGTGATGGAGCCTGAGAAAAGCATGCTGACCGCGGAAGAAGCGCTTGTGCGCACACACGCGGCCATGGTGCGACGCATCGCCTGGCACCTCCTTGGGCGATTGCCGCAGCATGTGCAGCTCGATGATTTAATGCAGGCTGGCATGGAAGGCCTGATTGAGGCGGCACGGCATTACGACGCATCGCGAGGCGCATCTTTTGAAACCTATGCCGGTATTCGCATTCGCGGGCATATGCTGGATGAAGTGCGTCGCAATGATTGGGTGCCGCGCTCAGTACACCGCACCTCACGCGCCATTTCGGCAGCCGTTCGCGAAGTAGAAAACCGCCTCGGACGCGATGCACGTGATCATGAAGTGGCTGAAGCCTTAGGCGTCAGCATGGAAGAATATTTTGAAATGCTCACCGACAGCAGTGGCAGCAATCCCTGCGGTTTTGAGGATTTAGGTGTAAGTGAAGATGTAATACGGGACGAAGGCAACGGTGTTTTCGAACCGCAGGTGCGTGCCCTTCGTGACGATTTAATGGCCATGGTCACTGACGTTATACACCACCTGCCAACCCGTGAGCGCCTTGTATTATCGCTTTACTATGAGCAGGATTTAAACCTGCGGGAAATCGGGGAAGTGCTTGATGTCAGTGAATCCCGCGTGTCACAAATCCTGACGCAGGCGACCCTGCGTCTCAGAGCCCGCCTGCCGGAAGATACGCCGGAGATTTAACGAACTTTAGGGCCAGACTGCGTCGCGTCAAGAGGTTCACGTTCTGCCTGAAGGGCATCTCGGAAGGCTGTTGTTTTTTGAGGCTGAGCGCCCAGACTTTTGAGATAAGTTTGCGCAGTCTCATAATGCGGGCTGTCTTCTTTATATGCAGACAATGCGGCAACAACAGTTACATGGTTGCCAAAAATTAATGTTCCATCGCCAACGGAAACAGCAAACTGATCAGCGGGAGTGCCATCGGCATTGCGTTTTTCAAAAAGAAAACACTCACCTAATTTTGCCATTTCTTCAAAAAACTGTTTTGCCTCGTCGTCTGAAGCGAAGTGCAGGGGGATGCCCGCAGGTGAATCGGGGAATTTCTTAGTATAAGCTGCAATAATCTTTTCCATTCCTGGAATCGGGCCGGACACCGTAAACAGGATTTCTTCCTCATTCTCCTTTTCGGCATTTTCTGCGGCTTCCCTTGCTTTTTCTTCTTCGGCAATTCGTGCGGCCTTGCGCTTTTCTTCGAGTGCGTCTTCGGCTTCACGCTGTTTGATCTGGGCTTTTTGTCGCGCCAGAAGGTTTCTTACCGACGATGTTGACTTGCTCATTTGTAAACCCCGTATAAACCCTGTTGATTTAATTCTACTCCCTTCCTCGCTAGAGTGCAATATGAACTGACTGTATAAAAATAAGTTAAAATCACTAGACAGATGCGCAATGGATAAGCCGCGCAATGGCGATGGACCAATTTTCGGGTTATACTTCGCGCCAAATTATTTTGTTCGGGAATCAGCATGCTGGAAGTCAACCAGATTGGCGCAAGCCTTGTGGATTTAGACGCGCGCATTCTCGCGCTTCGGGGGTATCTTTGACTTCGATGGCAAGCGGGAACGCCTTGAGGAAGTGGTAAGGGAGCTTGAAGTCCCCGGAATATGGGATGAGCCGGAACGCGCGCAGACCCTTGGACGCGAGCGGGCGCAGCTTGAAGCTGTCGTTGAAGAGCTGGAAGCATTAGGTAAAACCGTTGCCGACTGTCGCGAGCTTTTTGAGATGGCGCGCTCTGAAGAAGATGAAGGCATGTTCGCTGAAGTCGATGCTGACCTCCAGAAGGTGCGTGTCAAAGTTGAGCGTCTGGAATTTCGCCGCATGTTCAGCGGTGAAATGGACAGTGCGTCTGCATGGCTTGATATTCAGGCCGGCTCCGGCGGCACTGAAGCACAGGACTGGGCGGAAATGCTGTTGCGGATGTACCTGCGCTGGGGCGAGCAGCATGGTTTTCAAACGGAGCTTGTGGAGTGCTCGGCCGGCGAGGTTGCGGGCATTAAAAGTGCCACGGTTCATTTTGTCGGCGAATATGCCTATGGCTGGCTGCGCACTGAAACCGGGGTGCACCGACTCGTACGTAAATCGCCTTTCGACTCCGGTAACCGGCGCCACACGTCTTTTTCAGCGGTTTTTGTGTCGCCAGAAGTCGATGATAACATCGAAATTGATATCAACCCCGCGGACTTGCGTGTGGATACCTATCGTGCATCGGGTGCCGGTGGGCAGCACGTTAACCGCACGGATTCAGCCGTTCGCATCACGCACATGCCAAGCGGCATTGTCGTACAGTGCCAGACCGACCGCAGTCAGCATAAAAACCGCGATCAGGCGATGAAACAGCTGCGTGCCAGGCTGTATGAGCTTGAAATGCAGAAGAAAAACGCACAGCAGCAGGCGCTTGAAGCCAGTAAGTCCGATATTGGCTGGGGGGCGCAGATTCGCTCGTACGTGCTCGACCAGTCACGCATCAAGGATTTGCGCACGGGTGTGGAAACCAGTAATACCCAGGCGGTTCTTGATGGGGCGCTCGATCAGTTTATAGAAGCCAGTTTGAAAGCAGGAGTAGAGGCACAATGAGTGATTTGCCGCTAGACGAGAGTGAAGTATATAAAATCCGCCGGCAAAAGCTTGCCGAGCTGCGTGAGAGTGGTTTTCAATTTCCGAATGCGTTTCGATTGCAGCATCATGCGCACGAGCTGCAGGCGGAATTTGGCGGTCTCGGCAAAGAAGCGCTTGAAGCCCGAGGCGTTTCTGTCAGTATTGCCGGTCGCATGGTGCTGCGGCGCGTGATGGGTAAGGCGAGTTTTTTTCATCTTCAGGATGCTACAGGCCGCTTGCAGGTCTATCTGCGGGAAAACGAGTTTCCAGAGCTTTACGAGCAGTTTAAACACTGGGATTTGGGCGATATCATCGGCGTTCAGGGAACACTTTTTCTCACCAATACCGGTGAGTTGACGGTACATGCGCAAACAGTCGTCCTGCTGACAAAATCCCTGCGCCCGTTGCCGGATAAGTTTCACGGGCTTGCCGACCAGGAACTTCGCTACCGCAAGCGGTATGTTGATCTGATTGCGAACGCTGAAAGTCGCGAGACTTTTTTGCGCCGTACTGAACTGATTCGTGCGTTTCGGGGCTTTATGGAGCAGCATGGTTTTCTGGAAGTAGAAACACCCATGATGCACCCAATTCCAGGAGGCGCGCTGGCGCGTCCTTTTGTGACGCATCACCACGCGCTCGACATGCAGATGTTTTTGCGCATTGCGCCAGAACTCTACCTCAAACGGCTTATCGTTGGCGGTTTTGAGCGCGTGTATGAAATTAATCGCAATTTCCGTAACGAGGGCATTTCCACCCGCCATAATCCGGAATTTACCATGGTGGAATTTTACCAGGCGTATGCGGACTATGAAACGCTGATGGATTTCACGGAGTTGCTGCTGCGCCATCTTTGCGATACGGTATTAAAAACTCGTCAGGTGACCTACCAGGGAACCGTCCTTGATTTTGACAAACCCTTTGCGCGCATGAGCGTGAAGGCCGCCATTCTGCATTATCTGCCAGAGGTAAAAGCTGAAGCCCTTGAGTCGGTGGACACGTGTCGTGAATTACTGAATGCCCGTGAGCTTCCCTTTAAGGACGCAGATGGTCTTGGCAAACTCCAGATGATTCTCTTTGAAGAGTGTGTGGAGCATCTCCTCATTCAGCCAACGTTTGTCACCGAATATCCGACAGAAGTATCCCCGCTGGCGCGCCGGAATGATGCCAACCCGGATGTAACCGACCGTTTTGAGTTTTTTATTGCCGGTCGCGAAATTGCCAATGGTTTTTCTGAGCTGAACGACCCTGAAGACCAGGCCGAGCGTTTTCGCCGTCAGGTGGAAGAAAAAGACGCCGGCGATATGGAAGCCATGCATTTTGACAGCGACTATATCGAAGCGCTGGAGTATGGCATGCCGCCAACCGCCGGGGAAGGCATCGGTATCGACAGGCTGGTGATGCTGTTTACCGATTCGCCGTCCATCCGTGATGTGATTTTGTTCCCGCACCTGCGGCTTGCATAAAACCTGTCGCCAAAAATCCAGGAATATGGTATTTCTGGTGACAGGTGAGAATGAGCGCGTTGGCAGCCAGGGAGGCGCGTCATGGAACAGACGGCGGGGTGGTTTTCGTGGGCCGGTGATACGCGCCAGCAGCAGAGCGGTAACATCGTTTTTATTACGTTCTGGAGCCAGTTTGCGGTTTACGCGCTCAATACCATTCTCATTCTTTTTCTCACCCGCCCGCTGTTAAAACACGGGCTTGGGTACTCTCAGGCGAAGGCCTATGTCTTTTTCGGGGTAACTCAGGCAACGGGATACCTCATGCCGATTCTCGGCGGCTTTATGGCCGATCGGGTGCTCGGGCTGAGGCGTGCCATACTCGTGGGCAGTATTTTGCTGGCCATCGCATATCTCCTCATCATGCTGAGTGGCATGACCATCGGTCAAATGGGCGATACCCTGTTTATCGCGGCATACGCGCTTATTCCTGCTGCAAACGCCCTTTTGATGGGCACTGCCTCCGGCATGGTTTCCCGAATTTATTCAGACGACGCCGTGCGTGCCAAATCGGCAATGACCCTCTATTACATGGCCATCAACGTTGGTGCACTGCTTGCGACCATTATTGCACCGAGCCTTCTTGAAAGCCGCTATGGGCCCTTGTCGGTTCTGGCGTTGGCTTTTGTAGGAAAATCACTTTCGGCACTCAATTTTGCCGCGCGTTTCAGGCTGTATGACAATGTGATTGAAGGGCAGGATACCCGGCGCATTGGATTCAGGGGGTGGGGGCGACTTGCGGCATTTATCCTTGCAGTATACGCGTTTACCCTGATGGCGTATTCACACGTGCACCTTGCAAGCCGTTTGATAGGTATCGGTTGCGCGCTTGGCATGGTCTGGTTCCTGCTGCAGACCCTTAAACTGTCAGGTGCTGCACGCAGCCGCCAGCTGCTTGCCTGGCTTTTGATTCTTGAGGCAGTGGTATTTTTTATTATCTACAACCAGATGAACAGCACCCTGATTTTGTTTGCAGAGAGCAATTCCAACCTGAAATTATTTGGATTTTCGGTATCCGCGGCACACTATCAGTTGATTAATCCATTGTTGATAGTCTTCTTCGGAATGCAGTTGCCGCGGTTCTATCAGCGATTTCCCCGTTTTGACATCCCCTGGCAATTTGCCTCAGGAACGCTGCTTGCCGGCGGGGCGCTTCTGATTGTCAGTTTCGCGGGTCATCATGAGGGCATTGTCAGAGGCGAGTGGGTTGGGCTTTCCTGCGCGCTTTTGACACTGGCTGAATTGTGGGTAAGTGCCGTTGGCCTCAGCATGATAGGTCTCTACTGCGACTCCAAAAATCTCGCGTTTGCGATGGGTGTCTGGTACCTTGCCTGTTCGATGTCCAATGCCATTTCCGGGCATCTTGCGGGTACTGCTGCAGAAGCGGAACATGCCACCACAGCGCTGCAAAGCCTTGCCGTTTATCAGCAGTATTATTTTAAACTGGGAATAACCGCGATTGTGCTGGGTCTGTTGATGATGGCAGTTGCCAGTGTGGTGCGCCGCGCATTTGCCCGCCGGGGGCTTGTGCTGGCTTGAGGAATGCGGTGATAATGGCACATTTTTTGGCAATGTCATTACGTTTTTGGAGTATTACGCATGCCTGACTTCTCGCATCCACCGGTAATAAACGCAGCCGAAGATTCCGAGCTTGGTAAAAAATCACTCTATGAGTCTGCTTATAATCCCCATAAACTCTTTCCCATTCCAAGGGCCGGTAAACGCCAGGAAATCGGCATTCTTTCCGATAAGCTCCCATTTTATGGTTTTGATCGCTGGAATCATTATGAAGTATCCTGGCTGAACCCAAAAGGGAAACCGATGGTGGGGATTGCGGAGATTATTTATGATTGTCATACACCCTGCATTATTGAGTCAAAGTCCCTGAAGCTCTATTTCAACTCTTTTAACAACACCACGATTGCGGATGCAAAAACGCTTGAGGCCATTGTGCGGGAAGATTTGGAAGCACGCGTTCAAGGTCCGGTATCCGTGAAAATTCATGCGCTGAGCCGTTTTGCAGAAAGGGCGATGCTCGCGCATTTCGAAGGCGAATCCATCGATGCACTTGATGTAAGCTGTTCTGTCTATCAGGTCGAGCCCGCGTTTTTAGCAGCGGGTCTTAATACGGTGGAAGAGGTTTTGTGTTCCGATCTTCTGAAATCCAATTGTCTGGTGACGCACCAGCCGGATTGGGGCAGCGTACAGATTGCCTACAAAGGCCCCCAGATAGACCGTGAGGGACTGTTAAAATACCTGGTTTCGTTTCGGGAACACAATGAATTTCATGAGCAGTGTATTGAACGGATTTTCATCGATATCCTGAACCGATGCAAACCACAGGTTTTAACCGTAACCGGGTTTTACACGCGCCGGGGCGGGCTTGATATCAATCCCTGCCGCTCAACAGAGCCTGATTTTCAACCGGTAGATACTCTGCGGCTGGTGCGTCAATAACCACACTCATTTCCAGCCGCGGCTTTCGCAGATGGCATCATAGGCTTTGCTGATGGCCTGGGTTTTTTGCGTGGCCATTTTTATCATGGCCTCAGGCAGCCCCTGAGCGATGAGCTTATCAGGATGATTACGGCTCATGAGCCTGCGGTAAGCGCGTTTGACATCCTGACGGTTTGCAGAAGGGTTCACTTCGAGGAGCGAGTAGGCTTCAGCCAGGGAGGTGCGGGGAGGTGCATGGTACTGTCGTCCTGCCGACTCGCTGTTGGACTGGCGGTAGCTTGAGCGCTGGCCAAAGTCTTCGTAAAAACGGTACTGGCGGTGCAGCGGAGCGAAACCGAAGCGGGAAAAGACCGTATCAAGGGCCTTGAGCTTGTTCTCATCGAGCATGCCTGCCTGCGCGCAGCGGTATTGTATGTCGACAAAAAGCTGTATTAATCCGGGTTTGTGCCGGCACAACTGGGCGAGCGTGTCGAGCAGGGGGAGGGGATTGTAGCCCGCGGTTTTACCGATGCCGAAAAGCTTTCGCGCCTCAGCGCGCTGGGTGCGGTTCAATCCCATTTCAGTCATCAGGGTATTGGTCACACGAATTTCTTCTTCTGAAACACGGCCATCTGCTTTGGCAATGTAGCCAAGCGTTTTGAAGGTTGCCTCAAAAAAAACATTTTGCACGCCGCGGCGCCGTTCACTGTGAAAGGAGTAGTAGGGATGGGTGAAGTGAGAGGCCAGTCCACGGTCAAAGAAGTTACCAACGATAATGCCTAACAGGGCGCCGGCAGGGCCTGCCATGAGATAGCCAAAAAAAGCGCCCAGGAGCTTACCCCATAACGCGTTGCCTGCAAAGAAATCTTTGAAGTTCATGCGACTGTATTCCACTGGACAGGCGACTATTCTACCCTGCCCGCTGGAAACTTTCCATGTGCGTAAGGCTTCCAGTATACTGGCGCTTTTGGAATTTTTCATGCGCGCCATCTATTCATTCCTGATGCTGCTTGCAACACCCTGGCTTTATGCAAGGCTTTACTGGAAAGGGCGTAAAAACCCGCTGTATCGGGCGCGTATTGCTGAGCGTTTTGCGCGTGCACCACTGCCGGTTAAAGAGGTGGATGTATGGGTTCATGCTGTTTCTCTTGGCGAGGTTATCGCCGCCATTCCGCTCCTTGACGCACTGCTTGCCGAGGGAAGGACGCTCTTTGTGACAACCATGACACCAACGGGCGCCGAGCGTCTGAAGGGACGTTTTGGGGAGCGTATTCCCCACGCCTTTATTCCCTATGATTTACAGCACCCGATGCGGCGCTTTGTGCGGGCGTTGAATCCGCGCCTTGTGCTCGTGATGGAAACCGAGCTGTGGCCAAACCTGCTGATGGAAGTCAAACGTGCCGGCATTCCGATGGTGCTTGCAAATGCGCGCCTTTCCGAGCGTTCTTTCGCGAATTATCGAAAACTTCGTTTCTTCTTTAAGCCCCTTGTCGGTGTGTTTTCAAGCATTCTCGCGCAAAGCCCTGCAGATGCCAGGCGTTTTGAGGCGCTCGGGGCCTCAGCAGATGCGGTTGAAGCAAGTGGAAATATCAAGTTTGATTTGCAGACACCAAAGGCTTTAGACCCGGAGTTTTCGGCAATTAAGGCCCGTCTCGGAGGAGCGCGTCTCACCCTGATGGCCGCAAGTACGCACGCACCTGAAGAGGCAATGCTGCTTGATGCGTTTAAAACGCTGAGAGCTGAACTGCCAGAAGCCATGCTCTGGATTGCACCGCGACATCCCGAGCGCTTTGATTCAGTAGCCACACTTTGTCGAGAAGCCGGGTTTCAAACGGGGCGGCGCAGTCAGCCAGAGTCCCTTAATGCGTCCTGCGAAGTCGTTGTTCTGGATTCACTCGGTGAATTGCCTGGGTGGTACGGGCTTTCTGATTATGCGTTTGTGGGCGGCAGTTTTGCTCGCACAGGCGGGCATAATGTGCTGGAGCCGATTGCGCTTAAGGTGCCGGTGTTCAGCGGTCCGCATGTTCACAATTTTATGGCCATCTGTGAGACATTGCTGCGTGAGGAGGCACTTGAAATTGTTGCGGATGCTGTAAGCCTGATGCAGGCGGTGCTGAGGCTGCATAACAATCCTGGTACACGTAACGCTCGGGTGCAGAATGCGTCACGTGTACTCGAGGCTAATCGCGGGGCGGTCGCCAAACACCTTGCCGTTGTGAATGGGTTATTGGAAAACCGACAGCCTATCCCCCCTGATTCTGGCGCTCTTTAATTTCAGAGAGGGTTTTGCAGTCAATGCAGAGCGTTGCCGTGGGACGGGCTTCCAGACGGCGCAGACCGATTTCGATGCCGCAGGCTTCGCAGTAGCCGAAATCATCTTCGCGCAGGCGCTCAAGCGCATCTTCAATTTTCTTGATAAGCTTGCGCTCTCTGTCACGGGTGCGAAGCTCAATACTGAATTCTTCTTCCTGACTGGCGCGGTCTGAGGGATCGGGAAAATTAGCAGCCTCATCCTTCATGTGGGTGACAGTACGGTCGACCTCTTCCATCAGGGATTGACGCCATGCCAGCAGCAGATTTTCAATGTGCGCAAGCTGACGCTCGTTCATGTATTCTTCGCCTTCCTGCTCATGGTAAGGCGTGATACCCATGTTGCCCAAAGTGTCATTTTTCACGGTACGTACACTCTCAATGATTAACTTTGTGAACTCTGTCGCAGATCAGGAAAAGCTCTGCCTGTGACAACCCTCACGCTCTAAGTAACAAGTGTAACCTATTCATGAATAATTTGAAAATCAGAGATTTTCTGTCTGCCATCTTCCGACACTGACCCGATCACGTGCTTCAAGGTCGCAAAGCGTTTCAATGGCAGAAAAGCCTGCCTGTTGCAGAATGTCACGCACCAAAGCCCCCTGGTCGCAACCGTGCTCCAAAAGCAGCCAGCCACCAGGTGTAAGCCACAAAGGCGCGGTATTTGCAATGGCTTCGAAGGCCTCAAGCCCGGTGGTGCCGCTTACGAGTGCCTGCAAGGGTTCAAAGCGAACATCCCCCTCAGACAGATGCGGGTCATCGGCTGCGAGATAGGGAGGGTTGGAGACAATCGCATCAAAGCGCAGGCGCGGCAGGTCGGAAAACCAGTTGGAGTGATGAAAGTGTATCTCGGTAAGCCCAAGCGCGTGTGCGTTGATGCGGGCACAGGCTAATGCCGCTTCGCTGATGTCTGCGGCATGAAGGATGAAATCCCTGCGAACGCTCGCAAGGGCGAGCGCAATCGCGCCGGAGCCGGTACCGAGGTCGAGAACGCGGGCACTGGCAACTGCACAAAGCCGCTGAAGCGTTGTTTCAACCAGCAGTTCAGTTTCGGGGCGCGGAATAAGGGTTGCTGCATCCACGCGAAGGGGCAGGGACCAGAATTCACGTGTGCCGGTGAGGTAGGCAACCGGAAAACCGCGCGAGCGCGCCTCAACGAGATGCTGAAAAACGGCCAGTGTTTCCGGGCTCAGTAAGGCCTCGGAGTGGGCAAAAAGCCACGTTCGGGATTTCTGAAGAACGTGTGCGAGCAGGATTTCACTGTCTGCGCGCGCGCTTTCAGAGGTGGTGGCCAGACGGTTTCTGGCATCCTGCAGGCTTTTGGCAACGGAAGTCTCAGTCTTCGTCATGCTGTGAATGCTCTGCCAGCAGTTCGGCGTGGTATTCGCGCTGGAGTGCCTCAAGCACTGGTTTAAGGTCGCCTTCCATCACATCAGTGAGCTGGTAGAGGGTCAGGTTGATACGGTGATCGGTCAAACGCCCCTGCGGAAAATTGTACGTGCGAATGCGCTCGGAACGATCGCCGCTGCCGACCAGGGATTTTCGGGTCTGCGCGCGCTGTTCACGCTGCTTGCTCTGTTCGGCATCCAGAAGACGTGTTTTAAGCAGCGCCATCGCGCGTGCGCGGTTTTTATGCTGTGAGCGCTCATCCTGACATTCCACCACAACGCCGGTTGGCAGGTGGGTGATACGAATAGCCGAGTCCGTTTTATTAACGTGCTGACCACCGGCACCAGAGGCGCGATAGGTATCAATGCGAAGGTCTTCGGCATTGATGCTGATATCATCAATTTCTTCAACTTCAGGAAGAACGGCAACCGTGCAGGCTGATGTGTGAACACGCCCCTGTGATTCAGTTTGTGGAACGCGCTGCACGCGGTGTGCGCCGGATTCAAATTTGAGTGCGGAGTAGACATCATTGCCGCTGACCCGTGCGATGACTTCCTTAAATCCGCCATGCTCACCGTGATTCGCGCTTACCATTTCCACCTGCCAGCCACGTGTTTCCGCATGGCGGCTGTACATGCGGAATAGATCACCCGCAAAAATAGCTGCCTCATCACCACCCGTACCGGCACGGATTTCAAGGTACACGTTGCGCGAATCGTCAGGATTTTTAGGCACAAGGTGCCATTGCAGGGTCTCTTCAAGCGCCTCAACCTGTGCGCGGGCGTCAGAGAGTTCTTCCCGGGCCATGGCGGCAAGTTCAGCATCCGTACCGGCTTCAAGGCGCGTGAGTTCATCAACGGTTTCACAGGCCTTTTGCCATTTGCTGAAGCTCTGTGCTACCGGCTCAAGCTGAGCATACTCTTTTGAAAGCGCCCTGAAACTGTCCTGGTTGCTGATAACGGAAGGCTCCGAGAGCAGGCGACCCACTTCCTCAGACCGCTCAAGGAGTTGATAGAGCTTGTTTTCAAGAGATTTCTTCATGGGGCGCCAAATCTCGCAGAGGATTATAGAGATACTGAACCAGCGTCAGCAGTTCCTGGTGATCGTCCGATGCTCCCTGCCGCAGGCCCACCGATGGCGTGTGGGTCAGCTTGTTGACAAGGCGCTGGCTGAATTCTTCAAATACGGCAAGAGACGCTTCTCCACGGGCGAGTTTTCGACGGGCGCGCTCTACCTCAACGTCTGCCAGAGACTGCATTTTTTCGCGGTACGAACAGATAATTGATTTTGCCCGTCGGGCGCGGTGCCAGCGCGCAAAATGCTCAAGCTCACGGACAACCAGCTCTTCCGCGTGTGCAGCCGCAATCCTGCGTTCATCCATGCCTTTTTCGGTGAGTTGCTGCAGGTCATCGAGGTTATACAGATGTGCGCCTTCAACCTCTGCCACCTGCGGGCAGATATCTCGTGGCATGGCGAGATCAAGCAGCACCATGGGAGAGTGCTGCCGCGCCAGTATCGCCGCTTCCACCATGGGGCGGTCAATAAAAGGCAGGGGACAGGCCGTTGCCGAAATCACCACATCGGCCTCGGCGAGGTGACGGGGAATGTCGTTGACGGTCAGTGCGTTACCTTCGAGCTGTTCTGCAAGTTTCAGTGCGTGGTCGCGGGTGCGGCTTGCGACAAAAAAACGCTTCACACCCTGCTGGCGCAGGTATTTGGCGACAAGGGATGCGGTTTCTCCTGAACCAATCAGAAAAGCGCTCGCATTTTTAGGGTCTGGAAGCAGGCGGGTGGCAAGATGCACGGCCGCTGAGGCCACCGATACCGGATTTTTGCCGATACCGCTTTGCGCGCGCACGCGCTTGCACGCTCCAAACACATACTGAAACACTTCACGCAGCGTTTCGCCAATACCACTGGCGTGCTCAGCTTCTTCATAGGCCTGTTTAATTTGACCGAGAATCTGAGGCTCACCCAGCATCATGGAGTCAAGACCGCTCGCCACACGCAGGAGATGGCGAACGGCGGCTTCTCCAGTGTGCAGGTAAAAGCAGGCAGCGATGGCTCCGGGCGCAAGCCGCGCTTCCTGGATAATCCAGGGGAGCAGAGCATCAGCGTTTGCGGTCTCACAATAGATTTCCGTGCGGTTACAGGTAGACAGCACCAGGCCTTCCGCAATATCGGAACTGGAGAGAAGGTGTGCGAGCCATTCAGTGCGGGCAGGCCCTGAAAGGGCGAGCTGTTCACGCACGTTCACAGACGCAGTCTGGTGATTTAAGCCACAGGCAACGAAAACCATCGAGAAAATGCCGAGTCAGTCATGACGATATTGTACCGCAAAGTGACAAAAATTTACAGGCGCAATTCACGTAATGGCATTTTACTCAAGCTAATGCGCAATTTGTCGATAATAAGGGCAGCAGAACGTTTGTAATTACTGCCGGAGGAGACATTATGGACATCATTTTTCGGGGAACCCACACCAGCGAGGAAGCTGCTGAAAGCCTGCTCAGTGTGTTACGCCTGTTTGGCGAACGCTACCACATTGAACAGTTCCGGGAAATGCACCTTGTTGTTACGCTGATGGATACGCAGGGTGATGACGTGGAGCTTGTCGACAGTGAAACCAACCAGGCCTACCGAACCTTCGAAGTCTACCGCAACGGATATGAGCTTGGTGGCCGTCAGCAGCAGGGGAAACCGCGCCTGCAGCTTGTGATTAACAATACGCGAAAACCCGGTTAAGGGGGGCTCTCAGGCGCGGGCGCAGCACCAGACATCGACCCGTTTGACCCCTTGCTGCTTGAGTGCTGCGGCAACGGCGCTCGCGGTACTCCCGGTGGTGAGTACATCATCGATAAGTGCAATGTGCTGAAACGTCGTGGGGCGTGCCGCAAACGCATTTTGCAGATTAACCCGGCGTGACGCGGCGGACGTACCAGCCTGGGGACGGGTGTCACGCAAACGCATACACCCGTTATGCACCAGTGGCAGGCTAAGCATTTTAGCCAGTTTTTGCGCGATAAGGGTGGATTGGTTGTAGCCGCGTTCACGCAGGCGGTGACGGTGAAGGGGAACCGGCACGAGGCACTCCGGGAGAGTCATGGTATCAGGCAGGGCGTCTAGAATGCGTTCTGCGAGAAAGCCGCTCCAGAACAGCGCCTGACGGTACTTAAACGCATGTAGAATCGATTGCAGCGGCTCTAAATAGCGCCACGCACAGTAGACTGTGTCAAAGCAGGGTTTTTCGCGCAGACAGCGCCCGCAGCAGGGGAACAACGCGTCTGCAAGGGGGAGCGCGCAATGGCGACACTGAGGTCCAATCGGCTGCAGGGTTTTCATGCAGGCCGCACACAATCCCTTATGGCTCCGGGAATATTGATTACAAAAAACACAAAGAGCAGGTAATCGCAGCCAGTATGATATACTGGCGGGCTTAAATCGCACGACAATTCCATTGTATGAAGGTGGACACGGGGCGCATCATGACGGTGACTGACGAAATTTGCAAGGCATTTAACCGCGGGGCCCGCGGCTACGAAGCGGCGGCAGGCATTCAGCAGGAAATTGGCCGCCGCCTGATTGCGCGCCTTGATTACCTGAAAATGACGCCTGAGCGTATTCTCGATCTTGGGTGTGGGCCTGGACATTTCAGCGCGCTTTTACGCAAACGCTATCCTAAAGCCCGGATAGTGGGAGTTGATATCGCCGCCGACATGCTCGCGCAGTCACAAAAACGCCAGGGGCTCTGGCGCAACCGCTGGCAGCTTGTGAATGCCGACATGCTGCGGCTTCCCTTTGCACCGGACACCTTTGATCTGGTCTTTGCCAATCAGACGGTGCACTGGGCGCCCTCGTTGAAGGATGTCTTCGCTGAAATACACCGCGTCATGCGCCCCGCAGGCGCGCTGTACTTCTCGACATTAGGCCCTGATACCTTCCGCGAAATGCGCGAAGCCTTCGCGCGCGCTGATTCGCACGCCCACGCCAACACGTTTGCAGACATGCACGATGTCGGTGACGCACTTGCCGCGGTACTCTTTGAAGATACCGTCATGGACATGGAAAAAATCCGGGTTCGATACGCATCAGCAGATGCACTCTTGCAAAGCCTGAAGGCGCAGGGCGTGCGCAACATTCATCCGCAACGGAACAGGGGCCTCACGGGCAGCGGTGTTTTTCGGCGTTTTCGCGAGGCATATGCCGGACTTTCAGATACCGATGGTAAATGCCCGCTGACGTACGAAGTGGTCTACGGACACGCCTGGCGAGGCGCATCCCGCAAAGAGGGGCATGCCATTGAAACGGTGATTCCGCTCTCGAGTATCGGGCGGGTTTCGCGCCCGTGAATTGTCAATCGTCCTCGAAATCCGTTATAACGTAGTATCAATGTCTGCGCGCACTAGAGGAAGCGATGGAATTTGTCAGTCGTTATGTGTCACATACACCGGACAGTGCCGGTTTTGTAGCATACAGTGAGGCCGAGCATCACGTCTGGAGTCTTCTTTATCGGCGTCTCAAACCGCTCTTGCCGGGACGCGCCTGTGAATCGTTCATCAAGGGACTTTCAGCGCTTGGCTTGAGTGAAGACGTTATTCCACAGCTGCCAGACGTCTCGAAGCGTCTTCAGGATACCACAGGGTGGGCGGTTGAAGCCGTGCCGTCACTCATTTCTGCCCGTGCTTTTTTTACGCTGCTTGCCGCGAAAAAATTTCCGGCGGCAACGTTTATCCGCGTGGAAGAAGAACTCGATTATGTGCAGGAACCGGATATTTTTCACGAACTTTTTGGGCATTGCCCGATGCTGACTGACAAAGTTTATGCGGACTTTGTACACGCATATGCCGTCAGAGTGCTAAGCTTTCCCGAGGCGGACTGGCCGCTTTTGCAGCGCCTTTTCTGGTTTACTGTGGAGTTTGGGCTGATTAAAACCCAGGCGGGCCTGCGTGCCTTTGGGGGCGGGATTCTCTCTTCTGTAGGTGAAACAGTGTGGTGTGTGGAAAGCGATGTGCCGCTTCGAGTCTGTTTTGACCCGGTTTCTGCATTTCGCATGCCCTATCGCATTGATGAAATGCAGAAAGTCTATTTTGTGATTGACGATTACGAGCAGCTTTACCGTTTTGTCGAGTCCGACATCGCGGCGTATCTTGCGCGTGCGCGGGCACTCGGTGAGTTTCCGCCGTTTTTCCCGGTAACGCCTGAAAATCCGAATATCCATATACTGGCTTGTTAAGCCCGGATAGTCTTGTTAACATCGCCAGTGGTGTCAACATCTGCTGATTTAAAGGAGTGGCCTTTTGATTAAAGTACTCATTGTCGATGACCATGCACTGGTTCGGATGGGTATTCGGCGTTTACTGGATGATTTGCCTGATGTGGAAGTGGTGGCTGACGCTGAAAGCGGCGAGCAGGCCTTACAGATGGTGAAGCAGCACCAGCCGCATGTGGTATTGCTTGATATGAAAATGCCAGGCATTGATGGCTGGGAAGTCACACGGCGTCTTAAAAAATCGAGTCCCCAGGTGAAAGTGATAGCCGTAACCGCCGTGTGTGCAGAGCCGCTGCCAGCGCGCGTTTTACAACTGGGCGCCATGGGGTATCTGACCAAGGAGTGCGGTGCAGGTGAGATGGCGGCCGCCATTCGCCGGGTGTATCAGGGCGAAAAATACCTGAGCGCTGAAATTGCTCGAAAAATGGCAATCAGCAGCCTCGAGGAGCCGCGTGAATCACCGTTCAGTCAGCTCTCCGAGCGTGAAATGCAGGTCATGCTCATGATAACGAGCGGCATGATGGTGCAGGATATCGCCAACCGTTTGTTTCTAAGCACAAAAACCATTAATGGATACCGTTATCGCATTTTTGAAAAGCTTTGCGTGAAGAACGATGTGGAGCTGACGTTTCTCGCGATGCAGCACCGTGTGATTGAGCGCCCGGGCGAATCCGACAGTCCCTCCTGATGAACGAGGCCTTTTCTTCCCCGGAGCTTGCCGAACAGGTTGCTCACCTGACCAGCGCACCAGGCGTCTACCGTATGTTTGACGCCCGGGGAGTGGTGATTTATGTCGGCAAGGCGCGCAACCTCAAAAAACGCGTTTCCAGTTATTTTAACCGTGGTCCGCAAAGCCCTAAAACACGGGTGCTGGTGAGTCAGATAGCCGCTATCGCTGTCGATGTGACCCGCAGCGAAACGGAGGCACTCCTTCTGGAGAGTAACCTCATCAAGTCGCTGCGCCCTAAATACAATATTTTGTTGCGGGATGATAAATCCTATCCCTTTATCGCTGTCAGCATGACCCATGCGGCACCCGCCATGCGCGTCTGGCGCGGCAAGAAAAAACCGGCAAAAGGCGAGTTTTTTGGCCCGTTTCCCAATGCGCCGGCAGTCTATGAAACCCTGAACATGCTGCAGAAAATTTTTAAAATCCGCAACTGCAGCGACAACTTTTTCGCGGCCCGAAAGCGCCCCTGTCTGCAATACCAGATTAAACGCTGCAGCGCGCCCTGTACCGGGATGATATCGCCTGAAGACTACCGGCAGTCGGTCACGGATGCGCTGCGCTTTTTACAGGGAAAATGTCAGCAGGTACTCGAAGCCATCGAATCGCGCATGGAAGCGGCCGTGGCACGCCTCGCGTTTGAAGAAGCGGCCATACTGCGCGACCAGGCCCGCAGCCTGCGCCAGATTCAAGAGCAGCAGGGCATGCATCACCGTGACGGGGATGCCGACATTATTGCAGTCGAAGCGGTCCCGGGATTTGCCTGTATTCAGCTCTGCTCGGCGCGTGCAGGCCAGGTGCTTGGCGGTCAGCACTGGTTTCCAACCCTTCCCTCAGACCCGGAACAATCTTCTGAGGCGCTCTGGGAAGAGGTCTTTGAAGCGTTTGTGGCATTTTATTATCTCGATAATCCAGAGCGCATACCCGCTGTTATTATCACCAACCGCGCGTTTTCAGCGCGCGAAACGCTTGAAAACCTGCTGACGGAGAAGGCGGGAAAGAGGGTTAAAATTGTCACGAAAGTGCGCGGCGTGCGGGCACGCTGGCTGGATTTTGCCGTTAATAACCTGCAAACGGCCATTTCTGGCCACAAGGCTTCGCAAAGTCTGATGCAGGCGCGCTACCAGGCGCTTGCAGGCGTGCTCGATTTAGACCACCCGCCCATGCGCATGGAGTGTTTTGATATCAGCCATACCCAGGGGGAAGAGACGGTTGCCTCCTGTGTGGTGTTTGATGCGAACGGACCGCTTCCTGCAGAATACCGCCGCTTTGATATTAAAGATATCGTCGGCGGGGATGATTACGCGGCGATGGAGCAGGTGCTCACACGCCGCCTTCGTCGGCAAAAGGCGGACAATGCCCTGCCGGACATGATGATTGTCGATGGCGGCAAGGGGCAATATGCGGTGGCGCAGCGCGTTTTTGAAGCACTTCAGATTAAAGGGGTTGTATTACTCGGCATTGCCAAGGGGCCTGACCGGCGTGCGGGCTTTGAGCGCCTTATCCTTGGGGATGCGGGGCATGAAATTACGCTGCCGGCCGAAAGCCCCGCGCTGCACCTTTTGCAGCATATTCGTGATGAGGCGCACCGCTTTGCCATTACGGCGCACCGCAAAAAACGCGCGCGCCAGAGCCTGCATTCGCGGCTTGAGGACATCGAAGGGATAGGCAGCGCCAGACGCCAGTCGCTGTTGCGCCGTTTTGGCGGCATGCGCGGACTGCTTGGGGCTTCGGTTGAAGAAATCGCAAGAGTAAAGGGTATTGGCCCTTTACTGGCGGGAAAAATATGGGAGTTTCTGCATCCTGACAGAGAATCTCCTCAAGTTTTGTCGGATTAAACCGATTAGGAGTATATGCAGAGTCGCGTGATTGAGCACGCTTCTTGCTTTATGCTAAACAGGCTACAGGAGGAAGCAAGCATGAAGAAAATTCCCTTGGTGATAATGACCCTGCTGTTGACCTGTTCGGCCTATGCCGCCAGTTACTTCGGTACAGCATTGTGTGCCTACCCGCAATATGAATGTCTGCGTGTAGCGCCAGGTCAAAGCTGGGACAGGCTCTTTCCCGATGAAGAACAGCGCGATGTCGTGCAGCGCCTTAATCGCAGTTATAACCCGCTGTGGCCGGGTAAAGTTATCGCGGTTCCGCGCAACCTTGATGGCATGACCATTTTTGACATTTCCCCCTTTCCGCTGAAAGTTAAAAGCCGAGGCGAGAAACAAATCATTGTGGACCAGGAGAAACTCGCGTGGGGCGCTTATGATTCGAAGGGTAATCTGGTTAAATGGGGGCCGATTTCTTCTGGCCGCGACAAGTGCTCTGACAGCAGCCGCTCCTGCCGTACCATGACCGGAATTTTTCGGGTCTTCAGTAAAGAAAATGAGAAATGCCGCTCAAACGTATACCCTGCCGGCCGAGGTGGTGCGCAAATGCCGTATTGCATGTTCTTCCATAAAGGCTACGCGCTGCACGGGTCTTCCGACATTCCGGGATATCGCGCGAGCCACGGTTGCGTGCGCATGTTTGTACAGGATGCGCTCTGGCTGAATCATGAATTTGTACAGACCTCAACTGACCAGAACAATCATAAGGGCACGCTGGTTGTGGTGCGTCCAGTTATCAGTGTGGAGAAACGCTAATGAAATCCGCATGCATAAAATACGTGGCATCCATCGTACTTTCAGGACTGGTTGCCGGTGGGGCAATGGCTGGCGCTGAACCCAAATCAAAGTCTGCCCGGGAAGAAATGCGCTCACCGCTTGGGTGTCGCGATGTTGGGTATCGGTTTGAACTGATGGTGCTCAAACTTTTTCCCGAAGCAAGTGGTGCGACCCAGTCCATGTATTTCATCTACAACAAACGCCCGCAGGCCGTCACCCTGTATCAAATGCGTAATGAAGAAAGCTCCCGCAGCCTGTTTATGAACCACACGGTGAATGCCGGACAGTGGGCGGTACTTGCTACCGGAGAGCCAGAGATGCGTTTTGCCTGCACCGTTGCGCAGGGTAAATCGCGTTATGGAAAAATTGTAGACTGCGGAGAAAGCCTTAAGGTGTGCGAATTCAATAATGTGAAATTTGGCTTGAACAATCGTGGAAATTACTGGATTGTAAACAGTAATACCCGCAGTGGTGCGCTGCGCGAGGTGGTGCATTATGGCATCATCCCGGCGAGCTGAGAGCGGTTATAAAACGATAAACGGTTAGTCAGAGAATATAGATAAGAGGGGATTGCCATGAAATTGCTTATGCCCTGTGTGTGCCTTGTGGCCGCAAGCCAGTGTGTGTATGCAGAGTCCGGAATGGATGCCTGGCGTCAGGGCAACTATATTGAGGCGGCACGCGCGCTTGCGCGTCAGCAGACGGGTTCCCCTTTGGCGGATTATTATCAGGGACAGATGTTTCTCTATGGGTATGGTCAGCTGAAAAATAACACGCAGGCCATGCAGTATTTTACAGAGGCTGCCCAGAAAGGGTATCTGCCAGCGATTGAACTTCTGGCTCGCACCAGCCTCACGCTTGATAAAAACCCGGAAAAAGCGTTTCAGTGGTTTAAAAAAGCCGCTGAAACAGGCGTTGTCAGCGCGCAGATGTATTGTGCCGCAGCACTGCTTTTTGGGTATGGCACCCGAAAAAACGAAGATGCCGCCAGGCGTTATTATATTGATGCAGCGCGTGCCGGCAATCCGCTCGCGCAATACACACTTGCCGACCATTTCCTCGACAGCCGTGCACCCTCCAATCGCAAGCTGGGGCTAATATGGCTTGAAAAGTCGCTGAAGAGCAACTTCTCCAAATCCCAGTATCTCTACGGGACACTGCTTGAAGAGGGCAAGCTGGTTGCAAAAGACGCTGAAATGGCTAAAACGTATTATACGCAATCAGCCGAACAGGGTTACCTGCCGGCTTTTATCCGCCTCGGTCGACTTGCAGAGGCCGCGGGACAGTGGGATGAGGCTAAATCGTTCTATGAAAAAGCTTCGGCAAATGGCAACGCTCGCGCACAGCTCGCCATGGCAGATTTTTGGATGAATCCTAAAAACCCATCGACCAATGCGGAAAATGGCTTTTTATGGACCCTTAAAGCGGCTGAAAACGGTTTTCCGGCAGCAGAGCGTGCACTTGCCGCACTGTATAAGAACGGTACCGGGGTCGCTAAAAACGACAATCTTGCCGCGCAGTGGGAAGCGAAAGCTAAAAAAGGGGGAGGCGCACGAATTGACGCGGCAGTGCGTGCTGCCCGCTGGCTTAGTAACGGCAGCTCAGACGTGTTTACAGCCTACCAGCCGGGTGGAATATATACCGCATGGAACAACCGGGGCGCTTTGAAACAAAATATTTATAACCCGGCGCCAGAGCGGACTCGCCCGACACGTGAAATGCTCTTTCAGCCGAAATTTACTCTGGTGGAACCCAATGACGTGGCCATTGGTGATTACTTTGACCTGATTGCCCCCATGTTAAGTGCGCGTCAGGGCAAGGAATGGGCTTTCCCGGCCTATCCCATAGACACGGAAGTGGAGTCCGCGCAGCGTAATTTTTCCTACGTGCTGCAGCATGAAAACGAAGACGTCGCTGCTGAATCGGGTGGAGCACCAGACCGTTTTGCGCATCGGTCGAATGTGCTTGAGGAAATGAATGCGAAAATTGGCGCCATGAAACCCTCCGAGCCGCGAAAAGCGGCCTGGCAGAAGGTGCTTAACCGTCTCTATAATCGCGCCATTCTCGGCGAGTCAGGCGCTCAGTTTCAGCTTGGACAGCTTTATCATTACGGGATAGGTGTTGCCAAAAACCGCCAGCAGGCAATTATTTACTATCAGCTGGCTGCCTCGCAGCAGGAACTGCGCGCGGAATATAATCTTGGGCTTTTGTACCTTCTTGACCCTCAGAGTAAGGCTGATTACCAGACGGGCATGGACTGGCTTATGGATGCGGCGTTTAAAGGCAATGATCACGCCCAGTATGTGCTTGCGCACATTGCAGAAAAAGGCTTTACCACTGCCAGTGGTGAAAAGGTCATTCCTGAAGACCCGGAGCGCGCGATAGCGATGTATCACCTCGCTGCTGCCAATCACTATGGTCCTGCGGAATACCGTCTGGCACAGGAGTTAATTCAAGACCCCAACAGCTCGCTCGATGCCAGGGCGCGTGATGCCCGTACCGAAAAAGTTCGCGCGCTCTATGCAAGCGCTGCCTCCCAGGGCATTGCCGAGGCGATTCTGCCGCTTGCTTTTTATGACGCGCTTTCTAGTAATCCTGAGCGCCAGAAGAACGCTTTTACCACGGCACAGACTCAGGCTCGTACGGGTGACAGTGAGGCGGCGCTGCTGCTTGGCATGATGTATGACCGCGGAATTGCTACAGAAGCCAATCCCGCCGAAGCGCTCTACTGGTATCAGCAGGCCGGCACTAATCCGGTGAGCCAGTTTATTCTTGGCTCGCGCTACAGCGAGGGACGGGGCGTTGGGCGCGATCTCGCTCAGGGAGAAGCCATGCTGCAGGCCTCCTCCAACAGCGGTTTCCCGTGGGCGGCACTCAATCTCGCCATTCTGCGCCAGCAGGCGGGACAGCCGTTTTTGCCTGAGCTGCAGAAAGCGCATGCACTGGGCAACACCCGTGCAGGACTGTTGCTTGCGGACTATTATCTCGCTGAAGCTCAAAGCCCAGAGCATTTGCAACAGGCCATTGAGATTTATCGCCATCTTGCGGAAAAAGGGGATGGTAATGCACAGATGAAACTTGGCTTTTTGATGGAGTCTGGACTTGCCGGCGCACCTGACCGCGTTGAGGCTGAAAAGTGGTACGCGGCCGCTGCCAGCCAGGGCCTGCCCATGGCGCAATACCTCTATGGCCAGTTCTGGCAGATGGGAGGGGTTGAAGATAAGCCGAATCTCCCTGAAGCGCGCCACTGGTATGCGCTTGCCGGTAAAACGCTCCCCATGGCCAATGTGGCACTTGGTTTCGTGCTGGATGCAATGGAAGCTGATTATCAGGCTGCAGAAAAAGCCTACCAGCAGGCGGCAGATGCCAATGACGCACTGGCGCACTTTGACCTTGGTGTGATGTTTGAGGAAGGCAAGGGGCGGCCTGTTGATTATAAGCAGGCACAGGCGCATTACGAGGCTGCCGCTGCTGCCAGTAACAGCAGCGCCATGGTACGCCTCGGTGGTATGGCATTTCGCGGTGAGGGTGTGGCACGCGATGAGGAAGCAGCGCTGCACTGGTACCGCGAAGCGGCAAAACTGGGCGATGCCGATGCGCTTTATACTCTGGGGCTCTTTTCTGAGACCGGCATAGGACTCAGGCTCGACTATAAAGGGGCGTTGAGTTACTACGAACAGTCCGCTTCGCGGGGTAACCAGAAAGCCATGCTCGCATTGGCCCGCATGTACCAGTATGGGCTTGGGGTTGAGAAAAACATGGACAGTGCCCTGCGGTATTACCGTGAGCTTGCGGCGTTTAATAATGCGCATGCTCAGTTTGAGCTGGCAAGGCTTTCTTTTGAGGGCGTTTCCACAGGCCTCCTTCCTGCTGAAGCGCGGCGTTACCTTGAGACAGCGCAAAAGCACGGCAGCAAGGCCGCAGCACTTTATCAGCGACGCATGGATGCAAAGGTGCAAAAGCAGCTCAGCGTGATTGAGCCCATTCGCATGCCGGTATCAAAGCGTTTTGACAATGAGTCGGCAGAGCGCATGTACTTTGAAGCACTGAACACATGGAACCGCGGTAATGAAAATCTGTCCCGCGCGATGCTCGACACGATTATGGTGCGCCATCCGCAGTATGCGCCGGCGAAGCGTGCCTATGAGCAGCTGAAGCAGAAAAATGCGACCGCACGTGTGGCTCAGGCAGATAAAGCATAAGGGCTTAAGCCCTTATCGTCAGAAGTGATAAAGTGACGTTTTCACGGTAATTCGCTGAAAGCGTCACCAAAATAGCGCATCACCCATGCTTCTCCAAGTTTTGCAAAACAGTCGCTGAGATAGTCTTCCAGCATCTCAGGAGCAGGCTCAAATGGAGCTGCTGGTGATTCTACGTCATGGTGAAAATACGTGCCGAAATGGGCTTCGCAAAATGCGCAGTAGGCGCGCGTATGCAGGATGAAACTGTGCCACATGGCATCGAGTATCAGAAGCGGGCCAAACATCCATGTGGCGCGCCCGCGCGCTTTGCGCTCAAGGGTCAGCCACATCCAGGACAGCAAATCCTTAAACACCTGAACCGCTTCAGAGGTATTATATTCCGGGTGCTGCCGACAAAAATGCGCCACCACCTCATCGTTACAGAGGCTTTGCAGTGTTGTCAGAGGGGGGATTCTCACCGAAAACGGCAGCAGCTGGCCTTCCATGCCGGGTTTTTTGTTACAAAACGGATGATGCAGCAGATTTTTTCATCTACCGACATGTTAAGGCGTGTTTTCATTAATTCTTATCCCGAAAAATAATGCGACCTTTAGTCAGGTCATAGGGGGTCAGCTCGACTTTAACCTTATCGCCGGTCAGAATGCGAATGTAATTTTTGCGCATTCTTCCTGAAATATGAGCCATAACAATGTGGCCATTTTCCAGTTCTACCCGAAACATGGTATTGGGCAGAGTGTCAATCACTGTGCCGAGCATTTCAATATGATCTTCTTTTGCCATGGGACTCCCAAATCAGCGCGTACTTAAACCGCAGAGTTTGCACCAAAACGCGCTGATTGGCAATTACCCCATTTTTTTTGAGCAAATTTAGGGCGCGTTCAACCCTCTTTCGATGGCGCTATTTTCCTTCCATGTCGAGATACTTCTCCGCGTCCAGCGCGCTCATGCAGCCAAAGCCCGCTGAGGTAATCGCCTGACGGTAAACATGATCCGCAACGTCTCCACAGGCAAAAACACCCGGGATACTGGTTGCAGTCGCCATGCCCTCAAGACCTGAACGTATAATCAGATAGCCATTGTTCATGGCCAGCTGGCCTTCAAAAAGACTGGTATTGGGCGTGTGACCAATCGCGATGAATACGCCATCAAGCGCAAGTTCCTGACGTGAATCATCAACGGTGTTGCGAAGCTTCACACCCGTGACCGTGCGGCCATTGCCGAGCACTTCCTCGAGCGTGTGATTCCAGAGCAGGGTAACATTGCCGTTTCGGGCCTTCTCAAAGAGGTGGTCCTGCAAAATTTTCTCTGAACGCAGGGTGTCGCGTCGGTGAATGAGCGTGACATGTGCCGCAATATTCGAGAGGTAGAGCGCTTCTTCTACAGCGGTATTGCCGCCACCTACAACGCAGACGTTTTTATTACGGTAGAAAAACCCATCGCAGGTCGCGCAGGCAGAAACACCGCGTCCCTGATACGCGGTTTCTGATTCAAGGCCGAGATAGCGTGCACTGGCGCCGGTTGCGATGATAAGCGCGTCACAGGTATAGCGACCGCTGTCACCTTCGAGGACAAAAGGGCGCTCCTGCAGGCTGGCGCGCTCAATGTGGTCAAAAATAATTTCGGTTTGAAAACGTTCGGCATGTGCGCGCATGCGCTCCATCAGTGCAGGTCCCTGAAGCCCCTCGACATCCCCCGGCCAGTTGTCGACATCGGTTGTCGTGGTTAACTGCCCGCCAGGCTGCATGCCGGTAATGAGGAGCGGCTTAAGATTGGCGCGGGCGGCATAAACGGCCGCGGTGTATCCTGCGGGTCCTGAGCCAAGGATAATCAGGCGTTCGTGGCGTGTGTTTTGCATTTTTCTGTCTTCCCGGGGATTTGTGTTACTATCTGCCGTAGTATGACAAAAGACAGTACTCATGGCAAAAACGAAAACTTCACGATTATCCGGTGACGCCCGTGCGCCACTCTCCGAGGCCACTATTCGCCGCATTCGCGAGGGCGGATTTGTTCTGGTTCTTGCCTGCGCCGTTTTTCTGTGCCTGGCGCTCGGAACCTGGCATCTGACAGACCCGGGCCTGTTGCGCACAGGCGGGCATGTAGCCAATGCCGGCGGGCTGGTCGGAGCATGGCTTTCTGATGCGCTCTATTATGTGTTTGGCCTTTCCGCCTGGCTGGTGCCCGCTTACGCCGTCTGGGTTGCGTGGCTGTTGCTGCGCGAGAAGGGAGCTGCCTCCACCGACGGCAAAACCCTGCTGATTTTTCGCACCAGCGGCATGCTGCTGCTCCTTTGCGGCGGTTGCGGGCTTCTCAATCTTGAAGTAATGGCATCAACGCCTGTGCATCCGTTTGGAGCCGGCGGGCTGCTGGGCCAAGCCGTGTCGCAGACGCTTTTTAAACCGTTCAATCCCGAAGGCACTGTGCTGGTTCTGCTGGCATTTGTGTTTCTTGGCATCACCTGGGTTACGGGGCTTGCCTGGGCAGAGGTTGCGGAGAATGTGGGTGCCATGACGCTGCGCACAGTTCTTTTTCTCCGTCGACGCCTGCGTGCGCTCGGTTCCATGACAGGTTCCTTGACAGAGCGTCTGCACGCCCGGCGCAGTGAGTCGCGCGCACTGGTGCGTGAGAAGACGCCTCCGCTGGTGCGCGCAGAGTCTGTGCGAGAAAAGCCGGTATCTCCGCCGCTGCTGCCCTCAGTCGAACCAGCTGCCCCGGCACCGGTGCAGTCGGCACCTGTTATTGCGCCCGTTGCGCCAGTCGCACCAGTCATCCCTCCAGTGCGCACGCCTGCGCGCCCGGAAAAGCGCGCGATGACGCCTGTCAGCGGCGGATTGCCACCGCTCTCGCTCCTTGATAAAGGCGAGCCTGGTAAACCGCTTGGCGGTTATACCCACGATGCACTGGAAACGCTTTCTCGCGATGTTGAGCAGCATCTTCTTGATTTTGGCATTGATGTGACAGTGGTTGCCGTGCACCCGGGGCCAGTTATTACGCGTTTCGAACTACAGCTTGCCGCTGGAGTTAAAGTCAGCAAACTGACGGCACTGGCAAAAGATCTTGCCCGTTCGCTTTCAGTTATCAGCGTGCGCGTGGTGGAAGTGATTCCAGGGAAGACGGTTGTCGGCATTGAGTTGCCTAATCCTCAGCGCCAGGTGGTGCGTCTGACCAGTGTGCTCTCCGCTGACGTCTACCAGCAGGCGCACTCTCCGCTCACACTCGCGCTTGGGGTTGATATTGCCGGACATCCCATGGTGGTTGATCTTGCAAAAATGCCACATTTGCTGGTAGCCGGTACCACAGGTTCCGGAAAGTCTGTAGGCATTAATGCCATGATTTTGAGCCTGCTTTTTAAGGCCACACCGGAAGAAGTGCGCCTGATTCTTGTTGACCCGAAAATGCTTGAGCTGTCTGTGTATGACGGCATTCCGCACCTTTTGACACCGGTCGTGACCGACATGAAGGAAGCGGCGAGCGCGCTGCGCTGGTGCGTCAACGAAATGGAGCGGCGCTATCGGCTCATGGCCTCTCTTGGGGTACGTAATATTGCGGGCTATAATACCCGGGTGAGCGAAGCAGCGGCAGCAGGTGCACCACTGAAAGACCCGCTCTGGAAACCCACTGATTCCATGGATTCCGAGGCCCCTGTTCTGAAGAGCCTGCCGTATGTGGTGGTTGTGATTGACGAGCTTGCCGACATGATGATGGTAGTGGGCAAGAAGGTAGAGCAGTTGATTGCGCGTATCGCGCAGAAAGCGCGTGCCGCGGGTATCCACCTGATTCTTGCCACGCAGCGTCCATCCGTGGATGTATTGACCGGGCTTATCAAATCAAACATTCCAACCCGAATATCGTTTCAGGTGTCTTCAAAAATTGACTCACGCACCATCCTCGATCAACAGGGAGCGGAGCAGCTGCTGGGACATGGCGACATGCTCTATCTGGCCCCTGGTACCGGTGCGCCGCTGCGGGTTCACGGAGCCTTTGTTGATGACCGCGAAGTGCACCGTATAGCAGAAGACTGGCGTGCCCGGGGCGAGCCGGAATACATGGAAGACATTCTCAGTACGCCCGGAGACGGAGAGGGCGGTTTTGGTGAAGAATCTGAAGGTGGCGGGGAAACCGATGCGCTTTACGACCAGGCGGTTGAGTTTGTACTGCAAACTCGAAAAGCCAGTATTTCCGCTGTTCAGCGTCGTTTTAAGATTGGCTATAACCGCGCAGCGCGCCTTGTTGAAGACATGGAACGAGCCGGGGTCGTAGGGCCACTGGATGGCGGATTCCGTGATGTGCTGGTTCCTGCAGGAGAAGAACGTTGACAATTTTTCGTGTATTTTTAGGAGCCTTATGCCTCACTTATGGCAGTGCGTTTGCTGCTGATAGCCCGGCGACGGCGCTGCAGACGAAGCTGAATGCCATTCGCAGCATGAGTGCACAATTCAGCCAGACGGTTCGCACTGCAAGGCGTCAGGTATCGGCATCCTCCGGTACGATGGCGATGCAGCGTCCGGGACGCTTTCGCTGGGAAACAAAAGACCCGATGGAGCAGCTGGTGGTGGCCGATGGCAATAAGCTTTGGATTTATGATGTCGACCTTGAACAGGTAACGGTTAAACGTCAGGAAAAAGGGCTTGGGGGAACGCCTGCGCTTTTTTTGAGTGGATATGACGATACGGTTGCCCGTGATTTTGAGGTAAGCCCCTGTAAAGCTTCCGGCAAAATGGCCTGTTTTAATCTCAAGGCCAAATCGTCTAAAGCCAATTTTCAGCGTTTAAGGATGGTATTTGCAGGAGACGCGCTTTCGCGTCTTGATTTGTATGATCAGATGGGGCAACACACTGAAGTGCGTTTACGTGCCGTGAAAAATAATCCGGCGCTTAAAAAGAGCCTTTTCAGTTTTAGCCCGCCCCGCGGCGTGGATGTTGTGCGTCAATGAGCGGTAACGCTCCTCTTGCCGAGTTGTTGCGCCCGGCTCACTGGCGTGAGGTTATCGGACAGGCTCATCTTCTTGGAGAAGGGCGCCCCATCCGCTTGATGCTTGAATCGGGCAAGGTCCATTCGATGATTCTCTGGGGGCCGCCGGGCGTTGGCAAAACCACGCTTGCGCGCGTGATAGCCGATGCACTTGAATGCGAATGCATAGCACTTTCCGCGGTCTTTTCAGGGGTCAAGGACATTCGTCAGGCGATGGAAGCGGCAGAGGCGCACCGTCTGGCAGGCGTACGTACGCTGCTTTTTGTTGATGAAATTCACCGTTTTAATAAATCGCAGCAGGATGCGCTTTTGCCGTATACCGAATCAGGGCTGGTTACCCTCATAGGCGCTACCACTGAAAATCCTTCCTTTGAAGTGAACAGTGCGCTGCTCTCACGCACACAGGTGTATGTCTTACAGGCGCTCTCCAGCGATGATTTGCGCGCGGTCTTTGAGCGTGCCGAGGCGCGCTTTTTTCCAACATACAATGTTGAGGATGGCGCACGCGAGCTCCTTATTGAAGCAGCCGATGGCGATGCGCGCAGGCTTTTGAATCTTTTAGAGGGAGTGCTGGCCGCAGCCGCGGACAAGACCCTCTCTGTTAAACTCCTTGAACAAACCCTTGGCGCGCGCATGCGCCGTTTTGACAAGGGCGGAGATGCGTTTTACGACCAGATTTCCGCACTGCATAAATCGGTGCGTGGTTCAAACCCTGATGCCGCACTTTACTGGCTTTGCCGCATGCTGGATGGCGGGGCATCCGGGCAGTATCTGGCGCGCCGTATTGTGCGCATGAGCTGGGAAGATATCGGCCTTGCCGACCCCCGTGCTCTTGAAATTGCAACGGCAGCGGCATCAACCTATGAGCGCCTTGGCTCACCGGAGGGGCATCTTGCTCTGGCCGAGGCGGTGATTTATCTTGCCGTTGCCCCGAAAAGCAACGCAGCTTATAAGGCGTTTAACGAGGCGATGGCCTTTGTTGCGCGCGATGGTTCACGTGAGGTACCTCTGCATTTGCGCAATGCGCCCACACGCCTGATGAAGAACATGGGGCATGGTCGCGAATACCGGTATGCTCACGATGAGCCTGGCGGTTATGCGGCAGGTGAAAATTATTTCCCAGAGGGCATGCAGGCACCGCAATGGTACCGTCCAGTGCCGCGGGGGCTTGAGATTAGGATCGCCGAAAAACTCGAAGCTCTGCGCACAATGGATAAAAAATCCTTAAAATAATACGCCTTCATACACAAAGGCCGCAGGACCTGTCAGCAGCAGGGGATGCTCAAGTCCTTCCCAGTGAATGTTCAAGCGGCCTCCTGGCAGTTCCACAGTAATGTCCGACTGCATGTCATAAAATCGACGCCCAACAACGGCGGCGGCCGCAGCGCCACTGCCGCAGGCCTTCGTTTCCATCGATCCGCGCTCAAAAACCCGCAGACGCAGCAGCGTGGACGACACGCGCTCCATGAAGCCCGCATTGGTGCCTTCAGGAAACAGTGGATGGGTACTGATGCGTGCACCAAGGGTTTCTACCGCAGCTTTTGCAACATCTTCTACAGCAAGTACCGCGTGGGGATTACCTACGGAAAGCGCATGCACGTCAACGAAATTTGCTTCTTCAAGCGGCAGTCGATAGGTATCGTCCATTTTGGGCATTAGGAGCGGGATTTCCGCCGGTAAAAAACGCGGAACACCCATGTCGACCGTAACGGTGTCATCTGGATTCAGGCGCAGGGTCATACGAGTAGTATGGGTCGCAACCGTTAAAACGCTTTTATCACTGAGACCGTAATGACGGATAAAACGTGCGAGGCAACGTGCACCATTCCCGCATTGTCCGACTTCTTCACCGTTCGCATTGAAAATCCGGTAGTAAAAATCGATACCCCTTGTTTTTGAAGGCTCAACCACGAGCAGCTGGTCAAACCCAACACCCGTATCACGGCGTGCAAGGGCGGCCACCGGCAACGTGCTGAGATTAACCGCTGTGGTAACGCCATCAATGACCATAAAGTCATTCCCAAGGCCATGCATTTTCGTAAAACGCTGTTTCATGGGATTTTTCGCACTTTTTGCGGTTTATCCTTAGGTAGATACAAAGGGCCTTTTTGACCGCAGGCACAAAGCAGAAGGACGCTCGCCAGCAGCAGGCAAGTGATTTTCATAAGAGGTCTGCCACATTGTTACAGGCTAATGAGTATACGTTGGCAAAAAACACTCGACAAGCCCTGGAGGCACCTGCGTGTCACGTGAACTGCAAACACTTCACCTAAAGAATTAAAGGCCATGCCTGTTTCCGCCAGTTTGCGCATATGCTCTAAACGGCGAGTGCAAAACGCTGAGTAAACTTGATAGTATTCGAGAAGTTTAAGTGGTTTACTCAGGGCATGTCCTCACTTCGTTATGTGACGCGAAAATGAGGATACGCGCTATTATCCATCTGATTATTCAGAATAATAACGGAGTGTACAGATGACCGTGTTACAAACGGTTGAAAACGCACGCATCTGCCTCGCAGAGGGCGGTGTGATTGCCTATCCAACCGAAGCGGTATATGGGCTTGGTTGCTCGCCTTTTGAGGAAAAAGCTGTTGAAAGGATTCTTGCCTTGAAGCAGCGGCGTCCAGAGATGGGGTTGATAGTGCTGGCAGGCGACTGGGCGCAGCTTGACAGGCTGGTAAAGTGGGAGAATCCTGCATGGCACGAACAGGCAGCGGCCACCTGGCCCGGTCCTGTAACGTGGGTTTTTCCAAAGTCAGAACAGGTACCTGCATGGGTCACAGGCTCTCACCAAACTATAGCCGTACGCATGAGCGCCCATCCCGTTGCCAGCGCCCTCTGTAAAGACGGTCCCCTTATTTCAACCAGCGCCAACATCAGCGGTAGCCCGCCTGCAAAAACACTTGACGAACTATTCGCACAGTTCCCTAAAGGCCTTGATATGGTAGTTGAAGGGGAACTTGGAAGACTTGAGCAGCCGAGCATGATTCGTGACATACGGACTGGAAAGCGGCTTCGCTAGAACAGTGGTGTTGAGTCAGTACTTTTTAATTGCAATGTCTTCGTTAAAGGTTATTATTCGGTGACTTACCTATGAATGATTAAGAAATCATAAGTCATGTACTATTACTATACATATAAAGGGACAACGGAATTCTACCCTTCATGGCCAATATCAACAGTAAGACCCAATACATTTGTGCATGTCGACATTGACGCGAATCTATTGTTTAGAGAATATACCGCAGATGCAACGGCTGGAATCAGCGTAGGTGGCTGTTCCATAGCGCTGGATTTTAGTGAAGGCTCCCAGAGTCCTGAATTGTTAGCCGCTTATGTCCATTATAGTGGTATTCAATATGTTGATGATAATAAAAATCTTCACGCGTGCATAAGCGCCAACTTTTTCTTTTCCACCAAAGATTTGGCAGATAAATTTGTTAACTCTTTGCCACATGAGATTCATGTGTATTCTAATGCCACTAATTATAAACAACGCCATTTCTGGAAAAGTGGAATTGACGTTTATCTTCTTGCAAAAACAAGAGAAGAGTATGTAGAAATCTTAAATAAAATGTTCGCATTTCCTGAGGCCAGGGCGCACGCGAGTCGATTATTTGAAAACCACCAATTGGGTTTGGATAGAAATGTCTGTTCAAGCGATATTACATCTTTAAACGACTCTGTGGCAGAATTTTCTGAAACCTCTACGGTAGTCAACTCGATGGCGGCAACAAGTGACAGTGCTCCAACAACAGAATTAATTTCAGTATTTTCAGGCTCAAAACCAGATGAGCTTGTGCATCTTTCTCCCGATGAACACCAGTTACCTGAAGCATCAGGTGATAATGATAACAGCAGTGAGCCAATCTCAGAATTAATTCCAGAATATCACAGTAAACAGTCAGCTGTTGATGCTCATGGTTTAACCGCTGTATTGGGTGAAGATTTATTATTGGGTTTGGATAGAAATGTCTGTTCAAACGATATTACATCTTTAAACGACTCTGTGGCAGAATTTTCTGAAACCTCTACGGTAGTCAACTCGATGGCGGCAACAAGTGACAGTGCTCCAACAACAGAATTAATTTCAGTATTTTCAGGCTCAAAACCAGATGAGCTTGTGCATCTTTCTCCCGATGAACACCAGTTACCTGAAGCATCAGGTGATAATGATAACAGCAGTGAGCCAATCTCAGAATTAATTCCAGAATATCACAGTAAACAGTCAGCTGTTGATGTTCATGGTTTACCCACTGTATTGCGTGAAGGTTTATTAAAAAATGGTATTTTTTCAAGCGAGTATAGTGACAAGTCTAATGTTAATCATGCGCCTCATACTCAGACAGAGACAACGGTTCTTGTCTGTGATGCTATTTGCCAAATTTTATAATTTAAGCGACACATCAATGTCGAAAGCCTGCTATCAGGGATGAAATCCCCCGGCGAAGTCGGTTCTTTAGGGGAGGCTCACTACCCCATGTTGCAGAAGTGCGTTTGCAAGTGCGAGAAGGGGAAGGCCGGTGATGGTGCTTTCGTGGCCCTCAATGTGTGTGAAGAGCCATTTGCCGCGTGATTCAAAATGGTACGAACCGCAGCTTTGCAGCGGAGTGTCGGCCTGCAGATAGGCGTTGATGGCAACGCTCGTGAGGGCTCGCATGGTCAGTGTGGCAGTTTCTTCGTGCTCCCAGATGACCTTTCCCTCACTCATCAGGCAGACAGCGTTCATGAGCTGATGCGTGTGTCCAGAGAGTTTCTCAAGCTGCAGTCGCGCGTTCTCAAGGGTCAGGGGCTTGTTGAATACGGTGTCTTGATGCAGACACACCTGATCGGCCGCAAGCACAAAAGCATCAGGGAAACGCAGGCTGACTTCGCGAGCTTTTTCGCAGGCGAGGAAGGCGGCAAGCTTATCATTGCTGCCGGTAAAGGTGTCTTTCAGTGCATCCTCATCGCAAAGGGGCGGGTGTATTTCGAAGGAAAGTCCGAGGCTTTCAAGCAACATGCGCCGGTTTGTAGAGCCCGAAGCCAGTATCAGTGGTTTTTGGCGCAGAAATTCAGACATACATTGCCACCAGCGCCATGAGGCCAAAGCCAATAATCACAAAACTGAAATCACGCAGGTTGCAGCAACGCTCTACCATTACACAGCGCTCAAGTCCGTGCAGTGTTCCGAGATAAAGGAAGGTACCCGCAGAGGCCGCGAGCAGAATGGGGTCAAAAAGTGACCCGGTTGAGCCCTCAATGCCGGCATACCAGCCTGTGAAAATTCCAAGCGGAGTCATCAGGGCAAAAAGCACAAACAATCCGATACGCACACGTGGTGAAAGCGCGCTTTTGTTAAGCTGCAGAGCAATGGCAAAACTTTCCGCCCACTTATGGGTGATAATGGCAAGAAAGAGCATGATGACTACCGGGTATTCGCTGCTGAAACCAAGGGCTGCCCCAAGCATCAGAGAATGCACTGAAAGCATCAGCCACGCTACTATGGCAAAAGCCGGGTGGCTGGTATCGTGATGGTGGTAAAGTTCACTACCAAGGTGTTCAAACCACAAAAACAACAGAAAAACGATGCCAACTATCAGAAAGGCGAAAGGGTACTGATACCCCATGCGGGTAAAAAGGTGCGCCGCTTCCGGCAGCATATGCAGAAGGGCGGCTCCCAGAAATACTCCGGTCGCAAGTGTTTCTCCTATGGGAAAATCTACGTGCTCGCCTGCAGCCGCATGGTGTTTTTTTCTGAAGGGATACCAGCCTGCCAGCAGAATAAAGACAAAAAGACTTGAGGCAAAAAATAGTTTTAGCAATTCAGTGGGCATGGTAAGCCGGGGAAACCTTAACAAAAATCATGGGATAATAGGTTTTGTTCATGTGTTTGGCAAGTATTTTATGCACTTAAATCTTTCAATATGGCCATGGTTCGAATGTCAGCAATATCATGCCTGTCGCGCGCGTGGGCGGTAAGCCAGGTCTCCAGAGCCGCATGGTCTTTGAATTCCGGTGCGCAGAAGATGTCCATGGTAAGCCTGCCATCAAGGTAATGGAGCACAACCTCAGAGACACCAGGAAACTCCCGGCGTAAATCATCGAGCAGGCTGGCATTAAGCGTTGCCCGATTCGGCAGATGCAGACTCGGACAGACTTCTTCGTCATCTTCCGGGTCAATATGAACAACCACATCGCGAACAGCGGCAATCGTGCCGGTCAGTGCGCGGTGCACGTGCTGAGCGATGTAGTGCCCCTCTGAGACGGAAATGGTCGGGGCGACCAGTACGTGCACGTCAACCAGAACTTCGCCACCCATCATGCGGCTCCTGAGCTGGTGAATACGTACAACACCATCAACGCCGGCGATGACCCGGGCGATTTCTGCCTGCACCTCCTTTGGTGCCGCCGTATCGACCAGTTCGCGGATGCTCCCCCAGCCGAGCGCAATACCCATGCGAATTATCATGGCGCCTACGATGATGGCGGCAATGGCGTCAAAGCCCGGATAACCTGCGAAGCTTGCGAGCAGTCCCGCGAGCACCACGGCAGAGGAGGCGGCGTCTGAACGGTGGTGCCAGGCGTTGGCGATAATAAGGCCTGACCCAATGGATTTCCCGACAAAGCGGGTGTAGTGAAACAGTGCTTCATTCATGATGAGCGAAAAAAGAATGACTGGCAGGGTCAGGAAACCCGGGGTTTTTGGGGTGTCGTGCAGCAGCTCATCAAGCGCATCAAGACCGATACCGAAGCCCGCCAGAGCAAGGAGGAGTGCCAGCATCAGCGTTGCTGCGGTTTCAATGCGCTGATGTCCATACGGATGCGAGTGGTCGGCGGTCTGGCTGCCAAATTTTGCGGCAAACAATACCAGAAAGTCCGTGATTAAATCGGCAAAGGAATGCACGCCATCGGCAAGAAGTGCATGGGATTGCCAGAGCGTACCACCCGTTACTTTGATGATGGCAAGCAGAATATTTTTCAAAGCGCCAAGCAGCGTGACGCGCTTGGCCTTCCAGTAGCGATCACCGCTTGACATGGTTACTCCCGGCATGGCTGCAGAACAATTTCAAATACGTTTTGACGCAAGTGCCCGCTCAGTATCGCATGTCCCTTAATCCGACACCAGCATGGCAGGTCATGGCGTGCACCGGGGGCGGTGGCGAAGACTTTCAGGGTGTTATCGTTTGCGAGAGTGTTTACTAAGTTTTGGGTCTGAATGACAGGCATGGCACAGAGGAGATGATGCGCTTTGTAAAGTATTGAACCATTCTCCGATAAGGCTTGCGCCACAAGGATTTTTATAATCTGCACACAGGGTTATCCACAGATTTTGTGGATAAGGCAGGTTCTTTGATGATGAAACCCGTAAAACAAAAAAGCAATATTTATCATGTACTTATAATTATAAATTACAAAAAAAACCGAATCTGTTCAAGGGTTGAGCGAGGAGACCGTTAAAGTTATTCACAGCACGTTATCTTGCGCTTTGTCAAGACTGTAGGTAACTATTCACCACATTTTGAATGCTTTAGGGGAAAAGTTAGATTTGAGTGCAGGTTGTGCGAACGCATTACAAAAAAAGCGCAGCATACACCGGTATGTGAGCAGTTTTTTGTAATGTGTTCGCACAAGATGCGCCAAATATGGCTTTTCGGTGAACGTGGTGAATGGTTACGACTGCAGAAACATTTCTGCCTGTTCACCAAACCAGCGACGTGTAAGTGTTTTTGCGATTTCTGACTGTTCCTTGGCCATTTTTGAAGCAAGAGGAGCAACTTTTTCAATTAATGCTTCATCCCTCGGAAAACGGGCAATTCTGCAGCGGTTGTAGCCGCTCTGGCGTGTTCCCAGAAACTCACCGCTGCCGCGCAGCAGCAGGTCCTGCTCGGCAATGACAAAGCCGTCTGTGGTATCGCGAAGTGTTTGCAGACGAGTTTTTCCCTGGAGTGAAAGGGGGGGCTGGTAGAGGAGCAGACAGTGAGACTGTGTGCCTCCGCGACCCACGCGCCCGCGCAGCTGATGAAGTTGCGCAAGGCCAAGGCGCTCGGCATTCTCGATGACCATCACACTCGCGTTTGGTACATCCACACCCACTTCAATGACGGTTGTTGCTACCAGCAAATGCAGGCTTCCCTCTTTAAATGCCTGCATCACCGCATCTTTTTCCGCGGCTTTCATGCGTCCGTGTACAAGGCCTACGCGCGCCTCGGGCAAGAGAGACTGCAGAAGTTCGGCAGTTTCTGTGGCGGTCGCACACTGCAGCGTTTCAGATTCTTCAATCAAGGTGCAGACCCAGTAAATCTGGCGTCCATCGGCAATGGCGGTGCGAAGCCGCTCAACGAGCGGTTCACGGCGCGTTTGAGGCAGTACCGCTGTGGTTACTGGTGTGCGCCCGGGTGGAAGGCCATCGAGGGTCGAGACATCAAGATGGGCAAAATGCGTCATCGCCAGCGTACGTGGAATGGGGGTAGCAGTCATGAGGAGCTGATGCGCAACCCTTGCGTCTCTGCATCCTTTTTCATGCAGCTGCAGGCGCTGTTCAACACCAAAACGGTGCTGCTCATCAATAATGACGAGGCTCAGGCGCGCAAAGTGTACGTCTTCCTGAAAAAGCGCGTGTGTGCCAACGGCAAAGGCAGCGCCATGGCTGGCGAGCAGCTCCAGGGCATGACGTTTTTCTGATGCTTTCATTTTGCCGGTGAGGCGCACGGTTGTAATGCCAAGCGGCGTAAACCAGGCGGCAAAGGTTCTCGCATGCTGTTCAGAGAGCAGGTCGGTCGGCGCCATGAAAGCCACCTGATGACCTGCTTCAATGGCTTTGAGCGCGGCAAGTGCCGCAACGAGCGTCTTACCCGCACCCACATCGCCCTGCACCAGCCGAAGCATCGGGCGTGAGCGGGCAAGATCGACCGCAATTTCATCGCTGACGCGTGTTTGTGCAGGGGTAGGCCTGAATGGTAAACCTGCAAGAAAGGGCACTGTGAGGGTGTTATCTCCGACGATGGGTGCCGCCTCTGATTGAGAGCGGCGTTCACGGGCAAACTGCATGCACAGGCGCTGCGCGAGCAGCTCGTCAAAGGCAAGCCGTGTCATCGCCGGGTGCGTGCCTTCTTCAAGGCTTTGCAGCGGGGTATCGGGCATGGGCGCGTGCAGCAGGTTCAGTGCATCATCAAGGCGCCATAAACCCAGCTCTCGCAAGGCTTCGGCCGACATCCATTCAAGGCTTTGCAGGTGCTCGCCAGTGTGCAAAAGCGCGAGTCTCACAAGCTGGCGCAGGCGAGTCTGTGAAAGTCCTTCTGTCGAGGGATAAATGGGGGTCAGGGTTTCTTCAACTTCGCAGGGAGCCTCATCATCCAGCAGGCGGTATTCTGGATGAATCATTGAGGGCAGGTGCGTTTTTATGCGCACTTCACCAAAGGCGCGTATCCGCCCGCCCTCGCCAAGGCGCGCTGCCTGGGCTTTGTTGAAATGAAAAAACTGCAGGGTCAAAAGGCCTGAACCGTCTTCAACGTGGCAGAGAAGCATCGGGCGGCGTCCGCGTCGTATTTCGGTTTTTGCAATTCGCCCGGCCACTACACACCATTCATTTGCGCGAGCATCCGCAATCGGTGTAATGCGTGTTCTGTCCTGATAACGGCAGGGCAGATGAAACAGCAAATCCTGAAGGGTATTGAGGCCGCAGCGCGCAAGTTTGGCGGCAAGCACTTTGCCGACTCCCGGCAATTTCTGGCACGGATGGGTTAACACGAGGGTCCTTGTTGCAGACAGTGTCGAAATCATACCATGCGCAGACGGTTGCGTCTTGCCGGCACTTTGTGTGAATTCAAAACATGCGTTAAAAGGCCTGAATCAAGCGGTGTCCCCCAGTCTGTACACAGGATTATCCACAGATTTTGTGGATAATATGAAATGTAGAGCATGGAATATAAAAACAATAACACAATAAAAATCAATCGGTTATGAGAATTTGATTTAAAAATGACAAGATTGACTGAAGTTGATGTGGAAAAATATCCACAGGCAGAAAAGCGCAGGCGTAAATCGAAGTAATTGGATATCTTATACAGAATCCTTTCTAAAAAAAAGTCCTTATTACACTTTTTTTTAAATTTTTGGTATGACCCTTGCAAAAGCCCCGCCGCATCGGTGCATAAGCCGTTCTTTCCAAATCGGCTTATACCAGTTATCTTGTAGCATAAACGAGGTAACAGGGGGTTCCTGATGAACCGGACAGTCACCGTTGCGGCAACTCTGCTGCTGGTTATCATGACGGGTTTTTTGCTGGTGCAGGGGCGCGGGCTCCTGATGCCCATCATCATCGCGCTCTTCATCTGGCATTTAGTCAATACGATTAACCAGGGTATACGGGCGCTGCCCCTGGCCGGCGCACGCATGCCGCATTGGCTGAGCCTCCTGTGTGCGCTTTTAGTGCTTGTGATGCTGGCGCGACTGGTGTTTGACATCCTTGGCAGCAATATCAATCAGGTCATTGCTGCAGCTCCCCGCTATCAGGAAAACCTGCTTTCACTGTTTAATCGACTGGATGAGCGCCTGCATATCCGCGCCTTTGCCAATGTGGATGCTTTTCTTGAAAACCTGAGTGTGCAGAGCATCGTGCTTAATGTGTATGGCGTCTTTACGAGTCTTGCAAGCTCCGCGGTACTCATAGCGCTATATGTGGTGTTTCTGTTTGTAGAGCAGCATTTTTTCTGGCAAAAAATCAGGCTGCTGTTTGCCAAGAAGGGGCACTTGCGGGTGGTGAACAACATTATTTCGCACATTGTTCGTGACACGCAGACCTATCTTGGGATTAAAACGCTTGTCAGTGCAGTTACCGCGGTTGCAAGCTGGAGCATCATGAAGGCCGTTGGCCTTGATTTCGCGGAATTCTGGGCGCTTCTGATTTTCTTTCTGAATTTTATTCCGAACATTGGCGCTATCATTGCCACTGCATTTCCGGCATTGCTGGCAATGGTGCAGTTCGATGGCGGTCTGCCGTTTTTGGCAGTGAGCCTCGGAATCATCAGTGTTCAGTTTGTAATCGGTAACCTGATTGAGCCGCGTTTTATGGGCAAATCCCTAAACGTCAGCCCGCTTGCCATCCTGTTTGCGCTCACGCTCTGGGGAGCCATATGGGGGGTACTTGGCATGTTTTTGTCCGTACCTATTACAGTGATGCTGATGATTGTGTGCGCGCACTTTGAAAAAACACGCCCCATTGCGGTGCTGCTCTCGCAGGATGGACATATTTATAAAGCGTATGAAGAGATTGCGTAAGGGCCGGGACTATCCCTTATGCCCAAATGCGTTTTGCATTATCTGATGCGCGACATTCGGGTTGCAGGGAAATTTGCGCACAACACCCTGCCATGCGACCTGTGAGACCGTCATGGACTGCTGCGCACTCTGCGTGGCTGACAGGGAGCGCCACGTTTCTTGAATCAGGTTATCCATGGTTACGCCATTCAGCGGTGTGGAAGCCGGGAGACAAAACAGCGGGTTACCATGGTTGCGTGCCTCTTCATTAATCTGAATAAAAGACTCCGCAATACTCTCAGCGGTAATAATCAGCACATTACGTGCCGAACGCGCCCAGGCCTGTGACTGCGGATCGGCCTTCATTTCCATGCGCGGAATGTTGTCCGCGATATTCATGTAGTGCTCGATGGTGTCAGCAAGCACTGTGGGCGCAAGACAAAGCATCAGGGGGGCAAGGCATCGCATGGCATATCCTGGTTGCACGAATTCTGTTGACTCTACCGGGTTGCGCCGGGTGAATCAAGAATCACCCGGAGGAATAAAATCCGCGTTATGGATTTTGCAGGGCATGTGGATGCCACCAGCCAAAAAAGGCGCCGGCAAGGAGCAGAAAAAACAGAAAGAGCGACAGCCCGATACGCCAGCTCAGTGCTTTGACCGTTCGCCGGGTGGTACCTTCATCACGCACAAGGTAGAGGAGTGCTGAACCGAGCGCAAAAAGAATGGCCGCCATGATGAGAATAATGAAGATTTTAGGAAACATTTGCTATACTCCGCTTTTTTGGTGGCAGGTTTGACCCGCAGATGGTGAGTGTATCCTTTTTTCGTACGCGTTTCACGCGTGATGCGTGGCTGCTCGTAGTCGCGCTGGCGGTCTTTGCCCTTCTGGTGCGTCTGGGCATCTGGCAGCTTGCGCGTGCGGATGAGAAAGAGCGCATAGAAGCCGCACAGGCGCATGCGCAGGTACAAACGCCCGCGTTATGGGCTCCTGATGACGCGGCGCCTTCGCAGTTTGCGCCTTTCAGCGTTTCCGGGCACTTTTTGCCGCCGGTTTTTTTACTCGATAATCAACACCATCAACACCAGTTTGGTTACCGCGTGCTCTCACCGTTTCAGGCAGAGGGCGGCAATATACTGCTCGTTGACCGTGGCTGGGTACCGGGGGATGTGTCACGCAAAACCTTTCCGCAGGTCAAGACGGCGCTTCATATGCGCACGGTCGAGGGGTATGCCTGGTATCCATCGCCTAAACAGTGGGTTCTGGGAGCGGCGGTGGAATCTGTTGCGGATGGAAAGGTAACTCTGCTTGAGCGCGAAGACCCCGCACTTGTTTCGGAGCTTTTGCATAAATCGGTCTATCCGTTTATCATGCGCCAAAATCCTGCAGAAAGTGGCGGGTTTGTGCGGGAATGGCCAGTGGTGTCCATGCCGCCTGCGCGCCATCGGGCGTATGCACTGCAGTGGTTTGGTCTGGCACTGGTAGTTCCTTTTGTCTGTTTTGGGTTGCTCTGCAAGAAAAAATCATGAAACTCATGTCGCGTCGTACGGTACTTTTTTGTTTTTTGGGTCTGCTCTTTGCGGCTCCTGGTGTGCTGGCCCTGTTCTTTTTTCGCCATCCCGACATGATTGCCGGTGCACCCACTAATCAGGGATTTCTGTTGCGCCCGCCAGTCAGCGTTCCAGCGCTTTTAGAAATGCCGGCGAACTGGCATCTTTTGCTCTGGAACGAGGGTGCGTGTGAAACCGCCTGCAAGGCGGCTCTCGACAGGCTGGCGCGGGTTCGTCTCGCACTTGGGAGGCGCGCGCGGCGTGTGGATGTGTCACTGGTTACGAGCGCACCTGCTTCACTTGCGGATGCCATGCTTGTGAAAACACTTAAAGATGCTGATATCCGCGTGCTCGGTCTCGACGATAAGGCGTTTGCAGGACTGCCGCAGAATGTTTCGGCATTCTTTATTGCAGACCCTGAAGGGTATCTGGTGCTTTCTTATGCCAAAGATGCGCCTCCGGGAGCTTTATATCACGATCTTAAACATTTGCTGGAAACTAACCCCGATGGATAACACACTGCAAAAAACACGCGCGCGTCTCGCGCTGTTCACAATGCTGCTCGCACTCGGTGTTGTGATGCTGGGCGCTTATACACGACTGTCAGATGCCGGACTTGGCTGCCCCGATTGGCCCGGATGCTATGGCAAAATACTGGTTCCGGCATCAGTTGACCCGCACATGCAGAATCACTGGCCGGATATGCCGCTCGAGTCCCGAAAGGCGTGGACCGAAATGGCGCACCGCTATGTGGCGGGCACCCTCGGGCTTCTTGTGCTCTTACAGGGCGCACTTGCGATTGTTGCACGAAAGCGCCGGCTTTCGGCTACGACGCTGCCTTTTGTACTGTCAATACTGATTGTGCTGCAGGCGCTTCTTGGCATGTGGACGGTAACCTTAAAGCTCTTGCCCATTGTCGTCATGGCACACCTGCTTGGGGGCATGCTGCTCTTTTCCGGGCTTTTTGTGCTGACGCTGCAGCTTTACGGGAAATTTCCCGCATCTGGTGGTTGTCCACGCATACTTGCGCTGCTTTGCGTGTTTGCCGCATTTTTTCAGATAGCGCTTGGCGGCTGGGTGAGTGCAAACTATGCCGGCATGGCCTGCATCGGCTTTCCGACCTGCAACGGGCACTGGTGGATGGCGCCTGATTTTTCGCAGGGTTTTCACCTGTTTTCGCCGGCAGGGGCGAATTATCAGGGGGGGCTTCTGGATGTGGGGGCGCGCATTACCATACAGTTTGTACACCGGTTATGTGCGCTGGCTGTCCTGCTTCTTGTTGTGCTTCAGGCGTGGCGATTGCGCAAAGAGCATGGAATTACGCGTCGCTTTGTCCGTCTAAGCCTTGTGCTGCTAGTGGCGCAAATTATTCTTGGAGTGGTGAACGTGACGCAATCGCTGCCGCTCTGGTCGGCTGTTGCTCATAATGGTGTTGCCGCATTGCTGCTTGCAAGCCTCATCGCAATAGCCTTGTCTTCGCGCCGGGAGGTGTGTCATGGCTGAGGCCCTCGTACGCACGCGCGACTGGCGTGATTTTTTGGAACTTTGTAAGCCGCGTGTTGTTGCGCTTATGCTGCTGACCGTGCTGGTTGGCATGTATCTCGCGGCTCCCGGCGCCATCGCGCCGCAGCTCCTTATCTGCTCACTGGTAGGTATTGGGCTTTGCGCGGGAAGTGCGGCAGCGGTTAATCATCTTGTTGACCGGCGCATTGATGCCATCATGGCGCGCACTCGAAAGCGTCCGATTGCGCGCGGCAGGGTGTCGGTGCATGAGGCGCTTTTGTTCGCGCTGCTGCTTGGCATCAGCGGTTTATGGCTGCTTGCGGTCGCTGTGAATGTGCTGACGGCCGTACTGACTTTCGTAACACTCATTGGCTATGCCGGTATTTATACCGGTTACCTGAAGCGCGCGACCTCGCAGAACATTGTCATCGGCGGCCTCGCAGGTGCCGCACCACCGCTTCTTGGATGGACTGCAGTTTCCAACCAGCTTGACCCGCAGGCACTGCTCCTCGTATTGATTATCTTCACCTGGACGCCACCACATTTCTGGGCGCTTGCCATTTATCGCATTGAAGAATATCGCCATGCTGAAATTCCAATGCTGCCGGTCACGCATGGGATTGCCTTCACCCGGCTCAGTATCCTTCTTTACACAGTTCTTCTTGTCGTGGTCAGTGTACTGCCCACCGTGGTGGGTATGAGTGGATGGCTTTATCTCGCAGGCGCACTGCTGCTTGGGGCACGTTTTTTGCACTGGTCGGTGCGACTGATGCGTACTGAAAGACCGATAGTCGCCATGCAGACCTTTCGTTTTTCCATCGTCTACCTGATGCTTTTGTTTGTGTTTTTACTGGTTGATCATTATTTATAAGAGGGGTTCTGGCATGTTGTCACAAAAACAGCGAATTAAACGTGTGGTTCTGGTGCTTTTGATGTGTGTGGCCGGTATTCTGGCAACGTTTTACGTAAGCCAGATGTCGAAGAAAAAACCACTTGATTCCTCTCAGCTCTACGGCACACTGCTGTCAAATCCGCGGGATATCAATGCGTTCGAACTTTCAGGAACCGATGGCACACCCTTCAACAATGCCAGCCTAAAAGGCCGATGGACGCTGCTCTTTTTTGGATTTACGCAATGCGGTCATATCTGCCCGACTACCATGGCGGAGCTTGGCACGATGTATCGCGAGCTTGAAAAGCAGGGCGTAACACCGCTTCCGCGTGTAGTCATGATTTCCATCGACCCGGCCCGTGACTCACTGAAAACCCTTAAGCATTATACCCGTGCCTTTAATCCGCATTTTGAAGGGGCCCGTGGTGAAGAGTCTGCGGTCAGCGCGCTTGCGCGGGAAATGGGCATTGCCTGGGAGGCCGTGCAGCCTCGACCCGGTGCGCAGGGGTATGACATTCAGCACAGTGGCACCATTATGCTTGTTAACCCGAATGGACAGCTGCAGGCGTTTTTTACACCGCCACTGGTTGCTGCCAATCTGGCAAAAGATTATGCGCTTATCGTGGCATCCTGAAGACGAAGGAAATTAATACCCATGAAAATTGCAATTTTGGCCACCAATCCTAATCTCTATTCGCACAAACGGCTGGTGGAAGCCGGAGTGGGGGCAGGGCATGAGGTCAAAATCATTAACCCGCTCTACTGTTACATGAACGTGGCAGCCTCCAATCCGAATGTACATTATCGCGGCGGCGAGCCGCTGGAACGGTTTGATGCGGTGATTCCACGCATTGGCGCATCCATGACCTATTACGGAACTGCCGTGCTGCGTCACATGGAAACCATGGGCATGTATTCCATCAACGAATCGATTGCCATCTGTCGCTCACGTGATAAGTTTCGTGCGCTTCAGCTCCTTGCCCGCAAAGGCATCCCCATGCCACTGACAAGTTTTGCGCAGTCTCCGGATGATACGGAAGACCTGATTCGCATGGTGGGCGGCGCGCCACTGGTCATTAAACTTCTGGAGGGCACGCAGGGCAAGGGGGTTATTCTTGCGGAAAGTGACCAGTCTGCCATCAACATTATTAATGCGTTCAAGGAAATGCGCGCTAACATTCTGGTGCAGGAATTCATCCAGGAGTCGCGGGGCATGGACATACGCTGCTTTGTAATTGGAGACAAAGTAGTGGCTTCGATTCGTCGCCAGGCACGTGAGGGTGAGTTTCGCGCCAACGTGCATCAGGGCGGCAAGGCGATGAAGGTCAAACTCTCGCCCCAGGAGCGGGCCATCGCCGTTGCAGCCGCCAAAACCATGGGGCTGAAGGTGGCGGGGGTTGACCTTATTCGCTCAAACCATGGCCCATTGGTGCTGGAAATCAACTCTTCCCCCGGCTTTGAAGGTGTGGAAAAGGCAACCGGTGTGAATATCGCTGGAAAAATCATTCACTACATCGAGAAGCATGCAAAACCTCTTGGCGTTAATAAGCGCTTCCAGGGGTAACTCCTTCTCATTATGCATGGAGCGAGTCAATAAAAATCATGTGTAACCATTCCCCTAAAGCATTCAAAATGTGGTGAATAGATACAATCATGTTGGAGACTGCCTGAGTTCCTACTGAATCAATTTCGCCTGTCAGCGCTTTTTCCGATAAGCCACTGAGGGTTGACCTCCAGCTCTTCGGCGATGCGCTGAGCGAGCGCCTGGTCCGGCGTCAGTTGACCTTCAAGCAGGGCGCTTGCCTTGAAGCGTGGGATATGCAGCATTTTCGCAAAGGCTTCTTCGCGCTCATGCAGGGGTTGCGGTACGCCGATGGCGTCCAGTTCGTGGTTGAGGCGTTCTGCAAAGACCCGGTTATGCATGGTTGTTTTCCATACGAAGAGGTATGTCTTTTCGTATAGCACAGATTGGTGATTTTACAAGTGAAGTACCGCGTCCGTGAGGATTAACGGACGCGGTCAGGCGCTTAAGAACGGTCCCCACTGTAGCTGCAGGACGCGCCGCTGCTGGTGCTGCATGCCGCCATTTGCTCCCGGCTCGGGCTGTCCGGTCGGAAAAGACCAAGACCATCGCGCGAGGGTGATACCAGAATGACGTCAAACAGCGAAGACTCCTCTGACGCAGGTATTTCTACGGCCTCTACTCCGCATAAATCACTCGCCAATTGAGGTCCATTGCCCGGGTCAATCATAACAGAATCAGCGTTGATGGAGTCGAGTTTTGCATGCGAGTCCAGCAGCTGAAGTGCGATAAGAATCTTTCTCGCTTCAACGGCTCTGTCATTATCGCAAAGACGCCTGAGACGTTCTTCATCGAGCTGCCCGCGCTTTGCCAGTATAGTGATACTTTGCAGAAAATCGACAGGGTGTGTGACCCGGGGGTTTGCGCAGCTGGTGGCCGCCAGACTAAGCTGCGCTTCGCGCATGTCTTCTGGAAATACATGGTTAATGCATTCAACCGTTTCCTGCCATGCGGTGGCAAGATTCGGCGCATCCTGCAGTTTTTTGAATAAAGGAGGGGACAGCAGTGAGCCGTGTGAGGCTGCATTAAGCTTAATCCAGGCATTTACGGCGTTGGTGCGTGCCTCTTCGGTAATGGTTAAAAAAGCTACAGACGCGGATTGCGGGCTATCGGCATGGATCTTGTAGTTTACGAAAAATGCTTTAGAAATGGGATCTGAGGGAATGTTGTTCTGTCGTCTCAGCAGCAGGTCCAGTGCTGGTACTCCGTATATCCGCAGGGAGCTGAGAAACTTTTCCGGATCATTGACCTCGTTACAGATGCGGTGAAGCATTTCAGCATCCAGAGTGTGCTCATGGATGGCAATATGAGTAATAATTTCTCTGCAATTCAAAACTTTACTCATAGACGGGATCAGTGGAGAGCGGTTTTCCGGGGAGCTGCCAAATATGGCCATGTCTGCGGTTATGCCCAGTTTTTTGAGGGCGGTAAAAATGGAAAGTATCTCCTGGACCCGCAGTCTCTTACTCCTCGAGCCGGGTGCTTCGATGGCCTCCTTCAGCTGCCGCATAAGATACTCGAATGTGGGATAAAAACGCTCTGGTATGCTGATGTTTTCCAGATAAGGAAGATAATCTTCGAATCTTATGCCGTGCTCTGCGAACACCTTCAACCATCTTACCAGCGCCTCGGCATTATTCGGGTGGCGCTCTATAAACGCGAGATAACGAGGCGTTGTTAACCCGGCCCTGGCCATCCCGCTCAGCACCTCCATGCCTCCAAATTTATCGGCAATTTCAGTGAAGCACGCACTGCTCGCCTGGCCGGCGCTGCTTTTAGAAAGAAGGATGTTGACCAGTTCAGGCAGCGCTTCATCGTGCAGCGACTCTCCCGTGTACATGTGCTTTTTCAGGAATTCTTGAAGTAATTGGACGTGTGATTCATCACCAGTAACATAGTGCCTGAGAAGGCCTTTTGATTCATCGTATTTTGATATAGCGTCACGCAAAGTGGAAATTAACATATGACAATTCCTTTTTTATAAAAACAAGTGCGTAAAAAGCACGCCAGTAGGAAATCTGTCCGGCGGTTTTGATTCTATCGCAAAGACTGTATGTTTGATATGGGAAGAAATCCCTTGTGCCTCTTGTTAAAAAAGGCTATGTTTTTGGAACGAAAATGCCTTAAATGTTAAACCGGGAGAGTTCCATGGCAATGCATGTGGTGGATGCGAAAACCCTGAAACAATGGCTTGAGCGCGATGAAGCCGTACTGGTGGATGTGCGTGAGTGCGCGGAGCATGCCGAGGCGCGTATTGCTCCCGCCATGCACGTACCACTGGCCACGCTGTCACGTGAAACGCTCCCGGCATTTGCCGGAAAAAAACTGGTGCTGCATTGTGCGGCCGGCGTGCGCAGTGCCCGGGGGTGTGAGCGCCTGCTCACCGAGTGGCCGGAGCTTGAAGTCTATAGCCTTGAGGGCGGTATTCAGGCCTGGGCGGGCATGGGCTATCCTGTGGACTGTGGGGCTTGACAAACAGAGCATATCGGCACACCATTTGATTATTGTACATTAATCAAGAGGTGTATCATGTCAGCACATGGCGGCCGGCGGGAAGGTGCCGGGCGTCCCCGGGGAGTGGCCACTAAAGCCATCCGGGTGCCCCTTGCCCGCCTTTCAGATATCAACGCACTGCTTGCGCGCCCGGCAGCAGGGTTCCCACTCTATGCGAGCACGGTACCGGCCGGGTTTCCCTCACCGGCCGATGATTTTATCGAGGCGCATCTTGACCTTAACACCCATCTGGTGCGTCATCCCGCAGCCACTTTTTTTGTGATGGCCTCCGGCGACTCCATGCTGGGAGCCGGAATTCATTCCGGCGACATGCTGATTGTCGACCGCAGCCTCGAGGCCACGCACGGTCGTATTGTTATTGCGGCGATTGACGGCGAACTGACCGTAAAGCGTTTGTCGCGCACAGACGGGCGTGTGCGGCTTTTACCCGAAAACCCCGATTATCCCGCGATTGATATCAGTGATTCTCAGGACATGGTTATCTGGGGTGTCGTGACGCACGTTATCCATCCGGCGGAGTAGGGGAGATGTTTGCGCTCATTGACTGCAATAATTTTTATGCCAGCTGCGAGCGATTGTTTCGCCCGGATTTGCGCACCACGCCCATTGTGGTACTTTCAAGCAACGATGGCTGTGTGATTGCGCGTTCCAACGAAGCGCGCGCCCTTGTTGCCATGGGAGAGCCATACTTTAAAATTCGTGCCATTTGCCGTGCGCATGGGATTGCCGTTTTTTCATCGAATTTCGCGCTTTATGGCGACCTTTCTGCACGGGTCATGCAGGTTATTGAGCAGGCCTCTGACCGGGTCGAAATTTACTCCATCGATGAAGTGTTTCTGGATTTGACCGGACTCTCGCCCGAAGCGTGCCGCACCTTTTGTGAAACGCTTCGGGCAAAAATTCTGCGCTGGACCGGCATCCCGACATCGATAGGCCTTGGCACCACCAAAACCCTTGCCAAAATGGCAAACCATGTGGCCAAGCGGATTCTTGGTGTCAGTGTTTTGGATATCACGGAACAGCGTGCCTGGCTTTCTCAAATACCGGTTGGTGAGGTATGGGGAGTGGGGCGTCAATGGCAGCGGGCGCTTGTGGCTGCAGGCATTTTTACGGCTCAAGACCTTGTGGCAGCAGATATGCGCATGCTTCGTACGCTTGGCAATGTACGCCTGCAGCGCGTGGCGCTTGAACTGCAGGGGGTGATATGCGAGGGGCTTGCACAGTCGCAGCCGGCGCAAAGCATTGTGTCGTCCCGCTCATTTGGCGCCATGCAGGACAGCTTTGAGGCGCTGGCGGGTGCTGTCAGCGGGCATTGTCGCAGGGCGTGGACAAAGTTGCGCAGGCAGGGGATGCGTGCGGGGGCGTTGTCGGTATTTGTGCTGACCAACCGTTATCGCCCCGATCTCCCTCAATACAGCAATCGTGCCGAGTGTCGCCTTGCGCGTCCGGTTGATTCTTTGCGGGAGCTGACACGCGTTAGCCGTATTCTGCTCGAGCGCATCTATCGTGAGGGGTATGCGTATAAAAAAGTTGGCGTGTGTTTTGATGCTCTGACACCGCTTGCACAGGCAAGCCTTTTTGACGAGCCGAACGAACAAACACAGGCAGCCGATGCGCGCTGGATGCATACGTTTGAGGCGGTTCAACGCCGTTTTGGACGTGATGCACTGTATCTTGCTGCCGAAGGTATCCGCAGGCCGTGGGCCGCACGAGCCGGCATGTGCTCACCCAATTACACGACCCAGTGGTCTGCGTTGCCAAGGGTGCGTCTTTCTCAGTGCAAAAATTCATCGCGTCTTGTATAATAGCCGGTTTTGTTAATTGCTCGGGGAGCCAGTGTGCTGAATGCCGCCTTGTCACGCATGGAGCAGGTTTTTCAGCCCCAGGTTCTGGAGCATGCGGTGCAATACCATGCAACAGGGCGTGTCTTGAGTGTGCGCTTCAGCGAAGGGCTGGTGCGCGCGCGCGTTCGGGGCAGTGCGAGCCATCTTTATGATGTCTATCTTGACTTGCGTTCCTGGCCGCAGGTGCCCTCGCGTTGTAGCTGCACACAGGTGCGTAACTGCAAGCATGCGGCAGCAGCACTGCTGGCATTGCGTGAAAAGGACACAACCGGGCAGATAACGGCGGTTTTGCCGGGATGGCTGCGCGATGCCCAAACGCTTCCAGCCCATTCCGAACCTCCTCCCGCAACCCATGCGATTGTCTATCTGTTGACACTGCCTGTACGCCAGGTGCTCCCCAGACTGTATCTGCAGCTTGCTACAGCCCGCCGTTTAAAGCGGGGAGGATGGGGTAAGCCGAGTGTTTTTCACGAGCTGACAGAGTCGCGGCGTAAACTCTTTGATGCGACTGATGAAGCGCTGTTATCACCGCTGTTATTCAATAAACCCTTTCCGGTGATGCTCGATGCGTTCAGCATACAGAAAAGCACAGAGCTTCAGTCGCTGCTTGCCAGCGGACGTACCGGTATAAATGTGGAGGGTGAGGCAGTATGGCTGCGTCTCGGGGAGGCGCGTGCAGGGGAGTGGGTCTGGCGGCTCGAACCCGATGGGCAACAGCGGCTGATGCTGGAGTCTCAGGGAGAAGTGTTGCGTGCACTCCAGCTTGATGGCCTCTGGTATGTTGATACTGATGAGGGCGTGCTGGGGCCACTCGATACTCCCTTTAGCCCCGAAGAAAACGCATGGATGCTGAAAATGCCGCGCATCCCCCAGGCAGCCGCCCTGGAGACGGCACGCGATATAGAAGCGCGATTCCCAAACCTGCCGCGCCCCACAGTGTGGGAGCATGCTTCCCGCAGGCAGACACCACCGAGGCCGCAGGCAGTGTTTGACGCAGAGCCTCTCGGGGAGGCATCAACGGCGCTTTTCAGAGCGATGGAATATGAAGGCCAGCTGTATCAGTTGAGGGTGCGCCTCTCTTTTGAATACGCGGGCATTCCTGCGGCGTTTGGCAGCGAGGCTGATTCATATTTTACGATGGCGAATGGTGAGCTGATTGAATGGATGCGCGATACCCGCTTTGAGTGTGAGGCGTTTGAAACCCTTGCCGGTGTATTGGGCCTGACTGGTGCGCAGTTCCTTGAGGCCGGCACTGCAACAGTCGGTGAGTGGAGCATGCCGCCTGCGTTTCATACTCCCGAAGGGATGCAGCTGCTTTGTGTCGAAGCCATACCGGCACTGCGCCAGTCTGGCTGGAACGTTGTGTGCGCACATCCGCTCTATGAAGAAGTTCTCGATGCCGATGCGTTCACGTGGTATTCAGCTCTGGAAGGGGGGGATAACGATTTTTTTGCGTTTGAGTCAGGTATAGAAGTCGATGGAGAACGTATCAGCATGGTACCGGTCGTGGCAAATCTGCTGCGCACCATGGATGCGCATGCGCTTGAGTCCATGCCGGAGGAAACGCTTCTGCGCCTGCCTGTGAGTCGGGGGCGGGCGATGTCCATACCTTACGGACGCATAAAACCTCTTCTTTTTCTGCTTTTGCAAACTGGATTTGGCAAAAAATCGCCGGATAATCGCCTGCAGCTGACACGTTATCAGTTGATGCTCGCCATGGAAAGCGCGCGTGCCCTGCGCGCGACGATGGCGCGCTGGCACGGTGTGGACGTGATGCGCGAACGTCTACAGGCGCTTCAATCACGTGCGGGTTTGCCCTCGGTGGCACCCGCCCGCGGTCTCGAGGCCACACTTCGTGATTACCAGATTGAGGGTTTGCAGTGGCTGCAGGGGCTGCGTGAAGCAGGCCTTGGAGGCGTGCTTGCCGATGACATGGGACTTGGCAAAACGGTTCAAACCCTTGCACATCTTTTGTATGAAAAAGAGCAGGGGAGGTTACAAAAACCGTGTCTTATTCTTGCGCCTAAAAGCCTTGTGACCAACTGGTTTGAAGAAGCAGCGCGTTTTACTCCAGGACTGAGCTGCCATATTTACCACGGCAGCGGGCGTGATAAAACCGCGTTTCAGGGGAATGATGTCATCATTTCCACCTATGGCTTGCTGCAGCGCGATAAGGCGCTGTTTCTTGGGTGTGACTTTTATTACGTCATCCTTGATGAAGCGCAGTGCATCAAAAACGCACGCACCCAGACGACACAGGTGGCGCAGCAGCTGCATGCCGAGCATCGCCTGTGCCTGTCAGGAACACCGCTTGAAAACCACCTTGGCGAGCTGTGGTCGCTCTTTCATTTTTTAATGCCGGGTCTGCTTGGCGATGCCCGAAGCTTTCGTACACTGTTTCGTATTCCGATAGAAAAAGAACACGACGTTGCGCGTCGCGCCCTGCTTGCACGCCGCGTGCATCCTTTCCTGTTGCGCCGAACAAAAAGCGCGGTGATTGCGGAACTGCCCCCAAAGACGGAAATCACGCATCATATCCAGCTTGAAGGTGCGCAGCGGGACGTGTATGAAATGGTGCGTATCAGCATGGAGCAGAAAGTACGCGAGGCGATTGCCGCACAGGGCGTGGAAAAGAGCCATATTGTACTTCTGGATGCGCTGTTGAAGCTGCGCCAGATTTGCTGCAGTCCACGTCTGCTGAAATGGCCGGATGCGCATTTTGAGGCAATAGGTTCAGCAAAACTTGATGCGCTTTTAACGCTGCTTGATAACCTTATTCGAGAGGGACGGCGGGTACTTGTGTTTTCGCAGTTTACCTCGATGCTGCGCCTGATTGCAGAAGCTCTAAATGCGCGCGGGTATCCCTATATAGAGTTAACCGGTCAGTCACGTGACAGAGGTGCACTGGTGGCGCGCTTCCAGCAGGGCGACATTCCCATTTTTCTTATCAGTCTCAAGGCCGGTGGTACCGGCCTGAATCTGACGCGTGCGGATACGGTCATTCATTATGACCCGTGGTGGAACCCCGCAGTGGAGGATCAGGCGACCGACAGAACGCACCGCTTAGGCCAGGAAAATCCGGTTTTTGTGTATCGTCTGGTAGCAGAGGGCACCGTGGAGGACGTCATTTTGCGCATGCAGGCGCGAAAGCGCACCCTCTATGAAGGCATTCTCTCGTCAAGCTCCGAGGGCGTGAAGCACCTCACCGATGCCGATATCGCCGAATTTTTCCTGCCTATAGTCCCAGCCAGCGAATAAACTGGCTGTCGGGTTTCAAGGTCAGCTGACGGTTATTTTCGAGTATCACAGTCCGATTATCGGTGGTCGACCCTGATTCGCGTGTAATTCGCGAGATAGTGCCGAGCGGCAGTTTATGCATCTCTGTTTCATAATAGCCGCGGCTTTCCTTGACGACCGGTATCACAAAATGCACGCTTTGCAGGCCAACCTGCGGGTCAACGGGCACAGACAGCGCATCAAATTCAGAGCGGGTGAGTGCGATATACTCGCCGGTGTCAATGCGTCGGCGCAGCATGCGCTCGAGTGGTGCGCTGCGGTTGAAGGCGCGTGCGTAGTCATCCGCTGAAATGACCACTACCGGTTCATTTTCCTCATGGCGTCCATTCTGGTTCAAATCCGCAAACAAAATGGCTTCGCGTACTGGCGCTGGTGAAGGTGTCGGGACCGCCACAGGTGCTGTATTCACAGCAACGCCTGTTGCATCACAGTGGAGAAAACGCGATTTTTTAAACCAGTCTGTATCAGGATAATAAGCCACAAAGAGCGTATTTCCCTGAATGGTTTCAATAAGCGGCTTCACCTCGTCAAGCGGGACGGCGGGACATCCCCAGCTGCGCCCGGGGCGACCGTATTTACTGATAAAATCAGCGTCCATGTACCATCCGCCATGCATGACCAGGTAGCGGCCTTCCGCGTTTTCGTTAAAACCGTAATCAATGCCTGCGAGGCGCAGCGACAATCCTTCACGGCCGTAATAGGGTTTCAGGGTTCGAAACACCCCGATACTGGTGGCGCGGCTGTTGTAACGGTTGGAGAAGGTATCAGTCATCAGGCTGCCAGAGGCGATGCCATGCGAGACAAACGTATTGAAGAGCACCGTGCGTGAAGGCAGGTCAAATACCCACAGACGTTTTTCGTTTGAGGGCATTGAAAAATCGACTACGGCCAGAAGGTCGTTATGCTCAACCTTGCGGGCATTCGCGCAGGCAAGGGCAGTCAGTGCCTTGTCCAGCACTTCGGGTCGCATGGAAGGGGCCTGTGCCTGCAGGGCATTGCGCAGGTCGTTTGCCGAATTGATAAAAGGCCCGGGGTCTTTCAGTGCCTTATCCAGCTGTTCTGAGAAGGTCTGAGTTATTTTTGCCCCCAGTGTATCAATGTCTGCAGGCAGTGGTTGTAAAGACAACAGCATCAAGAGCGTCCAGAGCATGGTATGTCCAGATGTTAATGTCCCTTATTTTCAGCGTAGTGGGCAAAATGCATAATTGCAAAGCAGCTCGCGCTGTCCTATGCTGACAGGGAGAAACTCTGATGGAGATGAAAATGCGATGGCATAAAGGATGGGTTGCGTTATTGTTTTCAGTGTTGTGGGCACCGGTTGTACTGGCACAATCACCCGCCGGCAACTGGACGACAATTGATGACAAAACTGGAAAAAAACGTGCGGTAGTAAGCATCAGTGATTCCGGCGGCACTATAAGCGGCAGGATTGTGAATATTTTCCCGCAGCCAGGCGACACCGGTATTTGTTCGAACTGCCCGGGTGGTTTTAAGGGTAAGCCCATCAAGGGACTGACCTTTCTCTGGGGACTTAAAAGCGCCGGAGACGGTGTCTGGGATGGCGGTCAAATCCTTGACCCAAAAACCGGTACCATTTATCGTGCGAAAATGACGATGAAAGGCAATAAGCTGTATGTCCGTGGTTATGTAGGCGTTTCCATGCTGGGACGTACGCAGGTCTGGGTTCGCTGAGGCAGGTTTTTGATGCTTTGCGAAAGTACGCGACCTAGGGTCTGTTGACATTTGGTGGTGCGAAGCGAAAATCACGTCAATTTAGGCCAAATTTTATCTTGAGTGAGGCGAATAGCCGGCTCTATTTAACGAACTCAAGGTTAAATTTGGACAAATTGACGTGGTTTGCAGCCGTGTCACCAATTGTCAACAGACCCTAATATTTGTGCCCCGACATAATCTCTCTGTTTGTCGGGGTCATGCCTGCCTCTTTAGCCGTTCGCCGCAGCCAGTGACTGGTAGCTGGATGCAGGTAGTCTGCAGCCTCTTCAAGCCTCACTAGACACTTGTACATCCAGTCACAATGTGCTTCTTTGCGGGCAAACATCCTTACAGTTCCATAGGGGTTATAGTCGGACATGCCCTGTTCGTTTTTGAGGCCGCTGCTTACCGTGAGTATGACCTCGAGTTTCGGTCGGGTTTGCAGGAGTTCCAGCAGCTGCTCATGGATTTCGACGGTGGTAGCAGAGGTGGTATCGAGCACAAAGACCCTGTCATGCGGGCCAAGAGGAAATTTTGGCCCCTTACGGTGACTGGTGTTGCAGTGATTTACATCAAAAAAACCAATGGCGTGCTGGCGCCCGCGGTCGGTTCGTTCATCACCCTCGGGGATTGGGATGGCATGGCTTTTTAATGCTGTTGCGGTTTCATAGTACATGTCCTGCGCATCAAAACCAATTTTTAACGCATCCACTCGATGCTTTTTACCAAGATACAGGCGACACGCTGCGTATGCCAGCTGGATGGCGCGCATGCCGGTAGCGGTAATCAGCTTTTTACCGAAGATATCAAGTGACACATCTTCAGGATAGACGAACGTTAACTCGCAATCAGAGTCAGAGCCATACCCGTCTACTGCCGCCAGTTTTTCAGGAGGGTTGAAGAAAAAATCCTTCAGGTACTGTTCAAAAAACAGGTGAAAGCCATCAAGCCTGAAGCCTGGACAAAGCTTGCCTGTTTTCACTTTTGGGGCATTTATCTGTTGGGCAAATCTACGGCTTAAGTCCCAGAATTCAGGCTCATCCAGGTGTAAATTATGAGACCAGTTAAACGTACTCAGCGTAAAGGCATCCACGTTTATGGGAAGCGCCATTTTACCATTCGGCTTCCTGACAGCACGAAAGGCCTTGAAAAGTGTTGTCAACGGTATTGCAAACGTTTGCTTCAGTAATCTGGGGCTCTTGAAAATTTCATCAACGGATTTTTGGGGATGAGCTTTTAAGATTAAATCAATCAGGTATTCAGATACCAGTTTTTTGCGGAAAAACTGTGTCGCAAAAGAGCGATTACCGGCATCGCCATTCGCCCAGAGCGATTCCCAGAGTGTAGGCTGAAGCGCAATGGCTACAGTTTTAGTGTCCGTTGAATTGGCTTCGTTGTAAGCGGCAAGCGTCTTTTCAAGGCGTATTGAAGTGAAAGGCATCTGAAAGGGGGCGGGATTTGTCAGCAGTGAGTGGGTGTAGACGATAGCATCGACAAGGCAGGCAGCGTATGCTTTTGGCACGAGACCGAGACTGATGCGCGTGCTTTTATCGCAGTCAGCGACCGCCGGGCGAAGCATGCCAAAACTTGAACGGCGAACCATCTCAATGTTCACGCCGCGTTCGCGTGCGAGCCGATTGGCGATGGCAAGCACGTAAACAGCGACAAACTTACTCCAGACATTGTAGTTTTTTTCAGCGGCAGGTTTTGGTATGGCCACCAGTACGCACGGATAGCCATAGTCGGCGTTGATGCGAATGGCGGGATTTTTCTCACGAACCTTCGCGACAATGTCGCCCGCCATGTCTTTCTGCCATTTCAGCAGGGCATTATACCATGAGGCTTTTCGCGTTTTGAGTATTCTTGCGCGAGAGCCCTTAACGGCAGATTGATAATCCTCAAACGCAAACGGGCTAAAAAAATTACCGGTTTTTGGAGCCTGAGCGTTCTCGAGTTTAGGTTGATTCCCCTTAAAAGCAAAGGTGCCTTTTTTAACACCGGAAAGTCCCTTTTTGGTGCCGCGATGATAACTCGCCCAGCGTGTTGGCTTATTCATGGCAAATAAACCGGATGTCCCGGTGCCAATAAGGGTTTCAGAGAGCGTGTTGGTAAAACGTGAGTGAAATTCACAGCGCGGAAAGTATACCTGTTCTGTGATGCGGGCTGCTACCGGCTTGGATGATTGTGCACGTGGCATGGCTAATTATGCTCATAGTGAATTTTATATGATTTGTGTGATTATACATGAGCCAAAATCTTCTGCCTATCCTATTGGCACAAAATGGTCTCATGGTATTACAATGGTCGTCAGGTAATCTGGTGAATGAACGTATGAGTGAAGTTACAACCCGTAAAAAAACCGTGGATGCGCTAAAGCGTCCACCACACTCGCTTGAAGCGGAGCAGTCCATTCTTGGTGGGCTCATGCTCGATAACCAGGTCTGGGACAAGGTCAGCAGTGCACTTTGTGAAGAGGATTTTTACCGCACGGAGCATCGCCTGCTGTTTCGCTCGATTGCTGAGCTTTCAAGGCGACAGCAGCCGTTTGACGTGATTACGGTGCTTGAACAGCTGAAATCTACCAATACCCTCGATGAAGCGGGTGGCGAGACCTACCTCTTTGAGCTCGCCACTAACACGCCCAGTGTGGCTAACGTAAGTGCCTATGCGCAGATTGTGCGTGAAAAATCCGTACAGCGTCAGCTTATCGGTGTCGCCACTGACATTGCTGACTCCGCTTATAACCCTGGCGGGCGTGAAGTCACGGAACTGCTCGATTTGGCTGAAACCAAAGTGTTCGCCATTGCCGAGCAAACAGCGAGTGGCAGTGGGCCTGAGAGCATCAAGAACATTCTCGTCAAGACCGTTGAGAAAATTGACGCACTTTATAACAATGGCGATGCGTTGACGGGACTTGCAACAGGGCTCAGCGATTTCGACAGCATGACCTCCGGCCTGCAGCCTTCCGATCTGGTGATTGTGGCCGGTCGACCCTCGATGGGTAAAACCACGCTCGTGATGAACATGGCCGAGCATGCCGCCATCAAGGGAGGCAAGCCAGTGCTGGTGTTCTCCATGGAGATGCCCGCCGATTCACTGGCCATGCGGATGATGTCTTCACTCGGGCGGATTGACCAGCACCGCATCCGTACAGGAAAACTCGAAGAGGAAGACTGGCCGCGTGTGACATCAGCGGTGCACATGTTGTCAGAAGCCTCGCTTTTTATTGATGATACCCCGGCGCTCAGCCCTTCTGAAATGCGCGCGCGTGCCCGCCGCATTGCCCGTGAACATGGACAGATTGGGCTTGTGGTGGTCGATTACCTGCAGCTGATGAAAGTGCCTGGTTTTAAGGCGGATAACCGAACAGCTGAAATATCGGAAATTTCTCGAAGCTTAAAGTCCCTTGCCAAGGAATTGCAGGCGCCGGTTATCGCGCTTTCGCAGTTGAACCGAAGTCTGGAGCAGCGGCACGACCGCCGTCCGGTGATGTCTGATTTGCGGGAGTCCGGCGCGATTGAGCAGGATGCCGATTTGATTTGTTTTATCTACAGGGATGAAGTCTATAACGAAGACAGTCCCGATAAGGGAACGGCCGAACTCATTATCGCCAAGCAGCGTAATGGACCGATTGGCAAGGTGCGGGTCGCTTTCATTGGAAAGTATACCCGGTTTGAAGATCTCGCCTACAATGGCTATCAGGCTCAGGAGATGGGCTGATGACGCGCCCCACGTGGATGCGGGTTAATCCTGCGGCGCTGCTGCATAATCTGCGGCGGGTAAATGCCTCTGCACCGCAAAGTCGCGTGCTTGCCATGGTGAAAGCCAATGCCTATGGCTGTGGCATTGAAAACGTGGTGCCAGTGCTCGAAGGACAGGTGGATGGATTTGGTGTAGCTGCTCTCGATGAGGCATGTGCCATTCGTGCGCTTGGTGCACGCACGCCCTGTGTGCTGATGGGAGGAGTTTTTGATGCAGAAGAATGGCGTTCTGTAAATCGACTTGACTGCATTTCCATGGTGCACAGCCACGAGCAGCTCGCGCTCATGCTGCAAACGCCGCTCACAACACCCCCCGCCTCGGTCTGGGTGAAAGTCAATACCGGCATGCAGCGTCTTGGATTTTTACCAGAGGACGTTCCAGGCGTGCTTGCGGCACTGAATGCCAGTTCATGGATTGCCAAAAATCCCTGTGTCATCACGCATTTTGCGCGGGCAGATGAGCCTGATCACGGTGCCAATCGTCAGCAGCTTGCAACCTTTGCAACGCTGAATGCGCATGCGGGGATGGTGTCCATCGCGAATTCTGCCGCCATTTTATCAGGCCTCGGCACGACTGCAGACTGGGTACGCCCGGGTATCATGCTCTACGGTGTCTCGCCATTCTCCGGCACTACGGCGAAGGATGTCGGGCTTCGTCCGGTGGTGAGTCTGATGTCAGCCATCACGGCTATCCATGATATAGCAGCGGGTCAGCCTGTAGGGTATGGACATGCCTGGGTTGCGAGCCGACCATCGCGTATTGGTATCATTCCCATTGGCTATGGGGATGGATATCCACGGCATGTCGGAAAAGACGCCAGTGTAGCCGTGAACGGACAGGAAGTGCCTGTTGTCGGACGCGTCTCGATGGACATGTTGACGGTTGATCTCACAGACTCTGTAGACGTTTGTACAGGGGATGCGGTAGAACTCTGGGGCGAGCACATGCCCATTGAGCGCATCGCCCATTCTGCTGGAACCATCGGGTATGAACTGCTCTGTCAGCTCACCGACAGAGTGAGGCATTCACGCCATACTGGATAATAACCAATCGTGATGCTAGAATGCCTGGCGAATTAATTAACAATTGCTCGCTCTAAAGCGGGTAAAATGGGTGATTAACATGAAAAAATTGGCAGTTGCGTCTCTGTGTGTTTCCGTGTTTCTTGCCGGTTGCGCCGAAGTCAACAACGAAGGAGTCGGTACGGTTGCCGGCGGTGTAGTCGGTGGTCTCCTTGGCAGCCAGTTTGGCGGTGGCAGCGGTAAAGTAGCAGCGGCTGCAGGCGGGGCCCTTGTGGGAGCCATTCTTGGCGGTCAAATCGGTAAAACCATGGATAAGGTTGACCAGATGCAAATGCAGCGTGCGCTCGAAACAGCGCCAACCGGACGCGCGGTAGTGTGGCAAAACCCGGATTCAGGAAACCGCTACACGGTACAACCCACGCGCACCTATTACGCGAATGACCAGCCCTGCCGTGAGTACACCACCAGCGCGATTATCGGTGGCCGTAATCAGCAAATCTATGGTAAAGCGTGCCGACAGGCAGACGGTTCATGGCGAGTGGTCAGCTAAGCAGATACAAACCGTGAACATCTGGATAGATGGTGATGCCTGTCCCAGGGCTATTCGGGACATTCTTTTTCGAGCCGCCACCCGACGACGTGTGGCGGTCATCATGGTGGCGAACCATCTGGCACAGATTCCGCCATCCCCCTTTATCCGCCGGGTAAAAGTGGAGGCGGGGTTTGACGCGGCAGACAATTACATTGCTCTTCATGTAAAGCCGCATGACCTCGTGATTACCGCTGATATCCCTCTGGCAGATGCCGTTGTTAAAAAACAGGCAATTGCCCTTAATCCCCGCGGTACCCTCTATACCGCCAACAACATTGGCCAGGTATTAACCGCGCGCCATGTGAATGAATCCCTGCGTGAAAGTGGCATGATTAAGAGCCATATCGACAGTTTAACGCCTAAAGAAATTCAGTCTTTTTCCAACCATCTTGACAGACTCATTCAAACACGTTGATTTGTGCTATATTTATACAACATGATGTGAGCAGTTTTGCAGTGAGGCAATCATGGCCAATCGCCTGTATTCCGTTTTAAAGCGACCGCGCGGGCAGTTTGCGCGTGTGCATCCTGATGTGTCAGTTTCCCAGTGCGTTCAAATAATGAAGAGCAGCGATATCGGTGCTCTGGTGGTGATGGACGAGTACAATATTATCGGGATTGTGAGTGAGCGGGATATTGTCCGTAATCTGGTGCATGAGGGGCTGAATGCAAATGAAACAAAAGTCGGAGACATCCTTTGCGCCAGAGTCTCAATTCTCGATATTAATGAAAGTGTTGAAGCCGCCATGCAGGTTATCACCGAGACCCGTCGCCGCCATCTGCTGGTAGCGGAAGAGGGGGACGTTGTGGATGTACTCTCCATCGGTGACGTACTGTACTATCTGCTTGAAGACCATAAGCGAACGATTGAGCATTTAGAGCAATACATACACGGAGGTTAGGAAATGCTGTCTGACAGCGTCTAAAGCGTATGTATTAAAAAGAAATAAAATGGATTTTAATTATTTTATTGTTTATAATGTGATCAGGTTTGCCATATAAAGTGTTCTTTACCCATGCCACATGATAAAGTGGACATTCAACCCCTGCAAGAGTCTCATCGACCGTCAGCAAGTCACCTTGACTCTGATGCCGCGTCTTTGCACGCGCTTCAGCGAGCGGCGTTTCGCATGTTGCCCTGTTTAAAGAATGTAGCGGTTTCTGAAGCAGTATGGCGCGAAATAGCGGATTTTTTCCGGGAACGGGAGCGGGAGCGTGTGTCGCGTGCGAGTCTTCTCTATTTTTTAGAGCGTGCGGGCGTGCTGACACACTCAGACATAAAATCGCGGCATTCCGAAAGGATAAGAGCGACAGCGCAGGAAACAGGGGCTGCCTCAGCGTCTGTTGAACCGTCTCGCAGAAGGAAAAGACCCCTTGTGTATGAGGAGGGGGACAATCAGTTTGTGTTACAAAGCGAGAGCCAGGTACGTTTGACTCCCATAAAAAAAACTGGTGTAAGGGTTGCGGCACTTGAGCCGTCTAAAACCGGTGGCAGCTTCCTTTCTCCCGGCGGACATGAATACCGTTCTTTTTACAAAAGCGCACGCAGCACCCTCTTTCTACCCGTGACGCCGGATGCTAAAAAACCGCATGCACCGCATCAGTTGCCTTCCCGCATTTCGGCAGGAAAACGCGCAACAACGCGCCATTTTACCGTGACAGAGCAGACCGTGCATACCAAAAAAGCGCGTGGATTGTCGCAAAAGCAGCTCGCCGGTCTAAGCTGTCAGGAAATGTTTCGTGCGCATGGAATGTCTGATTTTGCGCTGCATGGGCGTAACTATCACTGGTCGCACCTTGTGGGACTGCTGCTTGGTGGAGAGCATGCCATCGAGAACATGGTGCCGGGAACCGCGGAGTCAAACCTTAATACGCTGCATGCCGTTGAGCGGCGTATCCTTCAATTGTTGCAGGAAGGCGTGATGGAGGTAGACATGGTTGTAACCCCGCGATATCCCAAAGACCCCGATATTTTGTTGCCAAAGCATGTGCACTTTCAACTCGCCTGGAGTCAGGCAGGCCGGACACATTCAGAAACTCTGACCATCTACACGGTGTCACGCCGACCGCTGACACGCAGCATGCGTGACGCGCTGCAACTGATTCGGGAAGCTGATGCGGGTGATACAAGTCCTAAAGCGGGTTACTGACAGTTTCTCCCGCACGTGCGCCAAGCAGGGTGCCTGCCATACGGCGCAAATCCGTGTCGACGTTAAGGTATGGCTTATTACTCAAAGACACCAGTGCCAGATTGGCATTTGGCAGCAGTTTGACATAACAGTTTACCCCATTCACCCATCCGCTTTTTGTTAAGACCAGCGGGAGATTTTGTGAGGGGAAATCCACTATCCAGCCGAGTGCCATGGCATCGTGCCCAAACGCCAGTGGATTATCAAAGTCCGCCTGATAGCGATAGCTTGCCTGTGTCAGCATGGTATTCAATGCGCTTTCCGGCGTTTTACCAAGACTGTAACGGGCGAATTTCAGTAAATCCCGCATGCTGGAATAAATGCCGCCACTTGGCTGCTCAAAATCAAACTGCCAGTCTTTTTTAATCAGGTCGCCATTGAGCCAGTAGCTTTTAACGAGGCGTGTCTGCTGCTCTTTAGTTGGCGCGAGGGTGGTATCCGTCAGTTCCAGTGGGGTTATGAGCCGTTTTTGCAGCACGCTGGCATAACTGGAATTATCGATTTTTCCGAGGAGCTGCCCAAGCAGGCCAAAGGCTACGTTAGAGTATTCGTAATGGGTTCCGGGAGCTGTGGCGGGCGTAAACGTGGAGAACCAGGCCATGAAGTTTGACATGTCATAAGGCAGGTTCGTCTGATAATCGTCATTTGCCGGCAGGGTAGGGAGCTGGCGCGGGAAGCCGGAACTGTGAGTAGCGAGGTTTAAAAGCGTAACCGGCTGTCCTTCAGGTCTCGCGGTTTTCAGCAGAGTATACACCGGCGTGTTGATGCCCACCTCTCCCTTGTTCACCATGTCCGCAAAAATCTGTGTGGTAAAGACTTTGGAGACAGAGCCAATCGGCCAGACCGTGTCAGCCGCCGGGCGCTGCCCGTTGCCAATAGCGGTCTCACCGCAACTGATGATGGCGGTTTCGTCTTCTGAGACAATGCCAATCATGAGGCCTGGCACCCCACTCGCTTCAAAAACCAGTGTTTGAATCTCATCGCGCAGTGCCTCCAGCGGCAGGCTTTTACTGTTGTATCCCGCGATGACCTTGCAGTCTTTAGATGTTGCACTCAGGCTGACGGCTGACAGCCCCATGCACAGCAGGATACCCGCGAGTTGCTTCAAGCGCATGTTTTCTCCCAAAAAATCCTTTTGAAAACTATACCGGGCTTTGCGTCAATCCGGTATAGTTTTTTGCAGGAAACCTGGAGAATTCAATGAAAACATGGCTGCTGGCCGTTTTGTGTCTGCTGTGCGCGTCAGTTGCTGCGGGTGCGCCGCTGGAGAAATCTACAGGCACGCTGCAGGCTGACCTGTACCTGTCCTCAACCTGCGAACATTGTCAGCATGCGCAGGCGTTTTTTGATGAACTTGCCATGACACTGCCATGGCTTAAGGTTAAGCGGCAGTTTATTGACCTCGACAGCAATGCGCTGAAGGCTTTTTATGAGGCACAAAAGCAAATAGGGCAGGCGGGTGATTTTGCCGTACCGTCGATTATCTTCTGTGACAGCCGCTGGGTGGGATTTGATACCTCACAAACTACTGGTAAAGTGCTGCTGCACGCGCTTAATTACTGCCATGAGGCGCTGTTAAAAGATGGAAAACTCACGGCAAACACGATACGCGTGCTGCGCGAGTGGGCAAAGGCAAGTCGCCTGACATCCAGCATGCGCGCGACTCAATCCGTGCTGCCTCTGACCCCGGCGCTTGCTCTTGTTGATGCGTTTGTACCCTGCGCGCTGTTTTTCTTCTTTGGCTTCCTTGCACTTCTCGTCTTTGTGAGTCGAGAGCATCTTCCTCAGCGCGCGCTGTGGGCCGCGATTATCACGCTTGGTGTGACGCAGTTTTTACAGCGCAGTTTCTCAAGCTGGTTTATCAGCATGCATGAAGTGCTGCGTCTCATCGCCGTGATGGCGGGCGTTTTCCTGCTAACCTTCCTCATTCAAGTGGTGCGCGCGCCTGTTCGCCGTTTACGGTTTTTGATGCCGCTAGTCGTGCTGGTCAGCGCTATGCTGAGCGTGTTTCAGCAGGGATGCCTTTTTAATCCCTCGCTGGTATTTAATCAATGGCTGATGGAGCAGGGCTATTCGAGTGGCAGGATGCTGCTTGCGTCACTTGGCTATCAACTCGTGTACCTGCTGCCACTGGTGCTTACCTGGTGGTTTGGGGCGCGCCTGCTTGCGCGCACGGCGCGAATCCAGCCGATGCTTGAAAAGGCAGGTATTTTGTATGTGTATGCGATTGGCGCGTTTTTACTGGTCTGTCCGCATTGTCTGTCTCGCTTTTCCCTGTCGTTCATAACGCTGCTGCTGGCACTCGCTGGCGGCTGGTGGCTTGAGCAGCGGGAGCGCCAGAATGGATGAAGAATATTGTCGCCTGCGTCCAGTCGCGCTCGAGGTTCAGGCGGGCGAATGTTACCGCTGGTGCGGTTGCGGTAAGAGCGAGCTCCCGCCGCTTTGTGACCGTGAAGATTGTACGCAGTCGCTCGACTATGTGGCGCCTGTCAGCGAAACCGCTCTCTTTTGTGGATGCAAGGCCACCAACAGCCCGCCACTTTGCGATGGCTCACACGGCCCGCTGCTGGTGGCACTCATGCGGCGGCGGCTTGACCAGGGTTGATCTTAACGGTTCAATTTGGGATCATGTTCGGCATTTAAATGGCGGGAGTGGATATGACCACGTTAAAGGGGATACCGGTTGTGGTGGAAAGTGGTAAAAAATACACCACACCAGAGGGCATTATCGCCATTCGTGACGGTGTGAAGGCAACCGACACCGTGCATGAGCGCATCCCCAAACCTGAATGGCTGCGCATTGTCAGCCACACCTCGCCCAATTATCAGAAGGTGAAAGACGAAGTACGCCGGCATGGGCTGTCAACTGTCTGCGAAGAAGCCAAATGCCCCAATATTGCGGAGTGCTGGTCGCATGGCACAGCGACTATTATGCTGATGGGGTCAGTATGCACCCGAGCCTGCCGCTTTTGCGCGGTCGATACCGGTAATCCGCATGGCTGGCTCGATGAAAATGAACCTGAAAAAACCGCTGAAACCGTGGCACTCATGAATCTTGATTATGTTGTGCTGACCTCGGTCAACCGCGATGACCTCCCCGATGGCGGTGCGGCTCACTACGCGAGCGCGGTGCGTGCCATCAAGGCGCGCTCCCCAAAAACGAAAGTCGAAGTGTTGACCCCTGATTTTCAGGGAAACACCGACCATGTGGCGCTGCTCCTTGACAGTGGCGTTGATGTCTTTGCTCAAAACGTGGAAACCGTTGAACGCCTGACCCATCCGGTGCGTGATAACCGCGCCGGCTACTGGCAAACGCTGGAGGTCCTGCGGTTTGCTAAAACGTATCGCGCGGATTTGCTTACTAAAACGAGCCTGATGCTTGGGCTTGGCGAAACAGAAGAAGAAATTCTCACGGCGATGGATGACATGCGCTCCTGTGGCGTTGATATTCTGACCCTTGGCCAATATCTGCAGCCCACGCGCAACCACCTGCCTATAGCGCGTTACGTCCCGCCCGAAGAGTTTGATGCGCTGCGTGAGGAGGGGCTGAAAAAGGGGTTCTTTGAAGTAGCCGCAGGTCCTCTGGTGCGTTCAAGTTATCGCGCCGACCGGGTCTTTAAGCGTGATAATCTCGGGCTTTGAGCTTACCATGCCGCGCGAAGCGGCAGACCTACGGTATTTTCATAGACATCGTTATGACGCTTTTTAAAATCAACCAGTGCCGGCTCGCGTGCGAAGGCTTTTTGTAAATACGTGCTGTTTGAAAGGCCGGCTACATAATGTTCCTTATCCGATTCGGTTTTAAGCGTGCCCAGAAAATCGGCGATGCGTTTTGCTGCATCCTCCGGTGTCGCTGAAAGAATGAGCGCGTCAGCTTCAAGCCATGCACCATAGTCCAGTATTCCGGGTAAAGAACGGCTGCGAAGTGGGGCACTGTCTTGACGGATATGGTCATGCAAATTGCGAATTGATTCACTGTATAACCGCAGTTGTTCTCTGATGCCTGGTGTAAACGCATTATCGAAGTTGTGTGAAAGTCTTGAAACCAGATATCGGTTGAAAGTGCCATACAGAGCCGCGCTGTTCTCTTTTTCTAAAATTGCAATTATCTCTGGTATATAGTGTTCTTCGAAGAGCATGTTTGTCTGCATGATATCTATTTTAAGTCGCAGTCTTGTTTTTGCATCAAAATTTTGATGCAAATCATCAAGAAATGCGTTCATTTTCGCATGGTTTTTAAGAAGATACGGGTTTGAACGCAGGTTAAGGAGGCCTCGAATGACGATGTTTGCACTGATATCGGAAACGAGGGTCTGCTTTTCAATAACGTCAGTGTAAAAAGAGATAATATCGGCCTCTACGGTTTTGCAATCAGGGCTTTTTGCATCGAGACATTCCCTTTCAAAAATATGATGAATAGTCGGGATGATTTTATGTTTCAGACGAGAATCATCGTCCTGATTACGCCAAAAGAGGGAAATAAGTTTTCTTATCTCATTCACGTTTGCAGAGACGCTCATCGCATCCAGCTGCAGATATTTTTTTGAAACTCCCCCTGAGTGTAAATGAGAGTCATCGGCTTTTGAGTGGTTTGCATTGCTTTCTGCATAAGGAAATGCATTAAAAATGCTGCGAGGGGCGATGCCGTTTTTTAATGGCAGAGGATAGCCGTTTGAGGTTAACAGGTGATAAATGAACGTGTCACACCGGAATTGCCCCCGACGGGTGCATCGTACCTTTCCCTCTGAATCGGTGTAACCGTGGTTCACTGCATAAGTCGATGCAGCCGTATAGTCCGTGCAGTCTAAATCGCTTTGAAAATTGCCTTCTCTTAAAATACGCAAAACGGCGCTTTTTTCCGAGGCAATGCCATAGCGTCCGCCCCAGAAGCGTGAGGTGTTTTTGAAGTCTTCAAGACGGTTAAGCTGAATGACATGTTTGTCATCATTCATTACTTCAAGTATCTGACAGGAAATTTCGCAGGGAGTAGCGGAGATGCCAATATGACCGATATTTCCCAGTAATGGCATGTTCAAGTCGCGTCCCAGAATATGGGTGGAAAAAGCCGCAAAAGCACTGGTATGTGAGACCAGCAAAAGAAAGAAAATGCGCATTTTTTTCATTATCATTTGATGGCTCGCTCCGACCGGGTTATGCCTTCATCATTCTGGAATTCGTTCTCCTCAAAAAGCAGGCATGATAAACGCTTCTTTTATTAGTAGTAGCACACATTTTCTTTTTAAAGTAATGAGGACACGCCCTAACCCTGATTATCCATACATCAGGCCCAATACCATTGGAGAAGTTTTTTAGACATGATGCAATATGAACAAAGTCAACAAATTAAGGCCTTTCATGGTTCCTGCATCGCGTATGAATCCCACCGTGTCTGAAATTACCATCAAGTCCCGACAGAATAATCCTGCCAATGTGCCTGAGATAATCTTCCTGCTGACAGCCCCTTTTGATGAAAACGCCAAAACGGGTGACGGGCAATACGCACTGTCTCTGGCAGCGGGATTTCTGGAATTCGGTGAGGGTACGGACTGTATCTGGATACGCGAGGCAGATAAGCATTATTCGCTTCCTTGTTACAAAGGCTGTACGCCAGTGCCTGCGGGTACTCTGCCGACGGTGGAGGTACTGCAGTCAGTGGCCAATGGACACGCGGTACTGACCGGTTATCGTTTCCGTGAAGGGGCTTCTCTGAGCTATATTATTCCAAGGATTATACGGCAAACTACCCTCGCAACGCCGAAAATGCTGATATCGGAGAGCGGGACACTGACCAGCCTGTTTTATACCTCACTGTTTGGGGGGAAGGTGAATCAGCTTGAGCGTCATTCCCTGGAGACTCAACTTGAGAAGCTTGATGCTTTAATGGCCGACTATGATGAGGCGCTTCAGGGTGCATCTGAAAACGTGCAGAGCATTGAACAGTGTCTCAACCAGGAAAGAGGAGCATTAACGAAAGGTGAGCACTCAAGAATGCGGCGATCGCTTGAAACATACAAGCAATCCTGCAAACAGCTTAAAAAAAAGCGAAAAGTGGTGGAAGACTGGATAAAGCTGCTTTTGCACATTGAGGGCGAGTTTCATGCCACTCAACTGAACACCGCGCTGCTGACAAAAGCGTTATGGTCACTTTCCATGTTGCCCGCTGAGGCACTTTTTAACCTGTCTGAGCCATTACCACCGCTCAAAAAACCTTCTGTTAATCTGCTGTTTGCCGCAGCATTATCTGCCGCACGCATCGATGTGCTTCGCCAGAATGTAATTGAGCAAATGGTTAAAAGCATCCATAAATTAGCTGATGGACGCACATCGGGAATTGATATCCATATCAGACCACCACAAACGGGCGCATTTTTTTATGCCGATGGATATCAAGCGGTTTCAAGATGAAGGGTTTGCGGTCAACCTGACGATTCACGAGTACAAGCAAAATTACACAAGGCCGCATCTCCAGGAAATGACCCATGCGTTGATGCGTGAAGCTGATTCCGTGTTGTTTTTTAACGAAAAAGACCGGAAAAATGCCATTCGAGCCAGTCAAAAAGGCGTGCTCCTTTTCGGGCGGTTGATACCTGGTGGTGGATTGTATGCGCTTGAGCCCTATGATTTGGCAGGCAAGGCGAATGAATTGACAGTTGCCTCGCAACTTTTAAGCTCAAATCCCGAATCCATTGAGGCGGTACTTGCCAAGCCACCCAATATCCTGAGTTTTGGCACCATACGCAATGGCAAGGGTTTTGAGGAAGCGCTTGGTCTTGCACGGGAAATAAAGCGTCGGGTGCAGGCGGGGGATAAACGTTTCACGTCAACCGTTTTTGTGGCGGGCGATCCTCAGGGTACGGCACTGATGCAGGAGCTCTTTGCAGAGCGATACGGTGAGCAGCGCTTAAAAAAACTGCAGCAGACTGTCCCAGCCCCGCAGGCTGACGCATCTGATGCGGAAAGGAGAGCATACTGGCAGCTTGTCAAGGACGAACTTGAAGAGCAGTTGCAGAACGAAAACGTGCCGCCGGAAAATCCCTTTCTGGTCATTTATCCATGGTGTAAACCAAAGGTACTTGAACGATTAAAGCACCTTTGTAAATACGTTTGTCGAATGGATGATATGGGAATGCGTTTCAACGGTTCTGGAGTTATTTCCGTTCTGGATGCCGGCATTGTCTACACGAAGTGGGGTTGTGTCACTGACGAACAATTTATCAATGGGGGCGAATACGAAGGTGCGGTAGACCTCGGTTCCAACAAATACGGCATTCATCAGTCCCGAAAGTTTTTCGACAGCCGACGGCAAACACTCTCCACCTATCGACGTGACCCGGGCTCTCGCCCTGTGGCAGCTATTCTTGATTCGATTATTGCGCGTGAAAAAAATCAGCAAAAATATAAAAATCAACTGTGGCTCAGTGACAATTATCAGTCAGTTAAAAAAGCACAGGCACTGCTGCGCGAGGTATTTACGCTTGAAAACAGTACGAACCATTTGAAACAGGCATTTGCAGCTCGTCACCTGACGCATCCCGGCGCCTGACTCTGGCGCCATTATAAAGGAGGGCCTCTACCGGATGGTCTCCACAGCTAACTGTCATTTCTTCGCGAGAATGACATCAATAATGTGGGTGTCGTGGTAAGGAAAGGTAAATATGCCCGTGAACAGGCGCTTTAAACGCTCCAGCAAAAAATTGCGTGGCAGCATGCGAATCGAGAGCGTGTTTAGAAACCAGGTGCCCTCAATCCCAAAACGCGCCAGTTCCTCGACATTGTTGATGGTAATCGGAATACTGAGACGCTCATGGGCAATTACTTCAAAATGGTTTTCATGGAAAGTATTCAGCAGTGATTCGAGATCATTGGCAACAGTCGTGTTTTTGACCACAGCCTTGTAATAATGCCCGACAATGCGTCCAAGGAGCGTGTCTTTGGCGATAAATTCCGCGAGATAGCGCTGCGCCAGTGGAAACGATTCGTAGGTGGTGGTGATGAGTGAAAAATGGCCATTGGCGCGTGTGAGCAGATTGGCTTCGCGAAACAGGGTACTAATGGGAATGTAGGCGTTGATAAAGTGCGCGAGTACGAGATCTTGACTGTGAGGCGGCAGAAAGCGGTCGGCATCAGCCGCACTCGCTTCGATGGTCGTCAGAGGCAGGGCAGAGCTGGCACGTTTTAACATTTCACGCGAAACATCAATGCCGGTAAAATGTGCATCCGCGAGAGTATCGTTCAGACGGCTCGCAAAAGCGCCATCGCCGACACCAAAATCCAAAACTTTGTAATTCGGGCGTTGTCCAAGGTGAAAGCGCTCAATCTGCGCTATGGCGGCATCGTGCGAACGCGTGATGGCGCCAAAGCGGTTTGCCGTGGCATAGTGCTCGGCAATGGTGTTGTACATGGCCTTTAAGGTCACGCAAAATCCCTGTTGATGGCTGATTGGGGTAAGAGTATAACCCCAAGCCACTTGAAAATACTATCTTAAGCGCGTTGGGGATATCGCTCTGTTGTGGTATTGTCGGCGTTATTTGAGCGCGGGGGCGTGAGCGTATGTGCGGAATTGCGGGTTATATCAGCAGTCAGGGGCACCGGAATTTACAGGCGTCTCTTGAAGCCATACAGCATCGCGGGCCGGATGCCTCAGGTGTCTGGATACCTGAAAACCTGCCCTGTGCCGTGGGGCTTGGGCATGTGCGCCTCAGCATTCTTGATACCGGCACACGTGCCAATCAGCCCTTTTGTTTTGGTGATTCCCTCGCGCTCGTTTTTAATGGCGAAATCTATAATCACGCGTCTTTGCGGGAAGAGCTTCAGGCGAAGGGATACACGTTCACGACCCATTCAGACACCGAGGTTGTGCTGCATGCCTGGCGGGAATTTGGCAGGGAGTGTTTCTCTCGATTTGATGGCATGTTCGCACTCGCACTGACTGACAACGAAAAGGGAATAACGGTATTGGCGCGCGATCGCCTTGGCATCAAACCGCTCTACTGGCGGGAAGACGCTTCAGGCTGGCAGTTTTGTTCCGAAATTAAAGGACTGGGCGCACTTTCCAGTACGCGCTTACAGCCCGACAGCGCTTTTTTCGCGGAATTTCTTTTAAATGGTTTTCTCTATGAGCCGCACAGCGGTTTTATCGGCGTAGAGAAAGTTCCGCCAGGGCACGGGCTAACCATCGATTGGAAGCACTGGAAGGCGACCCCTTTTACATGGGCGCAGCCACTCAATGCCCCAGAAGGCGAGAGTCTTGAAGAACTCGTAGACGCTGCCGCGCGGCTGCAGTCTGAAGCCGATGTGCCCGTTGGCCTTTTTTTTAGTGGCGGAGTTGATTCTTCAGTACTGGCGGCGTCTCTTGGCGGGCGACTCAAAGGCTTTTGTGCCACTTATCCCGGGCGTGAAGCGGAAGCCGCCACGGCAAAGGACATCGCAGAGCGGCTTCACTTGCCGCTTGAAATGGCAGAAATGTGCGCTGAGTCGCGCTCGCCCGAGGATATTCTTGAGGCTTTTCGTGCGGTTGCCGCCGGTACCGGTGAGCCGATTTCAGATTTTACGTTTCTTGCGACTGCCGAGCTTTCCGCACTCGCGCGTGCGCGTGGGTTTAAGGTCATGCTCTCCGGCATGGGTGCTGACGAGCTTTTTGCAGGCTACCCGCGCTACCTGATGCTGCGTCTGCGTCCTCTGCTGCGCGCGTTATCACCGCTTTTGCGTGCAAGTGCCAGCTGGTTGCGAAAGCACCCTTCCCTTGCGCGTAAAACCGACCGCCTTATCCGTTTTGCGGCAGAGGCAGACTTCGTCAAGGCTTATACACAGCTGATTGGATATCTGGGGCCAGAAGAAGTTAATGCGCTCCTGCAAAATCCTCATGCGTGTGAATCCTTCTGGGCAAGGATGCGCCAGTATCTGCGCGCGTTAACGGCTAAAACAGATCTTGAGAAGGCGCTCGCGCTTGACCTTACGGGCTTTCTCGCGCACAACCTTACGGTCACTGACATGGCCAGCATGCAGCATGCGGTCGAAATCCGTGTACCGCTTCTCGCAGACAGTCTGCTGGCATATGCACAAAGTGCTAAAGTCAGTACTCTGATGGGGTTTCGACGTGGCAAGCAGCCTCTGCGGGCGTTGCTTGCCAAAAAACTGCCACACCTCCTTGTCAATCAGCCAAAAGCCGGTTTTAATCCGCCTCTTGATGCGAGCATCAATGCCCTTGGTGAGGCGCGCATTGCCGCTATTTTGCAAAAAGGGCCTGTGAGCCGCGTTTGCTGCCTGTCGGTCATGCAATCCATACTGAGTGCCCACTTCAGTGGAAAGCGCAATGAAACGTGCAAAATCTGGCAGTTGCTCTATTTTAATTTCTGGCTTGAGCACCATGGCGCATTTGATGAGCGGGTGAATCCTCAGAAGTCGGATATGGTAGAATCCGCGGCGTGAATCAGATGGGAGCGTGCGTGAATCTTTTGCTGTTAAGTTTTTATTACGAGCCGGATTTATCGGCGGGTTCGTTTCGTACGGCGGCACTCGTGCGCGCGCTCAAGGCACGCTACTCTGATAACGTGCGCATCCATGTGATTACCAGTATGCCAAACCGCTACGCCTCACACACGGTTTCTGTAGCGTCTGAGGAAGACATCGACGGGCTTCGCATCACGCGACTTACCCTGCCTCTGCACCGGGGTGGCATGCGTGCCCAGGTTCAGGCGTTTACGCATTTTTTTTTCAAGTCGCTGCGTGTAGCCCGTAAAGAAAACTACGATGCGGTATTTGCGACCTCCTCGCGGCTTTTTACCGGTTTTTTGGGGGCGATTGTGGCACGCCGTCAGAAAGCACCACTGTATTTTGATGTGCGCGATTTGTTTGTTGATACCCTGGGTGATATTCTGCCGCGCCCGCTGATGCGGTTGATGTCGCCGTTTTTGCGCACCATTGAACGCTTTACATTCAAAACCGCTGCCAGGGTGAACGTTGTGTCCGAAGGGTTTTTGCCCTATTGCCGGGAGCACTTTCAGCTTGAACACTGCGATGTGTTCACTAACGGTATAGATTCATTATTTTTAACGCCGCCCGAAACCGTAGAAAAGGCTTCATGGGCCACAGGCGGAAAAAAAATCATACTGTATGCGGGCAATATGGGGGAGGGGCAGGGGCTTGAAAAAATCATCCCGCCCATGGCCGTGGCGCTTGCGGCAACGCACCACTTTGTATTGATTGGTGACGGAGGACGCCGCGAGGCGCTCTTGAATGCACTTGAGGCTCGAGACGTGCAGAATGTAAGCCTGCTGTCACCGGTTGAGCGCAAGGCTCTGGTTGCCGCCTATCTACAGGCGGATATTCTTTTTCTGCATTTGAACGATTGTCAGGCATTTTTGAAGGTTCTTCCTTCAAAACTCTTTGAATATGCGGCATTTACAAAACCCATTGCAGCCGGTGTGGCTGGTTTTGCCGAAGCGTTTATTGCGCGAGAACTTCCTGATGTTAAGGTTTTTACGCCATGTGATGCCGAGCATGCCGTTGAGGTTATTCGCAGTATGCCATCCAGTATACCCCCCCGTGGCGCATTTAAGGCGCGATTTGCGCGCGAGAGCATCATGCAGCGTCTTGCAGAACAGCTTTTTGCACTGTCAAAAAGGGAGCATGCTGCATGACTAACCCCATATTAATCACCGGAGCCAATGGTTTTGTGGGAGAGGCCTGTCTGCGCCGCCTGCTCGCGAGCGGTGTGCCGCTACGTGCAGCATTGCGTTCTGAACGGCCAGTGCCAGACGGTGTGGAAAGTGTGACTGTTGGTGACATCGGACCTGACACCGACTGGAAAAAAGCGCTTGCCGGCTGCGAGGCCGTTATCCATACCGCAGCGAGGGTGCATGTGATGCGGGAACAGGCGGCTGACCCGCTTGCGGCCTTTCGCCGAGTCAATGTCGAGGGCACCCTCAATCTGGCGCGCCAGGCGGCAGATGCCGGGGTTTCTCGATTTATTTTTCTCTCGAGCATCAAGGTCAATGGCGAATCAACACTTTCCGGGCACCCCTTTCGTGCAGAGCACGCGCCAAATCCGCTTGACCCTTACGGACAATCAAAATGGGAGGCGGAACAGGGGCTGTTTGCAATCGCGCGCGAAACCGGAATGGAGGCTGTTATTATCCGTCCGCCTCTCGTGTACGGCCCTCGAGTGAAGGGGAATTTTCGCTCCATGCTAAACGCTGTACAAAAGGGCATTCCCCTTCCGCTTGGTGGCCTTGAGAATCGCCGAAGTCTGGTATTTGTTGATAATCTGGCCGATTTGATTCGCCAGTGTCTCACCCATCCCCGGGCTGCCAATGCGGTATTTCTTGTCAGCGATGGCGAAGATGTTTCTACCTCGACATTGTTGATGAGCTGCGCGAGTGCCATGAAGCGGCGCGCACGTCTGTTCCACGTTCCTCAGGCGCTGCTCTTTTTTATGGCGCGTCTTTTGGGGCGTGAAGACGCATTGTCACGCCTTTGCGGCAGTCTTCAGGTCGATATTGAGTCAACCTGCAGCCGCCTTAACTGGACACCGCCTGTGCCGTTTGAGGAAGCGCTGAAAATCACCATGCAGAATTTGTCAGACTGATACGGATGGTTTATCATCCCCGCCGCTAGACAGGATTTCAACCTGCTTCGCACACTTTGGAATTTTTATGGAAAAGACCTCGCGCCCGGCGGATACGCCGTCTGATACTACTGCTCACTTTCGCGACATGCTGACTCGCATTCAAGAAGAAAACCGCCGTCTTAAACACCGTGTCGAGCGCGTTGAAAAGCAGCTTGCACTGACGAACAGCCAGCTTCTGCATTATCGTAACCATCCTTTTTTTCAGATTGGTGAGGCCATGGTGCAGGTATTCACCCGACCATGGGGGTTGTGGTGTTTACCTGGCCGACTCTATAACGCGGTGCGTGCGGCGCGAGTGCTGAAAAGCCGTCCTGCTCTCTCAATGCCTTCGTGGTTTACAAACGCTCCGCCAGCCTCACGCTCTGTCGATGAGAAGCGTACCATTTGTAGTGTCAAGGGCTTTTCTGAGGATGCGTATAAGTCATCGGCACATTACCTTGCCGCACTGCGCCGCCTGCGCATGATGACCATCATGGATGAATTCAGTTTTCATGCATTTAGCCTTGAATGTCATGCGCAACAGGTTACACCACAAAACTGGCGCGAGACGCTTGCAACCTTCAAGCCGCAGCTTTTGATGGTTGAGTCTGCATGGCTTGGAGAAGGGGGGGCGTGGCACAATCGGGTTAATCATCCGGGACCTGAGTTTGAAGCGCTCCTTGCCGCGTGCCGGGAGGCGATGGTGCCAACTGTTTTTTGGAACAAGGAAGACCCGGTGCATTTTCAGACATTTATCAACACGGCGAGTCTTTTTGACCATGTATTTACAACCGATTTGGAATGTATTCCACGCTATCAGTCCCTTCTTGGACACCGGCGCGTGTATCTGCTGCCGTTTGCCTGCCAGCCAAAAACACACAATCCCGTGGAAATTGGTGTGCGCAAAGACGCAGCCTGTTTTGCAGGTGCCTATTATGTCCGCTATCCCGAGCGCACGCGTGATCTTGAACATTTTGTCGAGACACTCCCCTGTATCCTGCCGGTAGAAATTTATGACCGCAATTTTGGCAAGAACGATGCGAATTATGCCTTCCCCCCCAGCTACCAGCCGTTAATTGTCGGCAATCTGCCGGCACATGCCATGGATAAGGCGTATAAAGGCTACAACTTCGCTATTAATCTTAATTCCATCAAGCAGTCACAGACGATGTTTGCGCGTCGGATTTTTGAGCTGCTTGCCTGCAATACACTGACCATCAGTAACGATTCAGTTGGCGTGCGCCTGCTGTTTGGCAACCTCGTACTATGCGGGGATGATGCGCTCGAACATGTCGACACACTTTCGCGACTGCGTGAAAACCCCATCCAACTTGAAAAACTGCGTCTTTGGGGCCTGCGACGGGTCATGTCGGAACACACCGTCACCGACAGGCTTGCACATGTGCTTGCCTGCGTGGGCAATACGCCGGCGCGAACACTCTGGCCTTCTGTGCGCGTGATTGCGGCGGCCGACACCCTGGGGGCCTGTAAACGCCTTATTGCACAGTTTAATCGTCAGCATTTCAGTGAGCGTACGCTCTGGCTGGTGGTATCGGATGCAATCGACTACGAGACGGATTCGCCAAATGTAGTGCTTATCCGTGAAACGGCAGCACGCGCCCGGCTCGTTGTTGAAGATGACGACTGGTATGCCGTAATGGTGGACGGTGATTATTACGGGCCGCATTATCTCACCGATTTGGTCTCTGCCACACGCTTTGCTGCGAGTGAGTGTATTGGCAAGACCGAATACTTTGCCATTGAATCAGACGGTACTCTCTCGCGCCGCGAGGAGGGGCAGGCGTTTCGTTATCAGGAACACATGCCGCTTAGGCGCGCTTTTGTACGCTCACGCGTTCTTGCCGGTGAATCACTTGGAATGGTTCTCGAAGCTCCTGAATCGCGTATCCTGCAGCTTCGGGCGCTGGCAATTGATGCGTTCAGTTATTGCGAAAATGCCAATGTGCCGACAGCAGAGCTTCTAGAAACCGTGGATTTTTCAAAACCCTTGCAGACCGGCATCTCGATGCACGAATTAAACCGGTTCGTTAAAACACTGAAACCCGAGAGTCAGCCGGATATGCCGATGCCCATGCTTGCGGGCAAAACCATGGCGCGCTGGTTGCGTGTGACAGATGCGCGAGTAGATTTATCAGAAAATCCCGCGGGGCTTGCCCTGGCTTCGAGTCTTCAGGAAGGGCAGCATCTGTATGCCGTTTTTCAGCACGATTTCGCACTGAATGAGTGCGTTCTCCTTGAAAACCGTCTCGATTTTCACCTTGATACGACACCCGGCCTGCATCTGCAGGCGGTTATCTGGTTTATTAATGCACGGGGCGAGAAAAACGGGCATATTATCAAAAGCGTCAACACCAATCATACCGTTTTTATTCCAGAGAATACCGCGCGACTGCGCATCGGGCTTCGCATTCAAGGATCCGGACGCGCGTTGGTGCACGGACTGATTATGGGGCATAAGCCTCTTTTTAAACCGCTGGCAGCGCGCTCTGATACGCTGCTGCTGACCAATCACTATCCGAGCACCAGCGATTTATACCGCAATGCTTTTGTTCACAGCCGGGTGCTTGCCTATCACGAGGCCGGCAAAGCGGTTGATGTCTTTCGTCTGCGCGAGAACATGGCGCTGCAGTTTCATACTTTCGAGGGTATCCTTTGTGCGAGCGCCGATTTAACCGTTTTAGATGCCGCACTGGAGAGCGGACAGTACAAAACGGTACTGGTACATTTTCTTGATGAATCGCTGTGGAAGGTACTGAAAAAATACATTGAGCGGGTGCGGGTTGTAGTGTGGGTTCATGGTGCGGAAATCCAGCCGGTGAGCCGGCGCATGTTTAACCATACAACGCCTGAGACACTCGCGCGCGCCACGCTAAAGAGCGAGCAGCGCATGCGTTTCTGGCGTGAGCTCTTCAGCGCGTTCCCAAACAATCTGCACGTTGTATTTGTGTCTGCGCATTTTGCCCGGGAAGTCTTTGCGGATACCGGCATCACGCTCTCGCCATCAGCCTTTTCCATCATTCATAACCCCATTCAGACCGACAGGTTTGTCTATGTGCCAAAACCTGCATCACAGCGGATGCGGGTGCTGTCAATTCGACCCTATGCTTCACGCACCTATGCCAATGATTTAACTGTGCGGGCCATTCTCGCACTGTCTGAACATCCTGAGTTTCTGCAGTTTGAATTTTTATTGACAGGAGATGGTGCGCTATTCGAAGAAACACTGGAGCCGCTGCGCTCATTTACCAATGTTCGCATCGAGCGCGGGTTTCTTGAACAGAAAGCGATTGCCGCACTGCACCGGGAGTACGGTATCTTTTTATGCCCGACACGCATGGACACCCAGGGCGTTTCGCGTGATGAAGCCATGGCTTCAGGTCTTGTTCCTGTAACAACCAGTGCCGGAGCTATCCCGGAATTTGTGGACGAACACTGCGGTGTCGTAGTGCCGCTTGAAGACTGGCAGGCGATGGCAGACGCACTTTTGCACCTTTATCATCATCCCCACCTCTTTGAAAAACTCTCAAAAGCCGCGGCAGAGCGTGTGCGCGCACAATCGTGCCATACCCGCATGATTGCGCGGGAGCTCGCTCTGCCGGGAATGCGCGATTAGCGCGGAATCAGTTTTCCTTCCTCGAAGAAGGTGACCTCGCCGGTGCGAATATCGTGTATGCCGGCGACAATCCCAACTTCTCCTTTTTGGATGAGTTCACGGATAATCGGACTTTTTTCCTGAATTTCGCGGGCAACGTGCAGGGCATTGTTTTTAGCAAGTGCGTTGACAAGCTTTGGGTCTGAGCACTGCGTTAACCCGGTTTCCTGACGGGTTTTAGGAACCAGCGGACTGATTTTATCAAGCACGCTGTCAAGGTGTCCAAGATTGACACCATCACAGGCACCAGACATGGCGCCGCAGGAGGTATGTCCGAGAACGACAATAAGACGCGCACCCACTACTTTAGTGGCAAACTCCATGCTGCCCGTCATAATATCGTCAAGTACGTTACCCGCCACGCGCAGGGTGAATAAATCGGCAAGCCCCTGATCAAAAAAGAGTTCAGGCACGCTGCGGGAATCCATGCAGTTCAGCACCACCGCCCAGGGATACTGGCCATAAGACGCGGCTTTAGCCTGCGCAAGATAGTCGCGCTGTTTGAGATTGCCTTTAAGAAATCGGTCGTTACCGGCTTTAAGCTGCTGCAGAGCCTGTCTGGGCGTCATGCGGCTTTGCTGAGAAGCGGTGGTTATCTTACCGATGGGCATGTTTTTGAGAGAGGCTTCGGCAGCAAAAGCACCGTTGAGGCATCCTGCCAGAAAAAGACACATCATTCCTTTGAAAGCACGTTTCATACCGGTTCCTGATAGTAAGACGGTCTTTCAGTGTGCCCTGGGATGAGCCGCTTCGCAAGAAGCGGGTCCAGGGCTTGTCCTCATTTCATTTTCGCTTCACATCATGAAATGAGGACACGCTCTAGCACTCCGCCTGATTCACGCCACTGACCGCAAGCCCTCCGAGCGAGGTTTCTTTGTAGATGCTTTTCATGTCAAGGCCGGTTTGCTTCATGGTGCGAATCACCTTATCGAGTGAAATCTGATGCTGGCCGTTGCCAATCAGCGCCATGCGCGATGCGTTAACAGCCTTGACAGCCCCCATGGCATTGCGCTCGATACAGGGGATTTGTACAAGCCCGAGCACCGGATCGCAGGTCATGCCAAGGTGATGTTCCATCGCGATTTCAGCGGCGTTTTCAATCTGGGCGTTGCTGCCGCCAAGTACCGCGGTGAGGCCGGCTGCGGCCATGGAAGAGGCTACACCCACCTCGCCCTGACAGCCGACTTCCGCGCCAGAAATGGAGGCGCCTACTTTATAAAGAATGCCCATGGCCGCGGCGGTCAGAAAATAGGTACAGAGATTTTCGGGGGTGTTTTTGCCATGCGCGGTCTGCATGTAGCGCATCACGGCCGGAATAATACCGGCAGCGCCATTGGTTGGTGCCGTGACAATGCGACCGCCGGCGGCATTTTCTTCATTGACGGCCATGGCGTAAAGGTTCAGGTAATTAAGGACATCAGATTGTTCAAAGACACTCGGCACCCCCTCGTGGGCAATGAGCTTTTGATAGAGTTCAGGCGCGCGTCGCTTCAGAGACAGCCCGCCTGGCAGAATGCCGCTGTTGTGGCAGCCGCTTTCGATACAGGTGTTCATGACACCGGCGATACCCAGAATGCCCTCGGTAATTTCTTCATCAGTGTGCCAGGTGCGTTCGTTAGCCCACATGAGTTCGGCAATGCTTAGCTGATGCGCTTCGCAAAGGCGCAGCAGTTCATCCGCGGTGTAAAAGGGATAGGGTGGGGCGGCACGCGCGCTGGCAGCATTGTCAAATTCCGCTTCGGTAACGATAAATCCGCCACCAATGGAATACCAGATATCCTGAGCAATCAGGTTCTTTTCAGCATCAAACGCAGTAAAACGCATGCCGTTACTGTGACGTGGCAGTACTTCTTTTTGTAAAAAGAGCAAATCCTGAAGGCCATCAAATGTTACAGAATGCGTGCCGGCAAGCAGGAGGGTTTTATCAGCAAGAATTGCGTGCATGCGCGGAACCATGGTGTGTGGTTCAACGGTAGCGGGGTCTTTGCCTTCAAGGCCGTTCAGTATGGCTTTGTCGGTGCCATGTCCTTTGCCGGTGAGCGCAAGCGAGCCATACAGCTCTACTTTGACGCGCGCAGTTTTAGCGAGCAGTGCTTCTTTTTCAAGACGTGCGGCAAATGCATTCGCGGCAAGCATCGGGCCTACCGTGTGCGAGCTTGAGGGTCCAATGCCAATGGAAAAAAGATCGAAAAGACTGATATGCATGTAAGCACCGACTGGATGTGCTAAAAAACAACAGTTTAGAGCCATCCCCGTAAGTGTTCAAGAGGAAAGCCATGATAGTGATAAAATTCCTCGCCACATTTTCGCTTCACATCATGGAATGAGGACACGCCCTAAAAAGCTGCTTGCACATAATTTATTCGGCGAGTACTATGCCAACATCTTGTTTATATTGAGAGCAGTAACGGTATGCCTTTGAACCCGATTGTCGATACTCCTGAAAATACGAGACACTTTCAGCCGATGCATGCTGCTTTGGAAGCGCCGATTTTAGCAGACTCGCTGCGTGCGAGGATTCATTCGGGTATCGAGCAGTATCGGCAAAGGCATCCTCTGCGTTCAAAATCAGCCCATCGCATTCAAAGCATTGAAAGGATTTATGAAATTTGCAGGAATGCGCAAGGTGATGAGCAATTGCTCGAGGCACTCGAAGATTATTTTATCAGTGAAGACTTTTACTGCGGTCCATGGGACAGAAGCATTCTCGAAGAATGCATTGTAGCAGCCATTGCTGCGGGTACGGACATAGAGGCGCCATTCGGTTTTTATCCGCCTAATCAACCCTCTATTAATCGTCAGGCACAGGAAACGATTACGATTGCCTATGAACTTGCGGATTTTGTCGAGTATGCGATTGATAAGTACGTCCAGCAAACTGTTTTAGAAGAAAAGCCTTACCGCAGTGACGATATTACACGTATCAGGAACATTCTTGCGCAGGAAAACACTCCTGAGGAAAAAGCCGAGGCATTAAGCAATTACCTGAACAGTCCTTCGTTTACCCGTTCATTCAACAGTCAGCTGAAAAAATACCTCTTAAGCGCACTGAAATACGCTGCTGAAACAGAGAGGCAGGTCGCCATACGCCCGTGGGCCTTACCCTCGGTCAATGATGAGAATCCGCCGGCTAAAATCCTGATATATGTGCATGGCTGGCATGACTCACTGAATTCGGCCGAACCACTGGCAAAAGAAGCCCTGAAACATGGCTATACCGTTATTGCCTATGACAACCGTGGTCATGGTCGGGACGCAGAGCGTGCGGTACGCGGGATATCAACAGATAAACTACGGATTGATTTCAGAAAGTTTCTTAAGCACGTCCACGAGCATTACCCCGAAGCCAGTATTGCACTCGCAGGCCACAGCATGGGCGGAGCCATTTTAACGACAGAGAAAGCATTTATCGAACGACAGGAGTATGTAAAAAGCGTCTCGCTCATCGCACCAGCGGTTATGAGCAGCTTTGGCAGGCTTATCAGTCCGGTAAAGATTTTCTACAGGAACATGCATGCGGATGTTCTTAATGCGCAGCGTGCTTCTGACCGGTTTGGTGGTAGCGGCCCCTCTCTCTTTGGTTTGCTGAGGCTGATGCGAGAGGCATCCCGGGCTTTGCTGGCGCTTTTTAGCGGTGTATCCCGTGTTTCCTGGAAGGTCTATGCCGGCAGGAAGGATATTTCAGTCAATTATCGTGAGTTTGAGGATTTGCCAGAAGCTCAGCATGTTCGCTTTTTTGCACGAGCCGACCATGCCATGCACGTTGGTCACCATCGGGGCAGTATCAACCGTAACATACTGGCTGACATGAATGCTGCCATGCAGCCTGCCGATGAGTTGAATGCACGGTCATTCATGGCCTCTTGAGTGCATGAAAGAATTTGTGTGCATGCCTGTTAAAATCCCCTTGTTTCAACGGGTAAAATTCGGCATTATTCAGGTGCAGAATTTAACACGCGACTAACCAGAGGATTACCTATGAAGAGGAAACTGCTCGCTGCTGCCGTAATGAGCCTGACGCTGTCGTCAGCAATGGCTGCGAACGAAAGCGCCCCCCTGAGCACAGACATGGATAAGTTGTCATACAGCATTGGTGCTGATTTCGGCAGCAATTTTAAAAAACAGGGCATTGCCATTAATCCAGATGCTATGATGCAGGGTTTCAAGGATGGCCTCGATGGCGCGCCTCTGAAGCTGACTGAACAGCAAATGAAAGATGTCATGACGCAGTTCCAGAAAGATTTTATGGCAAAGCGTGAAGCGGAAATGGCAAAAAAAGCCCAGGAAAACAAAGCAGCCGGCGAAGCCTTCCTGAATCAGAACAAGGGCAAGGAAGGGGTCGTGTCACTCCCGAGTGGCCTGCAGTATAAAATCGTTGAAGCCGGAAATGGCGTGAAGCCTTCCCGTGATGATACCGTCACGGTTGAGTATACCGGTACCCTGATAAACGGTCAGGTCTTTGACAGCACCGATAAAACCGGCAAACCAGCGACCTTTAAAGTTTCTCAGGTGATTCCTGGATGGACGGAAGTACTGCAGCTGATGCCAAGCGGCTCTACCTGGGAAGTCTTCATTCCTTCCAATCTTGCTTATGGCGAGCGCAGTGTTGGTGGTCCGATTGGTCCCAACGAGACACTGGTTTTCAAAATTCACCTGATTTCTGTTAAGAAATCGGGCGCCTGATGGCCTGAGGGGAGCCTTTTCATCTTTTTGAAAAAGCTCCCCGCTTTCTATCATGTACGGGCGCTTTATTGTTGTTTTTCTGCTCGGTTTTTCGTCCGGGCTTCCTCTTATGCTTTCTGGAAGTACGTTGCAGGCATGGTTTTCAAGCGCTGGGGTTTCGGTGCTGGCGACCGGCATGCTGAGCCTCGTTGGTATTCCCTATGTATGGCGTTTTCTATGGGCGCCGCTCCTTGATATGTTTTTCGTGAAAAGCGTAGGGCGTCGACGCACCTGGCTTTTAGCATCGCAATTACTCCTTTTTCTGGCATTTAATGCCATGGCCTGGTGCAACCCCCTGCAGACCCCGGGCGTCATGGCCCTGCTTGCGCTCTCAATCGCGTTTTTATCAGCCACACAGGACATTGCCATCGATGCACACCGTGTGGAATACCTGACGGTCACCGATCATGGCCTTGGCGCCTCACTCGCTGTACTGGGGTATCGCATGGGCATGCTGGTATCCGGCGGGCTGGCCTTGATTCTTGCGCATTACCTCGGCTGGTCGGGCACATGGCGCCTTATGGGAGTGCTCATGCTCCCCGGTATGCTAACGTCGTTGTTGTCGCGCGAACCCAGCGTGCAAAGCACGCCGAAGGTGTGTTTTTCCTCGATGGTCGCACCTTTGCGCGAGCTGTTTGAACGCCCCGGTGTGTTACTGCTGCTTGCCTTTATTTTCTGCTTTAAGCTGGGCGAGGCATTTACCGCTACATCGAGTGGCATTGTTATGCCTTTTCTTATTCAGGGGCTTGGGTTCTCGCTGGAAAGTATCGGTTATGTCAACAAAATACTGGGTGTGGTCGCGGTAATTGCAGGGGGGCTTGTGGCGGGGATTGTTCTGCTGCGTGCTTCTCTTTATAAGTCATTGATGTTTTTTGGAATTTTTCAGGCGATTACGAATCTTTTATTTCTGGCACTGGCTGTTATTGGAAAACATATGGTGCTTTTTGCCGTTGCCGTGGTCTGTGATAACCTGGCAGTCGGCATGGGAACAACGGCGCTGGTCGCGCTGCTCATGCGTTTGGTTCATCCACAGTATACAGCGACACAGTTTTCAGTACTCGTGGCTTTTTCTGCCTTGCCGCGCATTTTTTCCGGGCCGTTTGCTGCTCTTATACAGCAATTTGCAGGCTGGACAGGCGTATATGCATTTGCGTTTGTCAGTGCGTGGGCGTTTGTGCCACTCTTGATGTGTCTGCGACCCCATGTGCGTGAGAGCCGCTACTTAAATGGTACCGAGGGTCGGAATCGAACCGACACGGTGTCACCACCACCGGATTTTGAATCCGGCGCGTCTACCAGTTCCGCCACCCCGGCACAAGCCTGCATTATAACAAATGCCCGTCATGATACAATGGGGCCGTCCAAATATTCTTAAGGAGTAGTTATGCGAATGTTATCCATGGTGTTACTGGCGCTCTGTGCTTTCACTGCAGGTGCGGCTGAATACTGTCCAGACCCGGAAACGACTTCGCTGCAATGGGGCGTGCCACCTGAACCCTGGCAGGAAAACCCCTTTTCTCCAAACCCGCCGCAGGGCGAGCGCGGTACCCGTTTTGTGCGGGCAAATATCCTGGTTGCGGGTGTCGGGCAGGGCGTCATGTGTACCTATCGTACATCTGCCGGCGAATATTCCATCTGGTGGCAGGTACGGGTAAAAATTCCATCGCGCGATGATTATGACTGGATTGAAACCCAGGGGGGCTATGTCTGCACCAATGGACGAGAGAGTTGTCCTTTTTATGTGGCAATTTAACAGGAGCAGGTGTCATGTTTTCGACAAAAGCAGGTGTCATGATTTTTAAGGAACTGGATAATTATGTATTACAAAATACGTCAAAGGTCTTAATCAATGCGCTCGAAATGGCCAATGAGCCCAATAATATCTGCGAATTATTGCCGGATTATTTCGGTAGAGTGACGCTGCATCACCGCGAAGGGCCTCCAGTCAGCTCGCTGCTTGCTCACAGAGAGCACATTGTGAATCGCAGTATTTTATTGATGGATGGTGGTGTCAGTTTCAAGTTCAAATCTATGACGCTTCCGCGTGACTCTTACGGGGAATTTTTTGAAAAACCTTCATCATGCAACCAGGTAAAAATGACCTTTCAGGTTGGGATAACTGTGCCGCAGGAAAATGCCGAGCCGGTTTTCTACAGATTTCAGGTGCAGTTTGACGCACTGAATCTGCCGCTTGAAGACGTTCAAAGCCTGGCGCAGGAAGATGCTGACTGCATGATGCTTGAACGGGAAGAATCTGGGTCTAAATGTACTCTCATGTAGCATCCTTATTGCCCTCTTTAAAAAGAGGGCATATTCTTTTCTTCATAACTGGGTTGACTGCGTTATAGAGGCGCCCCGTTGTTTGCAAACCCTGATACACGCCCTAATATTTCACTGGAACTAAATTTAAATGGATATAACGTATTACTCAGGCTATACTACAAATGTAGCAAAAAATTACCATTGTAGGTGAATCATGGGTATTCCTATCAGAATTGATGAAACAATTTATAACGAAGCGAAAAAAGTTGCTTCGGCTGAGTTTCGCTCTATTCCTAGTCAAATTGAATATTGGGCTAAATTAGGAAAATGTGCATTGGATAATCCGGATTTACCAATTGAATTTATTAAAGATGTGCTTTCATCAAAACTTCAGGATAAATCTTTAGCAGAGCCTTTTGATTTTGAGGGATAAAATGGTTGAAATCAGCGTGCAACAAATGCCCGCTTTTAAAAAGGCATATAAAAAATTACCTCGCTCTCACCAGTTACTTGTAAATAATGCGATTAAAGCTATCATTGAACACCCTCAACTTGGAGAAGAAAAAAAAGGTGATTTGTCAGGAATTTACGTTTATAAATTTAAAGTTAATCATCAAGAATTTCTTCTGGCTTATGAATGGTGCGAGGTGCAACGACTTTTATTAGCATTAGGCGTACATGAAAATTTTTATCGAGATCTTAAACGGCAAATAAATCGCTGAGCTTATAAAACGTTGCTTCCCTGTCTTACCTGTATTAGAGAAACTCATGTCTGATATTCCACGCGCCTCCTCATTGCCACACGAAAAACATGTTCTGGTCGCAGGTGCCGGTGTTGCAGGTCCACTTGTGTGTTACTGGTTGAAACAAGCAGGATACCTGCCGATGTTGATTGAAAAGAGTCCCTTCTTAAGGCAGGGAGGACATGCTGTAGACATTAGAGGTATCGCCGTTCAAATCGCCAAAAAAATGAGCATTTATGAGGAAATCTGTTGTCAGCGCACACAGATTGCAACCACCCGATATGTTGATACTGAGGGTAAGACGCTGATGGAGCAATCCGGCGAGGCCGCGGGTTTCAGGCAGGGCGAGGAAGTGGAAATTGTCCGAGGCGACCTCATTGCTATCATAATGTCGACCATTAAAGACGTTCCGCGCTATTTTCAACAGTCAATAACTGCGATTCGAAACAATGACGACAGTGTGGAAGTGGATTTTAACGATGGTAAAAAAGGGCGTTTTGGTCTCCTCATTGGATGTGACGGCCTGCACTCCTCCATTCGAAAACGTGTTTTTACAGAGGATGAGGTTCAGTTAAATAATCTTGGCTTTTACATCAGTGTTTTTAATCACCCCAATTATCTTCAGTTGCGACAAAGTGAAATAATATTCAAGCGTTATCATAAGCTTGTGCATGTGAGCAGCGACAAAGATGCCGATAGAGCGCGCACCGGATTTTTGTTCCGCTCTAAAAAGACGCTGACTGATAAGCGAAACATCGCGGCTCAGAAGCAATTTCTGAGGGAGCACTTTCAGCATGCCGGCTGGGAAACCGACACGCTCCTTGAATACATGGATAAAGCGACAGAGCTCTATTTCGATTCCATCAGTCAGATAAAAATGCCTTACTGGACAAAAGGGAGGGTGGCACTGGTTGGTGATGCCGGCTATTGTGCCTCGCCGCTGTCGGGACAGGGAACCAGTCTGGCGCTCGTAGGCGCGTACATTTTGGCGGGTGAGCTGAAAGCTGCAGCCGGCAATCATGCCATTGCTTTTGAGCGCTACAATTCGTTAATGCGACCTTTTGTTGAGGCCAATCAGGATTTTGGAGCGTTTATCAGTCAAACCTATCTGGTTGATGACGCTGAAACTGACTCAAAACAGGTGGATGAGAATCGAATGATTATGGAAAAATTACAGGCAGCATCAGGTGCAATGTGCCTGCCGGAGTATGAAGACATGTGCCGCGCTCTGACATCGTGACGCAATCAGATGATGCTCTCTTGTTCTAACTAAAAGACTGCCTTAAAATGATGTGTGTCTCACTGATATTCATCGAATTCAGTGAATTTTCAGTTGGTTATACGTAATTAAAAGGATTTGAGGTATGTCAAAAAACAAACAATTCAGTGCCCTTTGTTTATCTCTGAGTGTATCTGCGACTGTACTGGCAGGAACAATGGGACCAGATGTAAAACCCGAAGCATGGTATCTGGTGGGTGGAGCCGGTGCCTCCTGGTCAAGAGACGCGGATATCAGAGTTGACCCGCGTATTTGGGATCCTGCCGAGCAGGGGTACTCTGATAATCTTGGCTCCGCGGGCTTATTGATGTTTGGTGTGGGCCGCTACCTTACCGATGCTTTCCGAGTTGATGCACGCTACGAACATAGAAGCGAGTATAAGTATTCTAAATTTCAAACAGGAATTAATAACGGTGTTCCTGGATTTACAGGTACCGAACGTACACGAAAATTTGAAATGGACAGTAACAGTTTAATGGTGAATGGCTGGTTAGATCTCGGTACCCTTAACTCACGTTTATTGTGGCAGGCGGGTTCCATGACGCTTCAACCCTTCGTAGGCGGAGGAATTGGAGTTGATTACCTGAACGTAGAAAACTTTAGAACCATAGCCGACCCTTTCGGCGACAACAGAAATGAAATTGCCTCCATTAACCAGACTACTACCGGCTCCCGTTTTGCCTGGCGCCTTGGTGCCGGATTATCCGCGCAATTAACCAAACGCACCACACTGGCTGTTGGGTATGATTACTTTGATGGTGGAAATATCCCGTTTCCTGATTTCATCCTGTCCTCATTGTCCGCGCCCAGTGGAAGAACCGGTGTAAGTGTTACTCCATGGCATGGTTCGTTTGCGGCGAATGAAGTCTATGCAGAGCTGCGCGTGTTAATCTAAACAGTGTCGAGTGGTGGGCATATCTCCTTGTTTCAGGAGCTGACACAAGGAGATATGTCCGAGTCCCCTAAATCAGCTGCTCATTCCCTTCGGTAATGGCAATCATGCGTTGCAGTGCTTTTTTTGCGTTATCAACGACATACTGCTGGTCAATCTGTGACAGCCGCTGACGGCCACCTGTGAATTCGTTGACCACATCGCCCGCAAGCACTTCGTTATAGCTCATGGACTTTCCTTCGCGCAGTAAATCAAGAAGGCCTACGAGATGAGGCGGGTCGTTACGGGACATCGTGGCGCATCCGCATCCGTAACCCGCATCATTAGGGGCAAGCGGGGCATCGGCGACATTGACCACTTCAATGCCGAGAGGCGCGCAATGTTGTTTCATGTTTTCCACGAGGTGGTTTTCCGTACCGATAGCATATTTTCGCGTACCAGCGCGGTCATGCAGAACAAAATCCCAGATAAAGGCGGTAGAACCTGCCTCATCAGCCACTCGCAGAACTTCGTTGCGGCACTCAGGGTGCACAACAGTCGTGAAGCCCGCGTTTTTCCAGTAAGCGCACATGGAAGCCTTAAAGTGGGTGTGTACCGCACACTCACTGGAGAACATCACCATTTCTGCTTCATCAAACTGGCGGAGTGTATCGGCATCCTGCGCCTCCAGCGAATACTGTGCACCGGCAGTGCCGCCTGGCCAGAAGGCGATTTTTTCAATCCCAAGCCACCATGCGACATTTTCGCCCATGTGGCGGTCAGGAATAAAAAGAATTTTTTTCTTTTTGGCGCGCGCCCAGGCAACAATTTTTTTGACATTTGAGCTCGTGCAGACTGCTCCACCCTGAGCGCCGGTCAGTGCCTTAACCCTTCCTGAAGTATTCATGTAACAGACCGGCAGAATATTTTCGGCACCATACCGCGCATTTAAATCCATGAAGGCCGGTTCTACCATAAAATCTTTGGCAAGCATTTCCATGGTACAGCCGGATTTGGGGTTGGTAATGTAGACGTGCTGGCCGGGATTGGCAAGAATGCTGATGGATTCCGCCATGAAATGCACGGCAGACTCTACAATTACTGATTTTTCCGGATGATGTGCGGCCATAAGCGCGAGCTGATAAGAATCTCCCACCTGGCCACCAAACGCCTCGATGAGGCGAACTATCTCCCCTCCCATGTAATAATGGGCGAGCAGCAGCAGCTTATCGCCAAAATGGTCGCGTGCTTTTTGCATGTAAGGGCTCATCCAGGCGACAACGGTCGAGAGTTTGCGGTCTGGAAGTGCCTGATAGGCTTCGGCATAAGGGATAAATTCTTCCTGATACCAGTCGAGCGGATAATCGCTCTGGCAGATGCGCATGTCATTCGTGATGTGCATGCGCGTTTTCTCCGGATCGTAGGTTTTATCGGTGGAGAACATTCAATACCTCATTAAAAAAAAGGAGTTTGCGGGGCATTCAGACGGTCAATGCTTTCTTGAGCCCGCTCATTTTTTTGGGGAAAATCTTCACGGTAATGACCGCCTCGCGATTCCCGGCGCATTAGCGCAGCTCTTACAATCAGTTCGGCATTCAGCACAATGTTGCGAAGCTCGATAAAATCTCGGGTGATACAATGCTTCCAGTAATATTCTTCAATAATTTTTTTACGTTTGATAATTAATTGTAGAACATCCTGCAAACCTGCTTCGGTGCGGACTATGCCGGCATAAGAGGTCATTTCGCCCCGAAGACCGCGCCAGTGCGCATTAATCTGACTTGCGCGGCGCTGGTTGATTTCTCGTGGCGAACTCCAGCAGGGAATGTGCGGCAGATTATCGGATGGCGTTGCCAAATCATCAAGGCATCGCTTTGCGGCCAGTTCTGCCATGACGAGTCCTTCGAGAAGGGCATTACTCGCAAGGCGATTGGCACCATGCAGTCCGGTAAAGGCGGCCTCGCCAATGGCATAGAGGCGTTTCAAATCCGTGCGTCCATCGACTTCAGCGAGCACGCCGCCACACTGGTAGTGTGCGGCCGGCACGACTGGAATGGTGTCCTGACTCATGTCGATACCCGCCTCCAGCAGGGTGCTGAAAATCTGCGGAAAGCGTTTTTTCAGGAACGAGCGCGACTGATGGGTGATATCAAGCCATACAAAGCCTTTTTGCCCCTGTTCAATTTCACTGAAAATAGCCCGTGCGACTACATCGCGGGTGGCAAGTTCCATGGCATCGGGGGCGTAATGCTTCATGAAGCGCTCACCGGTATCGGCGTTACGCAGCAGCGCGCCTTCACCGCGCACCGCTTCGGAAATCAGGAAGTTATTGATGGCATGGTGGTGCAGAAGGGTCGGGTGAAACTGGTAAAATTCCATATTGCCAACACGTGCGCCTGCACGATAGGCCATGGCCACACCATCGCCGGTGGCGACCATCGGGTTGGTAGTGTAACGCCAGGTTTTACCGGCGCCACCGGTCGCAAGAATAACGGCTTTAGCCAGAAAGGTATGGATGCTGAGACTCACGCCATCAAGCACATAAGCCCCCAGCACCTCACCCTGGTTATCGGTGCGGTGCGGATGATAGTGTGTAATCAGATTGACAGCAGTGTGGTTTTCAAAAAAATCGACCCCGGGAAGCCCGCGCACGCGCTCAAGCAGGGTACCGGTGACCGTAAGGCCGGTTTTATCGCCGCAATGATAAATGCGCCGATGTGAATGCCCGCCCTCGCGCGCCAGCGCAAACTGTCCATCGGTTTCCTGCGTGAAGCGCACGCCAATCGCGCTTAAGGTCTTTATCGCCGCAGGCGCCGATTGAATAATGCGCTCAACCGCGGGCTGATAGCAAAGCCCATCGCCTGCAAGCAGGGTATCATTGATGTGTGCATCAATAGAGTCTTCTGACAGTGACACCGCCGCGATTCCGCCCTGGGCATAGCGGCTGTTGCACTCGCTGGCCTCGGCCTTACTGATAACTGCAATGCGCAAATCCTGGCGAAGCTGCTTTAGATGCAGGCAAAAACTGAGGCCGGCAATGCCGGTGCCGATGACGAGCACATCGTATTCAAAAGCCCGGCCTTCCTGGGAGGGCGAAGCGTTCATGGAAATTTCCTGACAAGTTCAGCGGCAAGGCCCGTGTATTTTCCGGGCGTGAGCGCCATCAGACGTTGCCGCGCATCCTCAGGGATGGCAAGCGTGCCGATGAACTGGCGAATTTTATCGCCATCAACGCCCAGTCCGCGCGTCAGTTCACGTAATTGCTCATACGCGTTTGGCACCTGGTAGCGGCGCATAACAGTCTGGATAGCTTCACCTAAAACTTCCCAGTTGGCATCAAGGTCGTGCTTCAGAGCGTGCCGATTGATTTCAAGCTTCTGGTTGCCGCGTGTGATGGAGCGAAGCGCCGTCAGCATGTAGCCGAAAGCTACGCCAAGGTTACGCAGAACGGTAGAGTCTGAAAGATCGCGCTGCAGACGTGATTGCGTCAGCTTATTGGCGAAATGGTCAAAAAGGGCGTTGGCAAGACCGATATTACCTTCGGCATTTTCAAAATCAATGGGATTTACCTTGTGCGGCATCGTGGAGGAGCCGACTTCCGTGCTGATAACCTTCTGGCGAAAATAGCCAAGTGAAATGTAGGTCCAGACATCCCGACAGAAATCCAGCAGCACATTGTTAATGCGCACGAGCAGATGCGACATTGCGGCAATCCCGTCATGCGGCTCAATCTGCGTGGTATAACCGTTGAAAGACAACCCCAGAGCGTTAACAAACTTTTCACAATGCGCGGGCCAGTCGACTTCAGGGTAGGCGGCGACATGCGCGTTATAATTACCCACGGCACCGTTACATTTTCCGGGAAGGCGCAGTTTTTCAAGCTCTGCGAATGGACGCGTCAAACGTGCGGCAAAGTTTGTGAGTTCCTTTCCAAGTGTCGTCGGTGAAGCGGGCTGCCCGTGGGTGCGCGCCAGCATGGCGACCGTGGCGTGCTCCTGTCCGAGCGCGGTGATGGATGTGATAACCTCGGCAATCACCGGTTTCAGCACGTTTTGCAGCGCATCTTCAAGCATCAGAGCATAGGCCAGATTGTTGATGTCCTCAGACGTGCAGGCAAAATGAATAAAGGGCGCACGTGAGGCAAGAGTGGCATCGGTCAGCAACTGGTCGCGCAGATAATACTCCACGGCTTTGACATCATGATTGGTTGTTTTTTCATGCGCTTTTACCTGTTCGGCTGCGTTTAGGTCAAAGTGACTCAGGAGGTTTTCCAGAAAAGCGTTTTCACGCGCATCAAGCGGCTCTACCTCGATGATGGCAGGATTTTCAGCAAGCGATTGCAGCCAGCGGATTTCAACCAGCAGCCGGTAGCGGATAAGCGCGAACTCGCTGAAACAGGGGCGCAGTGCGGCAAGCTGCGCGCTGTAGCGGCCATCAAGCGGAGACAGGGCATTGAGCGTAAAACTGTTCATGGAAACCTTGACGCATAAGAAAGCGCCTATCATAGACAAGCCCATGCCTGCGTGCAACTGTTGCCGATTCCCAAAGTGTTTCAAATTCAGTAGAATGACGCGCACATACATTAAGGATTTGGGGTTGATATGGCCGGCGTGCGACACACCATTGATTTGGCGCATCTTGGGATGGGAGACCTGGAGCAGGTCGGGGGTAAAAACGCGTCCCTTGGCGAGATGATTAGCCAGCTCTCAGAAAAGGGTGTTTCAGTGCCCGGCGGCTTTGCAACGACGGCAGACGCTTTTCGCACATTTTTGTCCCACAACGGCCTTGATGCAGAAATCAATGCCCTGCTGGAGCCCCTGGACCCCGATGACGTCAAAGCGCTTGCCGCAACCGGTCGAAAAATCCGTGAAAAAATCATGGCAACGCCGCTGCCTGCTGATTTTGAAAATGCCATTCGTGTGGCATTTGAAGAAATGTCAAAGCGCATTGGTCATCGCAATTTTACCGTTGCAGTCCGTTCTTCGGCAACCGCCGAAGACCTGCCGGACGCCTCTTTTGCCGGACAGCAGGAAACGCTCCTGAATGTTCATGGCATCGAGAACGTTCTCCGCGCCGTGCACGAAGTCTTCGCGTCCCTCTATAACGACCGCGCCATTGCTTATCGCGCTCATCAGGGCTTTAATCACCATGATGTCGCGCTCTCCGCGGGCATTCAGCAGATGATTCGCAGCGACCTCGCCGCGAGCGGTGTCATGTTTACCCTCGACACTGAGTCAGGCTTTAACGAGGTGGTCTTTATTACCTCGTCCTACGGGCTTGGGGAAATGGTGGTGCAGGGGGCGGTTAATCCTGATGAATTTTATGTCTGGAAGCAGGGTCTGCGTCAGGGGCGTCCTGCGATTTTGCGCCGCAATATTGGTTCTAAAGCCCAGAAGATGGTGTATTGCGAGAAAGAGCGGGTGAAAACCGAACTGGTAGAATCATCGGCGCGCCTTCGTTTTTCGCTGACGGATGCCGAGGTGGAAGAACTCGCGCGTCAGGCCTTGATTGTAGAAGCGCATTATGGCCGCCCCATGGATATCGAATGGGCGAAAGACGGCCATGACGGTAAGCTGTATCTTTTGCAGGCGCGTCCCGAAACCGTTAAAAGCCGCTCCAGCAAGCAGGTGCTTGAACGCTACACTCTGAAAGCGAGTGGTGAGGTGCTGGCGGAAGGCCGCAGCATTGGTCAGCGCATCGGGCAGGGGCGCGCGCGTGTTATTCGCGATGTGGCCGAGATGCATCGGGTTGAGCCGGGAGATGTGCTCGTATCGGACATGACCGACCCCGACTGGGAGCCTGTCATGAAGCGCGCATCGGCGATTGTGACTAACCGCGGTGGCCGTACCTGCCATGCTGCTATTATTGCGCGCGAACTTGGCATTCCGGCCGTTGTGGGCTGTGGCGATGCTACAAAAGCCATACGTGACGGGGATTTGGTCACCGTAAGCTGTGCGGAAGGCGACAGCGGTTTTGTTTATTCGGGGCTTTTGCCGTTTGAGCGGGTAGAGCTTGATGTTGATACCATGCCGCCGTTGCCGCTTAAAGTCATGCTGAACGTTGGTAATCCTGAGCGTGCGCTCGCGTTTCAGGCGGTTCCCAATGCGGGTGTGGGACTTGCGCGTCTTGAATTTCTCATTTCCAACACCATTGGCATTCACCCCCGCGCGCTCCTCGAATTTGACACCCTTAAAGATGCGCAGTTGAAACAGCGGATTGCTGAGAAAACAGCGGCCTACGCTTCACCTGTGGAGTTTTATGTCGAGCGGCTTAAGGAAGGTATCGCGACCATTGCCGCCGCATTTTACCCAAAACCCGTCATTGTGCGCCTGTCCGATTTTAAGTCCAATGAATACGCAAACCTCGCCGGCGGTACGCTCTATGAGCCGCATGAGGAAAACCCGATGATAGGTTTCAGGGGAGCGGGGCGTTATCTCTCGCCATCTTTTGCACCCTGTTTTGCGCTTGAGTGCCAGGCGGTGCGGCGTGTGCGGGAAGACATGGGATTAACCAACGTTGAGGTGATGATTCCTTTTGTCCGCACGGTAGAGGATGCCGCTGGCGTGATAGAAGCGCTGCGTACACATGGTCTTGAGCGCGGGCGTGAGGGGCTCAGAATTATCATGATGTGCGAATTGCCCTCAAACGCGCTGCTGGCGGATGCCTTCCTTGAACATTTTGATGGTTTCTCCATCGGCTCTAACGATTTGACACAGCTCACACTCGGTCTTGACCGGGATTCAGGCCTTGTTGCCGCCCAGTTTGACGAGCGAAATGAGGCGGTTAAGGCGCTGCTGCATCTTGCCATTTCAGCCTGTCGGAAAAAAGGCAAGTATATCGGTATTTGCGGTCAGGGGCCTTCCGATCATCCTGATTTCGCAGAGTGGCTCATGCAGGAGGGCATTGAAAGCGTGTCACTGAACCCTGACTCCGTGCTCGATACCTGCCTCTTTCTCGCGGAGCATGTCCGGTGAATAGAGGTCGTTCTGAGGTGTCGAGGCGCGTCTGGCTTGCGGCTGCCGTCTTTACCTTAAGCGCGTTTCCGATGCTTGCCGAAGCGGCTGATGGCAGCCACACCGACCCCGTTGCCTCCGTGATTTTTGGGGTCGGGGTCATGTTTTTATTCTCAGTTCTTGGGCGCTGGAGTGCTGAGCGTCTGCACCAGCCCAGTGTGCTTGGCGAGCTCATGATGGGCATCCTGCTTGGCAATGTCTGCTGGTTTTTTGGCCTGCCACTGATGGCTGTGCTTCGTGAGGGGCCGGCGATTTATACGATAACGAACGATTTACTGCATGGTGCCTCCATTCGTGAAGCCGTTGCCGCGAGTGTACCGAATCCCCATTATGCCACGCAGGTACTCGCTGCACTTCAGGGTGCTGATGGCGTTGATATTATGAAAATCGCCTATGTGCTCGATATTTTCTCGCGCTTTGGGGTGATTTTTCTCCTTTTTATGGTTGGGCTTGAAAGTTCGGTAGATGAGCTCAAGCGTACCGGCACGGAATCGGTGCGCGTTGCCGTTATCGGCGTGCTTGCGCCAATGCTGCTCGGTTTTTTGACAGCAGGTCTTCTGGTCCCTGAAGCGTCTTTTGCGGCAAACCTTTTTGTCGGGGCAACCTTGTCTGCGACCAGCATCGGCATTACCGCGAAGGTGCTACGAGAGATGAATCAGCTGCGCACTCGCGAGGCACACACCATTCTTGGTGCGGCGATGATAGACGATGTGCTGGGGCTTGTGCTGCTGGCGCTCGTCAGCAGCATGGTGCTGAACGGGCGTGTGGAGTGGCTTGATTTGCTTCAGGTGATAGTGCTCGCGATACTCTTTTTTGCCGGTGTCTTGAGCTTTGGGCCATGGGTAGTGCGCCGAAGCGCGCGTTTTTTTGCGTTTTTAAAGCCCTGGGAAGCGAAGCTTGTGGTGTGCTTTCTCTTTCTTATGCTGCTCTCATGGCTTGCGACTCAGGTAGAACTCGCGGCCATTATCGGGGCATTTGCAGCGGGCATGATTATCAACGAAGGCTTTTTCGAGTCCAGTGAGCCGCGTGCGGATACGCTTAAGATTCAGCAGGTACTGTTTCCGCTGGAAGCGCTGCTGGCTCCGCTTTTTTTTATGCTGACAGGGATTCAGGTCAAACTGGAATCATTCTTTGACGGGCGCGTCATGCTGCTCGCACTCGGGCTGCTCCTGGCGGCGATTATCGGCAAGCTGATTTCGGGATATGGGGCGGCACGCCGTGACGACAGGCTGCTGGTCGGCATTGGCATGTTGCCGCGCGGCGAGGTGGGACTTGTCTTTGCATCGATTGGCCGCGCACTCGGTGTGATGCCGGACACGCTTTTTTCAGCCATCATTCTCATGGTGGCGGTGAGCACGCTGCTTGCACCGCCGCTCCTTAAAATGCGCATTGCACACAAGTCGAGGAGAGTGACCCGTGCCCATTCCTGAAAGTCTGTGGGAAGATGTCAAGCATGCGCTGCAGGAGGACATTGGCAGTGGCGATGTGACGGCGGCTCTCCTGCCGCCGGAGAGCATGGTTACGGCAGACATTCTGGCGCGAGAACCGTTGCTCCTTTGTGGCCAGCCCTGGGTCGATGCCACTTTTAAATCAGTGGATGCGCGCATTACCGTCTCCTGGCATTTCGGCGAAGGCACGCGCCTCGACACGCCCTCGGTACTCTGTACCCTTAAAGGTCCGGCACGCAGTATCCTGACGGCTGAGCGCACGGCCCTTAATTTTCTGCAGACGCTCTCAGCCACAGCCACTGCCACATGGGAGGCGTTAGAAAAGATTCGCGGTTTTAAAACCCGTTTGCTTGATACCCGTAAAACGCTCCCGGGCCTGCGTCAGGCGCAAAAATACGCGGTACGCATGGCAGGCGGCACCAATCACCGTTTTGGTCTGTATGATGCTTTTCTTATCAAAGAAAACCATATTCGAGCGATGGGGTCGATTGAGGCCGCCATTGCTGCAGCGCGCCTGCAGCGTCCTGATTTGATGATTGAGGTCGAAGTCGAAACGCTTTCTGAGCTTCAGGAAGCGCTGAAAGCCGCTCCCCATCGCATCCTGCTTGATAATTTCAGTCTTGAGATGCTCGAAGAGGCGGTGCTTTGCCGTGGGGATGCACCCTGCGAGCTGGAAGCGTCCGGCGGCATTTCAGGCGCAACGCTGGCTGACGTAGCCCGCACCGGGGTCGACTTCATTTCCATGGGTGCCTTGACCAAATCCATACGCGCCATCGATTTAAGTCTGCTCATAAGGGAAGAAGCATGAAAAAATGCATAGTCTTTACCGGCGGAGGTACGGCAGGTCATGTGACACCGAATCTTGCGCTCATGGCGCATTTTCAGCAAGAGGGCTGGGAGATGCACTACATCGGTGCAGAAACCGGTGTGGAAAAGGAGCTGGTCGCAAGCAGTGGCGTGCACTGGCATGCTGTTCAGTGCGGAAAACTGCGTCGCTACTTCAGCTGGAAAAATTTTACCGATCCGTTTCGTATCCTGACAGGACTTTTGCAGTCACTGTGGATTCTCAACCGTGTAAAACCTGATATCGTCTTTTCCAAGGGCGGGTTTGTGGCCGTTCCTGTTGTAGTTGCCGCTTTCCTGCTGCGCATTCCGGTGGTGGCGCATGAGTCAGACATGACACCGGGGCTTGCCAATCGGCTATGCCTGCCTTTTGTCGATACACTGTGTGTGAATTTCACCGCAACGAAAGTCACCCATCGCAAAATGCGGGTCACAGGCCTGCCGCTGCGTGCGGAACTTTTTCAGGGAAGTGCCCAAAAGGGTCTTGAAATCGCTGGATTTACCTCCGACCTGCCCTGTCTGCTCGTCATGGGCGGCAGTCTTGGTTCACGCGCACTTAATGCGGCCGTGCGTGAAGCGCTGCCAACGCTGCTTACCTCTTTTCAGGTGATTCACTTATGCGGACGCGGCAATCTCGATGCGAGTCTCGCCGACACCCCGGGCTATTGTCAGCTCGAATATGCAAGCGACACGCTCCCGCATCTTTTTGCAGCAACCTCACTGGTTGTTTCCAGAGCAGGTGCGAATACGCTTAGTGAACTGCTTGCGCTTGAAAAAATCCATGTACTGGTGCCACTTTCCATAAAGGCCAGCAGGGGCGATCAAATCCAGAATGCTGCATGGTCCAGAGGAATGGGAGCCAGTGTGGTGATTGAGGAAGAGTCCCTCACACCAGATACGTTAAACGCCGCTGTTGCCGATGCCTGGTCGAGGCGAGAAGTGCTCATCGATAATATCCGCGCAATTGGCGCTGCAAATGGCACGGATGCGGTGGCAAAGGTGATTCTTGAAAAGGTTTAACTCTTTTCAAGCCGAGTTGCCCGCTCAGGCTTTATAACTAGACACGCCCTAACCTCAAAAAAACAGCAAAACCTCTCGACAGTATTTCCAAAGACTGAGATACTCTCCCCGCGGCGCCGTGGAGGCGCTGATGTCCAACAAATCAAGGAGAGTCACATGAATACAAAGCGTTTTGCTTTGGCTGTTGCGTTTGTTTGCGTTTCTTCTGCTGCTCTGGCGGCTTCTGAAAAAATCGATTTAAACCGTGCCGACGCGGCTGCACTCAGTCATGCGGTAAAAGGCATTGGCGCGAAGCGTGCCGAGGCGATTATTCTCTATCGAGAAGCCCATCATGGTTTTAAAAATCTCGAGGAACTTGCCGAGGTCAAAGGCATTGGCAAGGCTTTTGTCAAATCTCACCACGCTGAACTGGAAGCGGCGCTTACCGTAGGAAAATCGGGCTAAATCTCCCCCGATATTCGGTATATTTCCCCCCTGTTTCGTTTGTGGAATGCGGGGGGATAAAAATTGTCAGATTCCAGGCTGAAGGCAGTCGATTTTTTTTTGGATTTCAGGTACAGTGCTTCACTAAAAAATAATTGTGGGTGGTATGGAACATGCTCAAGAAACTTAGAGGCTGTTATTCCAACGATCTGTCTATCGATCTTGGAACCGCCAATACGCTGATTTATGTCAGGGGCAAGGGGATTGTACTGAATGAACCTTCAGTAGTCGCACTTCGCAACGGCACGCCCAAGCAGGTAGCCGCCGTAGGAGTGGAAGCAAAGGGCATGCTGGGTCGTACCCCGGGCAATATCAGTGCCATTCGTCCGATGAAAGACGGGGTCATCGCCGACTTTTTCGTGACGGAAAAAATGCTCCAGCACTTTATTCATAAAGTGCACAACACCCGTTTTCTGCGACCCAGCCCGCGCGTTCTCGTCTGCGTTCCCTCGGGTTCTACTCAGGTCGAGCGCCGCGCCATTCGTGAGTCTGCGATGGGGGCGGGCGCACGTGAAGTGTTTCTGATTGAAGAACCCATGGCAGCGGCACTTGGTGCCGGCATGCCGGTTGAAGAAGCCAGTGGTTCCATGGTGGTGGATATCGGCGGCGGCACCACCGAGGTCGCGATTATATCCCTGAGCGGTATTGTCTATCATCAGTCGGTTCGCATTGGTGGCGATAAATTTGACGATGCCATTGTGTCCTACGTGCGCCGCAACTATGGCACGCTTATCGGTGAAACCACCGCTGAGCGCATCAAGCACGAAATTGGTTCCGCGTTCCCCAGCCGCGACCTCTTCGAGATTGAGGTGCGTGGCCGAAACCTCGCAGAAGGCGTTCCGAGGAGTTTCACACTGACCAGTGCAGAAATTCTCGAGGCGCTTCAGGAGCCGTTGTCCGGTATCGTTGGTGCGGTTCGTGCAGCGCTTGAGCTGGCACCGCCTGAGCTGGCGGCAGATATCGCTGAACGCGGTATGGTGCTGACCGGAGGCGGGGCGCTGCTTAAGAATATGGATACCCTCCTGATGGAAGAAACCGGGCTGCCGGTATTGGTAGCAGAGGATCCGCTCACGTGCGTAGCGCGTGGCGGCGGTAAGGCGCTCGAAACTATGGACTTACGCGGCGGTGATTTCCTCTCTACCGAATAATCATCATCACATGAATCGGCTGTTCGCCAAGGCCAGGCACCGCTCAATGCATTTTGTGCTTGCCATGATGGCGTCGCTGATTCTGATGTTTTTTGACTACCACTACCGCTGCCTGGAAACACTGCGCAGCGGTTTTGGCCTTCTGGTCGCGCCTTTGCAATATGCCGTGGATTATCCGGTCCGCGTGGTAGGGTGGGTGCAGTCTCAAATCAGCTCGCGCAAGGCGTTGATTGACGAAAACATGCAGCTGCACTATCGTCAGACCATCCTCGAGGCCGAGCTGCAGACGCTGCTCGCCATGAAGGATGAAAATTCACGCCTGCGGGAACTGCTCCTCACTGCTTCCAACGCACGCTCACGCTCGATGGCGGCACAGATTCTTGCAGTTGACACAAGCACCGCGCGCCAGCTCGTTGTGCTCAATAAGGGCAAGCGCGATGGCGTTTATGAAGGTCAGCCGGTGCTTGATGCACGCGGCGTCATGGGACAAATCATTGACGTGGGACTCATGACCAGCACAGTGCTGCTGGTTTCGGATGCCAAGTGTGCGGTGCCCGTACGAAATAACCGCACCGGCGAGCGGGCTATACTGGTCGGTACTAACCGCGTGGAACAGCTTTCACTTATTAACCTTCCTAAGACCTCAGACACCCGTAAGGGAGATTTACTGGTAACCTCAGGACTTGGGCAGCTCTACCCGGAGGGCTATCCCGTTGGCTTTGTGCAGTCGGTACGAAATGTACCGGGCGATGATTTTGTGAAAGTGAATGTGTCGCCCCTTGCGCGGTTGAACCGAAGCCGCATGGTACTGCTGGTATGGCCGACTGCCGAACAGGTAGCCATGACTGAACAGGTACGTGAACGCATTGACGCCATTGGGGAGAAACTGGGATGAACAGTCACACGCGCAGGCTGACTCTGGCGCTGGTGGCAGCCCTGCTGTTATCTATTTTACCTCTGCCGCAGGCCTGGACCGCACTGCGCCCGCCCTGGGTGCTCCTGTTAATGCTTTATGTGCGCTTTTACCTTCCGGGTTCTTTCAGGGTCGGTGTTGTGATGTTTGCCGGACTTTGCCTTGATGTACTGCTCGCAACGGTTATCGGAGAACATTCTTTTGCCCTGCTGCTCGCCACATGGCTTGCCGGCAGTAAAGCGCGCCGCTTTGGCTTTTTTTCGACAGGGCAGCAGGTCGGTTTTGTGGGGCTGCTATGTCTCGTGTACCAGGGCAGCAGTGCGCTTGTAAATGCGCTCTCTGGCTATCACTACAGCCTGCTTAATGTTGTTGGGAGTGCGCTTTTCGGGCTGATTTTCTGGCCGTGGGCCAAGGCGCTTGCCGATGCAACATTGATTAAAGCGCCCGTTCATCGCGGTGCGTATTAGCGACCGCTGACATTCATCTGAAAGCGGTATTCTCCGGGCTGTAATCCCTGAAGACCAATGCCCGCGGCCTCCACGCGCACAAGCCGCAACACCGGCAGGCCAACGGCCGCCAGCATACGGCGTACCTGATGATTTTTCCCCTCGTTGAGCGTGATGCAGACCCAGCTGTCGGGAACTGATTTGCGTACCCGAATGGGCGGAGTGCGTTCCCATAATGCCGGTGCCTCCATGCACTCGGCCTTTGCTGGCAGAAAGTGGGTATCACCGAGCCTCAGGCCCTTAAGCAGCGGCTCTAAGGCACTGTCATTGGCAATGCCTTCAACCTGTGCCCAGTAACGCTTTTCCTTGCCATGGCGCGGGTGGCACAGTCTGTCCTGTAATCTGCCGTCAGAGGTCAGCAGCAACAGGCCTTCACTCATTTTGTCAAGACGTCCTGCAGGGTAAAACCCGGGCCATGGAATGAAGTCTGCAAGGGTTTTATCCGTGGCCTCACCCGTGAACTGGCACAAAACCCCACAGGGTTTGTTAAAGACAATGAGTGTGGATGGCGGTGTTTTATTCATGGTGTGCCAGTCAGTATAAAAAGTGGTGATTATCGCATGTCCTGTGCTTTAGACAAAAGCATCGGCGTGGTATCATCGCTCGATTAACGCGATGGAGTGAATAATGGCTTTTCAGAAAATTCAGGTTCCGGCAAATGGTGCAAAGATTCTGGCTCGTGCGGATGGCACGCTGGAAGTTCCCAGTAATCCCATCATTCCTTTTATCGAAGGGGATGGCATTGGTGTGGACGTGACTCCACCCATGCGCCATGTGGTAGATACCGCCGTTGAAAAAGTCTACGGTGGCCGCCGCCGTATCGCATGGATGGAAGTCTATGCCGGTGAAAAGGCAACGCACGTGTATGGCAGTGATGCATGGCTGCCTGACGAGACCCTGCAGGCCCTGCGTGAATTTATCGTATCCATCAAAGGACCGCTGACTACGCCGGTGGGTGGAGGTATCCGCTCGCTGAATGTGGCAATTCGCCAGCAGCTGGACCTCTACACCTGCCTGCGTCCAGTACGTTATTTCAAAGGGGTTCCAAGCCCGGTGCGCGAGCCATGGAAAACCGACATGGTGATTTTCCGCGAAAATTCTGAAGACATCTATGCGGGTATCGAATGGCAGGCTGATACACCTGAAGCAACAAAAGTTATCCGTTTCCTCCGCGAAGAAATGGGCGTGAAAAAAATCCGTTTCCCTGACCATTGCGGTATTGGCATCAAGCCAGTGTCCAAAGAGGGCACCACGCGTCTTGTTAAGGCCGCTATTCGCTATGCGATTGATAACCACCGTGATTCCGTGACCCTCGTGCACAAGGGTAACATTATGAAATTCACTGAGGGTGCGTTCAAGGACTGGGGCTATGAGGTCGCGCGTGAGCATTTTGGTGCATCGCTGTATCAGGGTGGGCCATGGATGGAAATCAAACATCCTCAAACTGGAAAATCGATTATTATCAAGGATGTGATTGCCGATGCCTTCCTGCAGCAAATCCTTTTACGCCCGGAAGAATACAGCGTTATCGCAACCCTGAACCTTAATGGCGATTATATCTCCGATGCTCTGGCCGCTCAGGTCGGCGGGATTGGAATTGCGCCGGGGGCAAATATTGGCGATGCCGTTGCCGTTTTCGAGGCAACCCACGGAACCGCGCCGAAATACGCCGGCCAGGATAAAGTGAATCCGGGCTCGCTGATTCTGTCTGCTGAAATGATGCTGCGCCATCTTGGCTGGGTTGAAGCGGCAGATGCCATTATTAAGGGTGTTGAAGGTGCTATTGAAGCCAAAACAGTCACGTATGACTTTGAGCGCCTGATGCAGGGAGCCACCTGTGTCAGCAGTTCAGGTTTTGGTGATGCCATCATACGGCATATGTAAGTTGCCGGTTTGCCGTGTGCCTGCAAATACGCACTAAATCCTCAGGCAGGCACCGGCTTTAACGTTTTTTGCCGCTTTTTGCCGCTCCGTGCGGCAGCAATTTCTTTTACATTTAAAATTGCTTTTCAACTGGCCAAATTGCTCTGGGAAGTCTATAAAAAGAGTAAGGCCTATTCACTTTAGTGAGGGCTGAAGGGGTATATCGCATGAACAGGTGGCATTCAGGAGAAATGGCCGCGGAAGTAGAACTGGAGCGCGATACAGCGCTTGAACTGCGCAGGCCAAGAAAGTATCAGGTAGTCCTGCACAATGATGATTATACGCCCATGGAATTTGTGGTACGGCTGTTGCAGGATATCTTCCATCACCCGGCCGATATTGCTACCGGGATTATGTTTGAAGTACATACCCGGGGACGGGGGATTTGCGGGGTGTATACCCGGGATATTGCAGAAACAAGGGTGGTTCAGGTTAATACCTGTGCAAGGGCAAATGAACACCCGTTGCTGTGCAGCATGGAGCCCGAATAACGGTGGTCGCTGGATAGGAGCAACGAAAATGTTAAACAAAGAGCTTGAGTTCACCCTGAATCTGGCTTTCAGGGAAGCCAAGGAGAAACGTCATGAGTTCATGACCGTTGAACATTTGTTGCTGTCTCTTCTTGACAACCCTTCTGCAGGCAACGTGTTGCAGGCCTGTGATGCCAATATCGACGCTTTGCGCCGCGATCTTGTTGAATTTATCGATGAGACTACGCCACGCATCCCTGATGGTGAGCTGGACCGTGAAACACAGCCCACACTCGGTTTTCAGCGCGTATTGCAACGTGCCGTTTTCCATGTTCAGTCTGCCGGCAAGACGGAAGTGACTGGCGCTAACGTACTGGCCGCAATCTTTAGTGAGCAGGAAAGTCAGGCCGTTTATTTTCTGCGCCGTGAAAACATTACGCGCCTTGATGTCATCAATTATATTTCGCATGGTGTGTCCCGCTATCAAAACAACGAGATGCGTGACAACATGAACTCTAACTCCATGGATGAAGAGTCTATGAGCAGTGACGGCAGTGAATCGCCACTGGAAAGTTACTGCATGAACCTTAACAAGCGCGCGCGTCTTGGCAAGATTGACCCGCTCATTGGACGGCAGGAAGAAACGCTGCGCACCATTCAGGTACTTTGTCGCCGACGCAAGAATAACCCGCTGCTTGTGGGTGAGGCGGGCGTTGGTAAAACCGCAATTGCCGAAGGGCTTGCACGCCAGATTGTAGATGGCAATGTGCCGCAGGCCATAAAGAACTGTGTAGTGTATTCCCTTGACCTTGGTGCGCTGCTCGCAGGCACCAAGTACCGTGGAGATTTTGAAAAACGCCTGAAGGCTGTTCTGCGCCAGCTTGGCCAGCAGGAAGGGGCGGTACTTTTCATTGACGAGATTCATACCATCATCGGCGCGGGTGCGGCATCCGGTGGAGTGATGGATGCTTCTAACCTGATTAAGCCGCTTCTTGCAAATGGGGAGCTGAAGTGCATCGGCTCAACGACTTATCAGGAGTATCGTGGAATTTTTGAAAAAGACCGCGCACTGGCACGTCGTTTTCAGAAGATTGATGTTTCAGAGCCGACTGTTGAGGAAACCTTTGAAATTTTAAAAGGTCTGCGTGGCCGACTGGAAGAGCACCACGGGGTCAAATTTTCTACCCATGCGCTGAAGGCTGCGGCTGAACTGTCTGCCAAATATATAAACGACCGCTTTTTGCCGGACAAAGCCATCGATGTGGTGGATGAGGCCGGTGCTTATCAGAATCTTTTGACAGCCGCCAAGCGTCGCAAAATGATTGGGGTCAATGAAATTGAACAGGTAGTGGCAAAAATTGCCCGCATACCGCTCAAAAAAGTATCCGCAAGCGATCGCGATACCCTGAAAAATCTTGAACGTGACTTAAAACTTCTGGTGTACGGACAGGATACTGCAATTTCAGCATTGTCCTCCGCAATCAAGCTCGCGCGTTCAGGGCTTCGTGAATCGCAGCGTCCGGTTGGCTGCTTCCTGTTTGCAGGTCCCACAGGGGTCGGTAAAACGGAAGTTACCCGTCAGCTCGCACATGTGCTGGGTATTGAACTTCTGCGTTTTGACATGTCGGAATACATGGAAAAACATACGGTATCACGCCTTATCGGAGCGCCTCCGGGATATGTGGGATATGACCAGGGCGGTCTCTTGACCGAAGCAGTTACCAAAAACCCACACGCCGTGCTCTTACTCGACGAAATTGAAAAGGCACACCCCGATGTCTTTAACCTGCTCCTTCAGATTATGGACCACGGTACCCTGACAGATACCAACGGTCGTCAGGCAGATTTTCGTCACATTATTCTCGTCATGACGAGCAACGCCGGTGCCGCTGAAATCAGTCGCAATTCCATTGGCTTCTCCACACAGGATAACAGCAACGATGGACTCGAAGTGATTAAGCGCCATTTCACGCCGGAGTTTCGTAACCGACTTGATGCCATCATTAACTTCGCACCGCTCGATACGCAGACAATTGGTCTCGTGGTTGACAAGTTCCTTGTTGAGCTTGAAGAACAACTCAGCGCGCGAGGCGTTGTTCTCCGGGTTGAGCGGGCGGCACGCGAATGGCTTGCCGAGCATGGCTATGACAAAGCCATGGGTGCGCGACCAATGGCGAGATTGATTCAGGAAAACGTTAAAAAACCGCTGGCGGATGAGCTGCTTTTTGGCAAGCTCGCTAACGGTGGCCACGTGACCCTGAATGTCAAAGACGGCAAACTGCACTTTGACAGCCATGATTACCGCGAAGGGGTCTGCTGATTGCAGGTGGCTGGCGCATTTCTTGTGCCAGCCACGTGAATCCCGCCATGTTGTTCAATGTTGAAAAGTCAAATCATCCAGCTGAGACAGTAAAATCACGCTCACCGTTCAAAATTCTGAAAAAATCTGATACATTTGCTCAAAAATAAGCTTATCTGTTTTCTTGAGATCTTTGCGATTTCATTCTTTAAGGAGTAACCCTGTGAAAAAAGAGACGTTAATTGCGTTGTACCCTTGGACCAATATTCCGCAGGTTCTGGCTTTTTGTGAAGAATTTAACGATGCGCAATGGCAAGTGCTTGACCGGCAGGGCGCAGGAGATTTTATAAAGGCGCATGCAGATACATCCATGGTAATCCCCGGATTATTCGGAGGCATTTTAGGTGCCCGTCAAATGATTATGAAGACATACGGTGAAGTGCCATTAGAAATATTTGAACAGGTTGTTCATAATGTAATGGTTGAGGCCAACAAACCACAGGATGCTACCAGTCCCATGGTGGCACTTGAAGTTTTACAATGGTTTGGCAAGGACATGAACCCATTTATCAATCGGTATGTAAAATCTGAAGATATGATGGAAAATATTATTCAAACGCTGGTGTCAAAGGATGTACGAGATGCACTGGCGGGCGATGCGGAAGCTATTTCGCGACTTCCATTTATTCCAACGGCATTTGAACCCTGGAAGGGACAGGATCTGCGAGTGCTTGTGAAAAACAGAACCATAACGCTCCAGACTTTATGCGCTATTGCTGAAGACCTTTATAAAAACAAAGCACCTTCTGTGAGGGTTCTTCCCGCGTGGATTGGGCAAAATCGCACCATGGAAGCGCTGGCATGCAAGTTTACCGATGCGCAGCTCGCAGTGCTGTCTGATATTCTGGAACCTGTTTGTAAGCGGAATGAAGTTCTTTTAAATACCCTGCTAAATCGGATAGTATCCGAAGCTTCTGGCGAATTACCGACACTCTCTTCTGAGCGCTTTGAGGCGATTGTTCAACAACAGCAACAGCTGCATCTGGCAGCAGTGCCGCCGGTTATCGATGTGGCCAGTTCTTCTGCATTTCAACATTCCTTTGCCGGAAGCGCCTCCTCAGCTCCACAATCCGGCCGTGCAGGCCTTGATTTGTTCACGCCAAGGGTAGCTTCATCTTCTTCTTCAAGCTCGAACGCGGTACCTGATAACCCTGAAAATGAATGTAAAATCTTCTAGGACCATTCAACTCTCCGAGGTGCCAGAGTGCTCTGGCACCTCAAAGGGTTTTTTATTGCACAGCTGCTGCCTCCACCCGATTCACCACGACTTCCTGCATCATGCCTGAGCCCTTTTCAAACGGGCGGTTGTATTCAAACATAAAGTGTAATTGCGCGGGCCAGGATTTTCCTGGCTGAAGCGCGAAGCGATAATGCATGGCGCCAGGAGCACCCATCAGGCCATTGTTCTGTGCTTCAAAATGGTGGTCAGCAAGGGTTAGTATCTGTGTATTCCAGCTGCGCAGAAACCACCGATAACCCGTGGTTGGATTGGCCGGCAGGCTGATGGTGAGGGCTTTGGCGTGAGAGAATACGCTCATGGTGATTGGCTCGGCGTGGGCGTTAGCGAGCAGCATCGTTAAACTGAAGATTCTCAGCAGGATTTTCATGGCGCTCCTTGTCCAGTATGTAATATTTTTTTCCCGGGGGGTCGTTAAAGCGAAGACGCCCCCAATTTTTTACCCTTCAAAATCCAGGATTTGACACTGCCGAGGCCTTTTAATTCAACCGGGTCTCGAGGCTCAAGAATAAAATCATCTTCAAGCAGCATCGCCATCTTTTCTGAAACTAGAATCTCGTCAGGCTCAGAGACCGTTTCCAATCGACTTGCGAGATTAACGACATTACCCCAAACATCATAAACAAATTTTTTACGCCCGATAATGCCGGCTATGACGAAACCGCTGCTCATTCCAATGCGCAACTGCAAATTTTGCTTATACAACGTGTTGAATTCCTTTAGTTTATTGACCATGGCAAGTGCATAATTTGCAAGCCGTATGGCATGATCCGTTGATTCATTGGGAACCCCTGAAACCGCCATGTAATTATCACCAATCGTTTTAATTTTCTCGATGTTATATTCTACCAACAGCGCATCAAACTCATCAAAAAGGTGATTCAAAAGGCTGACTATGTCTTTTGCTCCCAATTGCTTTGTGAGGCTTGTAAAGTTCACGATATCTGCAAAAAGAATGCTTGCCTGGGGGTATTCATCAACAATATCAGCCTCTCCTTTTTTTAAGCGCGATACAATTGATGAGGGGAGTACGTTTAACAGCAGAATATCGTTTTCATTATTGGCATTTGATAAGGATTTAATTGCCTTATATATCGATATAATCATAAAAAATGTGGACAGAATGGCAAATATAATTGCCACATTGATGATTTTCTGTATTTTTGAGTCAAGCGTTTTACTCATGGCTTTCGTGCGCTCAGTGACGGAATAATAAAAGGCTTGAATGGGCGACATAATTTGGGCTTTCTGCTGCATATACTTGTCACTAAAAACGAGGTCTTCAGCCAGTTTTATATCGGGCTTTCCAGGAATGGAAAAGCTGCCAGAGCCATCATCAAATTTACCTTCTCGCGCATTCATGGCCAAAATTTCCATTTTGGTTAATGCCTGACTGTGATGATTCGCTTCCGACAGGAGGGCAAACTCATCCATCGTGAAATCCATCTTCAGCATCTTTGACTTCTCAGATTCTGGAGGTCCATAAGCAGTTGGCCGTTTACCATCGGTAACAAGATCCCAGTAAATTTGATTGTAGTAGAGCGGGCGCGGGGAAGTTCCATCGCGGATGCTTAAAATCTCGTTATAATAATCCCGGTATTTTTTTTTGCCAGTGACAACGTAAAGCCGTACCATTTTAGTTAAATCATCGGAACTCTGACGCAGCTCCGTTGCAATTACATAAGATTCATAACGAATATTGGCATAACGAATGCCCTCTTCAGCGACGTATCGCAAAGTAAAGAGACAACCGAGCAGGCTGACGAAAAATATCGACAGAAAAAGGATAAAAAACTTTAAATTGTTATCCCGCTTGATGGAGAGTTCCATATCTTCCTTAAACCCGTCAGTTACCAAAGGCAGTACGGTTTATATCACGTGAACATTGTCAAAGAGCCTTAGCCACTTTTACCGTAAAAAACCGTGTTCAAAGCCTTTGATGAATCCCTGTGTCGATGAAAAATCACGCATAAGCCCCGACACGCCATTAAGCAGAATATTTACAACGTTAAGACCGAGAACTCTGCTCATATCAGGTACTTATTGTTTTTCCAGTATAAATATAGCATATGCTCGACTACTTGGCCTTTTCACGCGCCTTATCAATTTTCTGGATTTTTTTATCATACGCCGATAGTATCCGCGTCCAGGTGCGCTCAGAGTATTAACATTAGAGAATGTCCTTATCTTTAAGGATGTAGAGGAGTCTTGTCGTGAAAAGTGAAGCGTTGATTGCATTGTATCCGTGGGCAAATATTGAACAAGTTACTCTTTTTTCTGAAGACTTGAGCGATGAAGAATGGATGGTTCTTGACAAGGAAGGAGTCGGGGATTTTGTATCGAAACACAAGGACAACCCGAAAGTAAATGTTTTCATGTTTTTTACAGGCATTCTTGCCTGCAGCCAACTCCTTAAGATGCATTATGATGGTGGCGTGCCGCTTGATTTGTTCGCTAATGATGCTCGCGACCTGATGACTGGATTTTATGAACCGCAGGATTGTACAAGTCCTTCGATGACTTTTTCTACTCAAGAACCAACCCGGGCGGGTTTGGATATGTTTACTCCTCGGGCATCCTCTTCCCGCTCAGAGCCGGCACCGCTTGCAGTGGCGCAAAATCCTGAGAGTGAATGCAGGGTGTACATACCGTAGCTTTTTCATGAGGTTCCGTATCTTTGTGCAGACTTTAGACACCTAATGGGCGCATCGCAAAAACACCTTGCTCTTACCCTAAGGCCAGGCGATGATTGCCTTATTTTTCTGCGACACAGGACAGGTCATGCAACACGAAACCATGGAATACGATGTCATTATTGTAGGCGCAGGCCCTGCGGGTCTGGCGGCGGCCATTCGTCTTAAGGATAAAGCTACAGAAAAGGGCGAAGACATTCGTGTATGTATACTCGAAAAGGGCGCTCAGGTGGGAGCGCATATTTTATCGGGTGCGGTACTTGAGCCGCGAAGCCTTAAAGCATTGTTGCCGGATACCTGGCAGAATGCGCCGCTTGATACACCTGTAGAGGAAGACCATTTTTATATCTTGAGCGAAAAGCGCGCATACCGCCTGCCAACGCCTAAAGACATGCGCAACGAGGGTAACAGCATTATCAGTCTTGGCGCGCTTTGCCAGTTTCTGGCGGGTGAGGCAGAGGCGCGTGGATGCGAAATTTACCCGGGCTTTGCGGCCACGGAGCTTCTTTTTGACGAGGAGGGTGCGGTACGCGGGGTGGCTACGGGCGATATGGGCATTGATAAAAATGGTCAGCGTACGTCTCAATACCAGCCGGGCATGCACCTTTTAGCGCGCCAGACGCTTTTTGCCGAGGGGTGTCGGGGGCAGCTAAGTCAGAAATTAATTGCGCATTTTGCCCTTGCTGCCGGTAAATCACCGCAAACCTACGGTCTTGGGATTAAGGAAGTCTGGCGCGTGGCGGCAGAAAAACATCAGCCAGGGCTCGTGGTGCACACCGTCGGCTGGCCACTTGACAATAAAACCTATGGCGGGTCATTCATTTACCATTTATCCGGTAACCGAGTAGCCATTGGGTTTGTGACAGGGCTTGATTATGAAAATCCGTGGCTCAGCCCCTTTGGGGAGATGCAGCGCTTTAAAACGCATCCGTTCGTGCGCGATTTGCTTCGGGGAGGGGAGCGTTTGAGCTATGGCGCGAGGGCGCTCAATGAAGGCGGCTGGCAATCGCTGCCAAAACTGACCTTTGCCGGTGGCATGTTGATAGGTGATGCCGCGGGCTTTCTGAATGTCGCCAAAATCAAAGGCATTCATGCAGCCATAGAGTCTGGCATGCTTGCTGCTGACGCCTGCCTTCACGCACTCTCGCACAACGAAAAAGAAGCAGCGAGCTACTCGGAGGCCTTTAAGGAGTCATGGCTTGCCAAAGAGCTCTATGCGGTTCGCAACATTCGCCCGGGCTTCAGGCATGGGTTGTATGCGGGGCTTGCCAACGCGGCCTTTGAAACCTGGATTACCCGCGGCAGAAGTCCATGGACGCTTAAAAACCATGCCGATTTTGCAACTCTGAAGCCTGCTTCTGCCTGCAAAAAAATTGATTATCCCAAACCCGATGGTGTTTTGACCTTTGACCGCCTGTCTTCAGTTTACCTTACCGACACCTTTCACGAGGAAAACCAGCCGGCGCATTTACACCTTCGCGACCAGGCGCTCGCCATCCGTGTGAATTACGCCGAATACGCCTCCCCCGAAACCCGCTATTGTCCGGCAGCGGTGTATGAAATCGTTGAAAAAGAGAATAAACCGCATCTTGTTATCAATGCGCAAAATTGCATTCACTGTAAAACCTGCGACATTAAGGACCCGCGCCAGAACATTGTCTGGGTAGCGCCTGAGGGCGGCGGGGGGCCTAATTACGTAGAAATGTAACTTGTTATTTTGAGGGGTACACGCTAGACTTGCCCCTTGGGTGTCCCGGTGGCACAGGGGATAGCGCGGCCCCCTCCTAAGGGGCAGGTCAGAGGTTCGAATCCTCTCCGGGACGCCAATCAACTTTTTGGGCCATGTTAGTCAGATTGAGATATCAGGAAACTGTCATCTTATTCTTGGTTGATGACTGTTTTTTTGTTTTTAGGTTTTTTGATGAAAAGGATTTTATTTGTTTTGGGATGGTTGCTTTTCAGCGGATGTCATGCTGAATGCGTTGTTTATCAGCATGAACATCCGCTTACAATGAAAAACCAGGATGCCGTTTTCGAATTGCTTTCTTTAAACCATGAATGTCCTTCTAACATCCAGTCCTTCGGTAAGCTTATATCTTCACAATCGCTGAAATTGCAAACTGCCATGGTTGCTAATCGTGGAAAAAATAACCCTGGCATGGGAAGTTTTAGTTTCTTCTCTTCCATCCATGGTCAATTGACGAATGGATTTAGCATAAAAAAAGGGGAGTTCTTTTTAGGCTTTTTTACAAAACTGAAAGGAAACAGTATTCAACTCAGTCAAGAACCCTTTAAGAATAATTTGCTTATAGAGTTGATTGCCTGGGATAAAGAAAAGCGATGGTACAACTTCTATGAATTGCGTGGTGTTGATGGGAAAAGAGCTCGCTGGTTTTACCGGGGTAATTCTCAAGATGCTTATTTAGATAATCAGTTACTCTATCGACAAGAAAACCCCGATAAGCCCACATTCGGTAATCGTATGCGTTGTTCAGCATGCCACAACGCAGGCGGCCCCATTATGAAGGAGATTAAAGCTCCCCATAATGACTGGTGGCAAAGCAAAAAACGCCTGGTGTTTTCGCCGAATTATCCTGACCATGAAGTTCAAGAATTAATTGGCACTTTGGTTGAATCAGATACTTTTTCCCAACTGGTGATGAGGGGTGCGGGTCGTATCGACAACAGTCTCTCTATGAATCGATTTAAAGCAACTCTCAGCCTTCAAGAGCAATTACGTCCGCTGTTCTGTACGCAAGAAATAAATTTAGAGTCTGATACGCAGTCGGCAGACTCTACCGAGGTCCATATTCCCTCTGGTTTTTGGATTAATCCTTTATTAGGCCATGTTGAACTGAGTATACCGAGAGAGCAGTACCGCTTTCTTCTATTCGCCAATCGGATGCGGTTTCCTGAAACAAAACTGTACGATGCCGATAATGCCTGGCTGACACCGGTGAAAGGGCGGAATGATATTATTGCGATTAAAAAACTTATTGCTGACCATGTAATTAGTGCACGTTTCTCACAAGCGGTGTTGTTGATAGATTTTAAACATCCTGTTTTCTCGAGTAAACGATGCGGTTTGATGAAGCTTTTGCCAAACATCCAATCTCCAGACTGGCAAAAACAGTTTTTAAAACAATTGAAAACAAGCCAGCAGCCAGAGGCTCATAAACTTCTAAAGTATTTGTCTGCACCGCCATCTGTGTTGAATAAGATAATTGATAATTACCAACAACTACTGCAACATCAAGCAAAAGAACCCGCCTTTCAACAAAGAGCCTTTAAACACCTTATCGAATTAAGAGCATCTGTTTATAAAGAAGAGCTATCTAAAAACCCTTTAGGGCAAATCCTGGAGCCGGGATTTAGAGTCATTTTCCCTGTTCCAGGTGTTAGCCAGGATGGCGCTGCTTGAAATTGTCGTTTTAACCTGGGTCTGTTGGCATTTGGTGGCGTGCTTTGCAGCCGTGTCACCAAATGCCAGAGGTAGACTACATTCTCTTCCACCTGCTGCATGGCACGGAGTGCCTGGAGACCTCATGCGTTTTTATTTCAGCGGGGGAGGCAGTGTTCTGTATGGGTTGGAACGCGTGCCTCCAGGTCCAGTCCCTTAAATGAAATTTAAGCCATAGCTGGCATCAGTTGCCATCCCTGAAGAGGCGCTGATTTCGGAGCTTTTACCTTACAAAGACATGATAACTTCATACTCATGTCTTCCTGAATTTGCCATCACTCCATTCTGCATCAAAGCTCTGTTGCGCTCGTAGTGCTCATGCCAGTTCAGTATCGGTTGAATGGATGGAAAACCGCACCCTCTAAATTGCAGGTAGACATCACTATAGGCCTCAAGACAGGATTGAATGTCATTTCTAACATCATCCAGCATGCGCAGGGATAAAATACCGTCCATTCGTTGCTTGACGTCACCGCATTTAAAAATTCCAAAACCTCTTTTATCCACTCGCGCCCGTAAATCCATCAGGTCTTGCCGGAGTGTGTTTAATTTTGTTAATTCTGATCGAAGCCTTGCTACATGCGTGTTAAGAATATCTTTTTTATCAAGAGTAGCGTCACTCATGAATGATTCTATTCTGGATGCAAGAAAATCATCATCATCTATCGGAGGGTGATAATGACTCGGTTGATTGTATCTCTCTCGCGTAGCACGCTTTGCCGCTTTGTGAATTTCTCGCGAGATACTTTTTTGTTCAGAGATAACCTTTTCGAACGCATTAACAGCAGAACAATAACTGATGTGCATATATGCTAACGCATTAAAAGCGGCATTCAGATTCATACAGATTCTCGCAAAATATTAAAAACGCCATCATTGTACCTAAATGACCCATAAAAGTAAAAAAATAAACTATTTAAGCGGTTTGTAGATACGCTTGATGCGCGAAAATTGGGAAATTTGTGAAAAAAAACAGGTCAACATAATTCTCTCTTAATGTGATGTTGTTAAACTGCTTCATTGCTTAACACTATGTCTGGAGTGCGCTCATGCGTTTTCAAGATTCAACTGCACGCTTAAATTTCAACGAGATATGGAATGACACAATTTGCCCCAAAAGTGCAAAGGTTATGGAGAGTAAAAAAACACCATTGGGTGTTATTCTGGTTATCGGTGCGCTCAGTGAATTTCACAAGGCATCTCAGAAATTTTTAAATCTTGTTAAAAAACATTTTGAAGAAACACCTTACACTGACGAGGCAAATACCAGGAGGTACTTGAACGATGCGTATAAGGCCATTATTAAGGACTATGAAGTGTTTGAAAGACATTTTCCGCAGTATCAGGATCTTATTAAAGACTATAAATTTTGTTTAGACTTTATCCTTGATGCAGGAGCCCATCCCTGTGCAGATGATGATAATCTAAACCCCCAAGCCCTAAGCATGTAAAAGCAAGCCATAGTTCCTGCCTAAAAATAATTGCCATCATAGCGTGCTTCAGGATAGTGTTAAGGATATTCGCATACTGACTGGCAATAAACATGCACGAACTCTCGCTCTGCCGTGCAATTCTTGGTATCGTCAATGAGCATCTCGCGGGAAGAGGGGCGGCCTTCGTCAAACGGTTAACACTGGAAGTCGGCCAGCTTGCAGCGGTTGATAACCATGCACTCCTTTTTGCGTTTGACGCGATTGCAAGAGGGACACCACTGAAAGGGGCGGTGCTTGAGATTATCACGGTGCCAGGGCTCGCTTTGTGTGCGGTTTGCCAAAAAAAGACAGTGCTTCAGCACTATTACGATGCCTGCCAGCACTGCGGCGAGTTTTCTCTCAGCATCCTGCAGGGAGAAGAAATGCGCGTTAAATCAATGGAGATTGTCTAATGTGCGGAATATGTGGATGCACTGATGAACACACTCATGTTCATGAACTGGTGCATGAAGCCCATCATCACCATCATGACTTCATCACCGTAGAGCAGGATATTCTTGCAAAAAACAATGCGTTTGCCGCGGCAAACCGTGACTATTTCCAAAAAAACAACATCCGCGCCCTTAATATCATGTCAAGCCCCGGTTCCGGCAAAACGACTCTGCTGGCGCGTACGGTTTCTGCAATCAAAGAAAAAATACCGGTGGCCATTATTGTGGGTGACCAGCACACGTCCCTGGATGCCGACGCGCTCACAACTGCCGGTGCCGTTGCACTTCAAGTGAATACCGGAAAAACCTGTCATCTGGATGCGCACATGCTTGGCCATTCTCTGGATGATTTACGCCCTTCAGCGCATTCGTTGTTGTTGATTGAAAATGTTGGCAATCTGGTTTGTCCTGCGCTTTTTGATTTGGGTGAGACAGCACGCGTTGTTTTTTTATCCGTTACAGAAGGCGACAATAAGCCCTTAAAATATCCGGAAATGTTTCGAAACGCAGATGTGCTCCTGATTACCAAAATTGACCTGCTCCCCTATGTCGATTTCAACATTGATACCTGTATCGAGTACGCGCGGCGCATCAATCCGGCGATCAGAACTTTTTGCCTTTCTGCAAAAAGTGGGGAAGGGCTTGAGGCATGGTATCAATGGCTTGAAACACTGCCTGAATGAGCATGCAGCGTTTAAAGATTGGTATAAGAGGGCGGGTGCAGGGAGTGGGGTTTCGGCCGCATGTTTTTATGCTTGCAAAAACCCTGAACCTCACAGGCTTTGTACGAAACTGCGGTGAAGGCGTTATTCTTGAAATACAGGGAAAAAATGCGCATGCTTTTCTTGATGCACTCCCAGGCAATCTGCCGCCGCTCGCGCGCATTGATGCCTGTGACATAACCGAATCCGCCTGCATCGCCGATGAAGCGTGCTTCACCATTCTTGAAAGTCTGCAAGAACATGCAAATACCATTATTGCGCCCGATACCGCCCCCTGTGATGCCTGTCTGCAGGAGCTTTTTAACCCCCAAAGCCGCTATTTTCAGTATCCTTTTTTAAACTGCACCCATTGTGGCCCGCGCCTGACCATTACTGAAGGCCTCCCTTATGACCGGGCGAGGACCGCGATGCATTGCTTCCCGCTTTGCGGGGCGTGTCTCGCGGAATACCACGACCCCGAAAACCGCCGTTATCACGCGCAGCCCATTGCGTGTGAAGCCTGCGGTCCGGCGCTCGAGCGTGATATCGAGACGATTGCATCTGCCTTAAAAAAAGGAAAAATCGTGGCGCTCAAGGGGCCGGGTGGATACCAGTTGCTGTGTGACGCGCGGAATACATCCGCCTTAAGTACGCTGCGAGCACGCAAACAGCGCGAACAAAAACCTTTTGCCGTGATGGTTCAGAATGTCGAGGTTGCCGCCTGTTTTACTGAGGTTGATGCGACTGCAAAAGAGCTCCTTGAAAGTCGTGCCCGCCCCATTGTACTTCTCAAAAAAAGACTGCCTGAACGCCTTTCTGATGCAATCGCGCCTAATTTATCGCATCTTGGCATTATGCTTCCCGCCACCCCCTTGCACCATTTGCTGTTTAAAGTGATGAACATAAGCCACGCGGCACTCGTTGTCACCAGTGCAAATATCAGTGGTAACCCGCTGATTATTGACGATGAAATCGCAAAAACAGCACTTTCAGCGATTGCGGATATCATTATCAGTCACAACCGCGACATCCTTACCCGCGTGGATGATTCGGTAGTGACAATCATCAATAATGCCCCGGTTTTTATTCGCCGCGCCCGGGGATTTGTACCTGAGCGCATAGAGCTTCCCATGCGCATTCCGAGCACGCTGGCACTTGGCGGACACTTGAAAAACACCTTCTGCATTACGCGTGATGATGAGGCCTTTGTCTCTCAGCACATCGGCAGTTTAACGAATCGTGAGACCATCGCGTTTTTGCATGAATCCATTGATTACTGGAGGCGTTTTCTTAACGCCGATATCGAGCGTGTTGCCTGCGACTGGCACCCGGATTTTTACACCTCGCGCCTTGCGGAAAGCTTCAACCTGCCGGTGACGCCCGTGCAGCATCACCACGCGCATCTGGCTTCAGTTGCAGCTGAACACGGCCTTAAGGAACCGGCGTTAGGGCTTGCACTCGATGGGTATGGTTACGGCTTTGAGGGAGACGCCTGGGGCGGAGAGCTTTTTATCCTTGAAGAGACGCGTTTTGAGCGCATCGGGCATTTTGAGCCGCTTCCGCTCCCTGGTGGCGAGCGCGCGGCCCGGGAGCCCTGGCGCATGGGGGCGGCCGTGCTGCATCAGCTGGATATGAACGCGCGCATCGCGACAAAGTTTGCGCATATGCCACAGGCCGCACTTCTTGCAGGTCATCTGAAGCAGGCTACAAAAATCCCAAATACGAGCAGTTGCGGACGCTTATTTGACGCAGCAAGCGCTCTGACAGGTGTTTGTCTGATGTCGCAGTATGAAGGGCAGGCAGCCATGCAGCTTGAGAGCCTTGTAGCAATGCCAATTGTGCATCCCAATGGATGGCGCATCACGAATAACCGCTTCAGCATGCTCGCAGTTTTTAAGGAATTACTTAGCCTTTGTCCTGTTGAGGGCGCCAGTCTGTTTCACGGGACACTCATTGCCGGATTGTCTGAATGGCTGCTCACTAATGCTCATAAATACCGGCTGAGCACGATTCTTCTGAGCGGAGGCTGCTTTTTAAATAAAGTGCTTACAGAAGGCCTTTACAGTCGTTTAACTCAAAGCGGATTACAGGTATATTTACCAGAGCGTTTGCCGCCCAATGATGGCGGCTTATCCCTCGGACAGGCTTTTATAGCAGGAGCGGGCGATGTGTCTGGCCATGCCGGTTCAAATCACAAAAATTCTTGAGACGCAGCGCGCCATCGTGCACCTTGGCGGGATTGAAAAAGAAATTTCAACCGTTCTGCTCGATGAGGTTGATGTCGGCGATTACGTGATTATTCACGTTGGCTATGCGCTCACACGGCTCAATATTGAGGAAGCGGAAAAAACGCTCGCGTTGTTTACCGAGATGCAGCAGGAAGCGCATGCCCCATGAAATACATCGAAGAATTTCGCAACCCTGATTTCGCGCGCACCCTCTCAAAGGCCATTGCCGAACGCGCTGACCCGCACCGACACTACCGTTTAATGGAGTTTTGTGGCGGGCATACGCACACCATTCACCGTTATGGCCTGCCGGGTCTTTTACCGAAGAATGTCGAAATGGTGCACGGACCTGGCTGTCCGGTCTGCGTGCTCCCGATGGCACGCATTGATAAGGCAATGGCGCTGGCTGAGCGTCATGGGGTTATTTTATGCACGTATGGCGACATGCTGCGCGTGCCGGGAAGCGGGCGAAAAAGCCTGCTGCAGGCGAAAGCGCGCGGGGCGGACGTGCGCATGATTTACTCGGCGGATGATGCCCTAAACCTTGCAATTCAGCACCCTGACAGGGAAGTCGTGTTCTTTGCCATCGGCTTTGAAACCACAACGCCCGCGACCGCGGCAGTTATCCTTCTGGCCGCTGAAAAAGGCCTCAAAAACTTCAGCGTTTTTTGTAACCATATTCTTACGCCTGTTGCGATGGACAGCCTCTTAAGCCTGCAAAACGGCGTAAAAGCCTCTGTTCATATCGACGGTTTTATAGGGCCTGCGCATGTCAGTATTCTTACGGGCAGTAAAGCGTATGAAGCCGTGAGTCAAAAATACCGAAAGCCTGTCGTGATTGCGGGCTTTGAGCCGCTTGATGTGCTGCATGCGATTGTATGGCTCATCGAGCGCATTAACAGTCATCGCTATGGTGTTGATGTGCAGTACACCCGGGCGGTAACGCGTGAGGGGAATCTCCGCGCCCAGAAGCTTGTGGCTGACGTTTTTGAGTATCGTCCGAGCTTTGAGTGGCGCGGATTGGGAGAAATTGCTGAAAGTGGTTTGCAGATTCGGGCGGCTTTCAGTGCTTTTGACGCGGAAAAGCGTTTTCTCCTGCCAGATACAAAAGGAATTGAGCACAAACACTGCGCCTGTGGTGAGGTTTTGCGGGGAATCAAAAAACCGCTGGAATGTAAATTATTTGCCAAAGCCTGTACACCGGAAAATCCACTGGGCGCCTGCATGGTCTCTTCAGAAGGTGCCTGTGCCGCGGTGTATGCCTATGGTCGCGCGGGAGTCAGTGCATGACCCTAAACTTTAAAGATGGCTGTATCGATTTAAGTCACGGCAGTGGCGGGCGAGCCTCTGCGCATCTGATTGACACGCTTTTTGCGCGCGCGTTTGATAACGAATGGCTGGCGCAGAAAAACGATCAGGCGTGTTTTGGCGTTCATGCCGGGCGCATGGTGATGAGCACGGACGCCTTTGTAATATCGCCACTTTTTTTCCCGGGCGGTGATATCGGCTCCCTTGCCGTCCACGGCACTATCAATGACATTGCCATGGCGGGCGCTACCCCTTTATACCTCTCGGCATCGTTTATTCTGGAAGAAGGTTTTCCCCTGCGGGACTTGCAGACCATTGTGCAGTCGATGGCGAGAGCGGCAAGAGAGGCTGATGTTGCGATAGTCACCGGTGACACCAAGGTGGTTGAGCGTGGCAAGGGGGATGGCGTTTATATTACAACGACAGGCGTTGGGCGAGTGATGGAGTCTGTCAGCATTTCCGGTGACAGGGCGCGTCCCGGCGACAGGGTGCTCCTTAGCGGTTACATCGGCAACCATGGTGTCGCCATCATGTCGCTTCGCAATGATTTAAATTTTACGACGAGCCTTGAGTCAGATACGGCACCCCTGCACGGGCTCGTGCAGCAGATGACTACAGCCTGTGCCGATATTCACTGCCTGCGTGATCCCACACGTGGCGGCGTCGCGACTACGTTAAACGAATGGGCTGTGCAGTCAGGCGTCGGATTTATCATTGAGGAAAACCACATCCCCATTCGCACCGATGTTGCCAGTGCCTGTGAATTACTGGGGCTTGACCCGCTTTATGTGGCGAATGAGGGTAAACTGCTCGCCGTGTGCGCTGAGAAAGACCGGGATGCCGTACTGGCCGCCATGCGTGCCCATCCACTGGGTAAGGACGCAGTAGATATCGGTGAGGTGGTGCATGACCCGCGTTCGTTTGTTCAACTGAAAACCAAAACCGGTGGCATGCGCATCATGGACTGGCTGAGCGGTGAGCAATTACCAAGGATATGCTAGTGAAAAAGCAGGAAGTGGCGCAGTTTTTACCCTACGTACACTTGCAGGAGCTGATTCATGCCCTGCAGCAGGCGGGCTATTCTACGCAGGGCCCATTAGTGCGTGATGGCGCGATTGTCTATGATGTGCTGGAACATGCGGAACAATTGCCCTGGGGCATTCGCGAGCATCAAACACCCGGGGAATACCGGCTCGAAGTGCTTGAGGATAAAAAAGCCTTTGCCTTTGCAAACGGACCACAGGCCTTAAAGCCTGTACTTTTTAAACCGCGTGAAACCGTGTGGCGCGTTGAGCGCGACCGTGATGGAAAACTGCAGTTTCGTTCACAGATGGCAAGTGAGCCTCCCATTGCGTTTATCGGCGCGCGAGCGTGCGACATTGCCGCCATGGTGATTCAGGATAAGGTGTTTTTGGCGGAGGGGCGAACGGATATTCATTATCAGCATCGGCGTGCATCGCTGTTTGTAGTGGGCGTGAATTGCGGATATGCCTCTCAAAACTGTTTTTGTGTGTCTGCCGGCAGCGGGCCAGAAATTACGCAGCCCTTCGATATTTTGATGACAGAAATCGATGGTGGTTTTGTCGTTAAAAGCGGCAGTGAACGTGGCGCTCAGATACTGTCGACCCTGCTACTGAAACCGGCTGGAAAACGCCGGGAGCATGCGGCGCAGATACACGTGGAAAATGCGGCAAACATGCAGACTAAACGCATTCCTTTGGATAATAAGCGCGCCCTGCGCGATGTGTTGTTTGCCAATCTTAATCATGAACGCTGGGACGAGGTTGCCGAGCGGTGCCTCTCATGCGGCAATTGTACGGCTGTCTGTCCCACCTGTTTTTGTCACAGCGAAGTTGAAAAACCCGCACTTGACGGGCAGTCTTCTGAGCATTCGCGCGAATGGGATTCCTGTTTTACTGATGGTCACAGCGAGCTTGCCGGCAGGCCGCTTCGTGAGACTACAAGCGAGCGTTACCGTCAGTGGTTAACGCATAAAGTCGGCAGCTGGTTCGACCAGTTTGGCACCAGTGGCTGTGTCGGGTGCGGGCGTTGTGTGACCTGGTGCCCGGTTGGCATTGATATCACGGAAGAGCTCGCCGCAATTAGTGGTGAGTCGAATGAGAGGGGGGAGGCATGAGCGCGAAGCTTTGCGACATCTCACTGCCACGCCCGGCCGTGATTACCGCGCGCACAGAAGAGTCGCCGACCATTTTTACCCTTGAGACACAGTTTACTGACAGTCCTGATACCAGTACGTCCTTTCATCCGGGCCAGTTTAACATGCTTTACCATTACGGGGTTGGCGAAGTCGCCATCTCGATTGCCTCAGACCCTGAAGATAAAGCGTATTTACGCCACACCATTCGCGCGGTGGGGCGCGTGACACGCGCGCTGCAAACCCTTAAAGTCGGCGATGAAATTGGTATCCGCGGCCCTTACGGCAGGGGCTGGCCGCTGCTTCAGGCACAACATAAAAATATTGTCATCATTACGGGAGGGCTTGGGTGCGCGCCTGCGGTTTCGGTGATTAACTATATTCTTGCGCGCCGCGCGCAGTATGGTGCCTTAACCATTCTTCAGGGAGTGAAGCACAGTCAGGATTTTATTTTTCGCGAAAAATATGCTGAGTGGCAGCGCGCCCCGGGTGTAACGGTTCACATTGCTGCCGACAGCGCGAGCCCTGGCTGGTCTTTTGGAATGGGGCATGTGACGGATATGATTCAGTTGCTTTCGCTCAATCCTGAAGAAACCCTTGCGATGATGTGCGGGCCGGAAATGATGATGCGGGCCGCCGTTTGGGCACTTACGGCAAAAGGCATGCGCGAAGAAGACATCTACCTCAGCATGGAGCGGAACATGGAATGCGGGACGGGTCTTTGTGGGCATTGCCAGTATGGCGGCCTTTTTGTCTGTAAGGATGGTCCGGTTTTCGTCTATCCTGAGATAAAGGCGTTATTTCATGAAAAAGGGTTTTAACAATGCCAAAACCGCAACTGGCGGTCTATAAATTCACCTCCTGTGATGGCTGTCAGCTCGCTTTTTTAAATGCCGGTGAAGCACTTTTGACGCTTGCAGGCCTCGTTGACATCGTGCATTTTGCCGAAGCGGGTTACCTGGCGCCAGAGGCACCGATTGATATTGCGTTTGTTGAGGGCAGCATTTCAACGCCTGAGGAAATTCAACGCATCAAACACATCCGCGAAAAGGCGAAATACCTGATTACCATTGGCGCCTGCGCAACCAGTGGCGGCATTCAGGCGCTTCGCAATGCGGCCAATCATCAGGCGTGGATGACGAGCATCTATGCAACGCCTGACACCATTGAAACGCTCGCAACCTCTACTGCCATTGCGCAACATGTACGCGTGGATTGGGAAATCTGGGGCTGTCCTGTCAATACTGAACAGGTGATGGATGTCGTGCGTGCGCTCTTATCAGGTGCCACACCACGCATTAAGCGTGACGCCGTGTGCCATGAATGCAAGCGCCGCGGCCATGTGTGCGTCATGGTCACCCGTCAGGAACCCTGCATGGGACCTGTGACCCGCACCGGCTGTGGTGCACTGTGCCCGGGCATTGGACGCGCCTGTTATGCCTGCTATGGTCCCTCGGAAAATCCGAATGCGCGCGCACTCGGCGCACGGTTTGCTGCCTCTGGAGTATCTCCTGCAGCCATAGCCCGTCAATTTTCACACATCAACAATCAGGCGGCAGCGTTTCATGAGGCGGCTCAGTATTTCAAGGGGATAAAAATTGTCAAAGCCTGAAACCAAAACCCTCGAGGTGCCGATTCTTGCCCGCGTTGAAGGCGAGGGCGCGCTCAGGCTTGATATTTGCGGCGATACCCTTGCAGGCGTGCAGCTGCAAATTTACGAGCCGCCCCGACTCTTTGAGAAATTTTTAGAAGGGCGTTCGTACACAGAAATACTCGACATGGTAGCGCGTATCTGTGGCATTTGTCCGGTCGCTTATCAAATGAGCGCAACCCAGGCCGTGGAGCAGTGTTTTGCCATCGAGCCAGCACCCTGGGTGCGGGCCATGCGCCGTTTGTTTTACTGTGGCGAGTGGATGGAAAGCCATAGTCTCCATATTCATTTCCTCGCGGCCCCCGATTTTTTAGGGTTTCCAACGGCTTTAGCGATGGCTGAGGTCTATCCTGAGGCGCTGCATCGTGGGTTGCGGCTGCAAAGCCTTGGGCATGAGATTATCAGTTTTCTTGGTGCGCGCGCCGTGCATCCCGTGGGTGCGTGTATTGGCGGGTTTTATAAGGCGCCGACACGGGCGCGTGCAGAGGAACTTCTGGCTCGCCTCAAAGCGCACATGGCCGACTGTGAGGCGCTGGTGGAGTGGACTGCCTCGATGTCGCTCGGTGAGCATCTTCATGATTTTACTGCCGTGTCCCTCCGTCATCCCGAAGAATATCCCATGAATGAGGGACGCATCGTTTCAAGCAGGGGCTTGAACATCGCAAAAGAGTGCTTTGGCGATTTTTTTAAGGAGGCACAGGTGCCATACTCTACGGCACTTCATTGCCTTCTTGAGGGGCAAACGTATCTGGTGGGACCGCTCGCGCGCATGAATAACAACAGTGATCGCCTGCCACCCGTTATTCAAACGCTTCTTAAGCGTCTTGGTGTGGATTTTCCGAGCCAAAACATGGCGCACAGCATTATCGCCCGTGCTGTCGAAATCTATTATGCGGTTCTCGAAGCCATAGCGATTTTAGAGCCATATGCCACACCGCAGGAATCCTGCCCGAAAATTATTCCGCGCGCGGGCGAGGGTTTTGGCTGCACGGAAGCTCCCCGTGGACTGCTCTGGCATTATTTTGCGCTGGATGATGCGGGGCGCGTTCTTTCCACCCGGATTGTGCCGCCGACCAGTCAAAATCAGGCAAGAATAGAGGAGGATTTACGCCTGTCGCTGCAGCAGTTTGGACTGAATCGGCCTGATGCAGAATTGCGCGCATTCAGCGAAATGATTATCCGCAACTATGACCCCTGCATTTCCTGTTCAACACATTTTTTAAAATTGTCGGTCTCGCGCGCATGACACGCCTGCGAGTGCTCGGGATTGGTTCGCCCTTTGGCGATGACAGGCTCGGATGGGAAGTCATTAAAGGTTTGCAGCAGTGCGCCCCTCTTCAGGCCTTAACAGACGACAAACTGCAGTTGCAGTGCTGTGACCGGCCGGGCATGCGACTTCTTGAACTCATGCGTAATGCCCAAAGCGTGATACTGATTGATGCCGTAAAGTCTGGCGCCAGACCCGGAACGCTTCACGCATTACAAATGAGTGACCTTGCAGGGCTCAATGCCCCGTTCTCAAGCCACGCATCGGGCGTGGCAGACGCACTGAAAATGGGCGAAGTATTAAAGCTTTTACCGCCTGAGCTGCTGATTTATGGCATTGCGATTGAGGATGCGGGGGCGGGATTTATCGGTACTAAACATGCGAGAGACGTGGTAAAACGTCTGGTGTCGCGGATTGCAAAGCGAATTTTAACGCAGTACTGAGGGGTTGAAGTCCAATGGTACGAAAACGTATGCTATGGATCTTCAATATTATCAGCAAGCTGGTTGAATGGTCTGAGTTCCAGGTGGTCGTCCAAAACAATTAAATAGTAGCAAACGACAACCAGTGATTAAACTCTACAAAGAACGCGAGCATACTGTTCAGGAGATATGCAGGATGATGGGGATTTCCAAGCCAACACTATATCAATATTCTGGATTGGGGAGGCCAGTTCCCTTGACAGGGGTTTTTGCCCTTTCAATCGGTGTCTTTGGGGTGCGCCAAGGCTCGTAATAGCGGGTAATCTCAAGGGTAACATTTGTTGGGATAAGATGCGGGAACGTTGTAAAGAAATCATGAAGAGGATTGATAACCTCTTTATTGTCATCGAAAATTTTCAGCGTAATGTCATCGCCCGGATGTTCATTGGCAAATTTGTGCATTTGTGCATAGAGAATCGTTACTTTCTCGCGATCCATTTCCCACATGTAGTGGTCACCGGTATATTGACCCTCATAAGCCTGCACTATGCGCTCAAAAGATGTTCCATGAGGAAGGTCGCCCTGAATGTCAGCCATAAGAAAAGTTACCATCTCTGTGCCCAGGTATTCGCTGACATAAGGAACGATTTCAGTTGCTGAAACCGGGTTGCTGCGTGTTTTATTGTCTAAATCAGTAAAATACGCCTGACGCGCAGAGAAAATGGTGGAATAGCGTCGGTCAAATTCGAGCGCTTCTGCTTTTAAACGGTCCAGCAGCGTTTTGTTGGTAGAAAGTACATGGTTTTTTCGGTCCTCTGCATTAAACCTTGATGCCTTTTTAATTGAAGCTCGCCAGAGGCAGGCGTCCAAATCAAATAAATAGACAATGACGTTACTCATGATTTAACCCTTTTTGGATAAGGCCTGCGCTAGTATACAACGCAATACTCGAGGCTGCATCAGGGCATTCAAGAAGAGAAAGCTCTCACTTTGCCCTGTGTACGGGACATTTTTTCCGCGCCGGGGGATTCACATGTATTTTTGTACCGTGACCACGCTGAATCGTTCCATGCGTTGGCTCCGTGCAACCTCCTGAATGGGTCCCCGCCTGCGCGGGGAAGACAGTGTAGGAGAGATTTTGGCCTCTGCACAAACCCCGAATGCTGTCATTCCCGCGCAGGCGGGAACCCATCCATGTGCCGGCACGGGGCTAACTCCAGCGTGAGTTCTGGGAAGACAACGATTTTTTGTCCTGCACAGCACTTTGCCTGACATTGTTTATATTTTTTATCAGTTCACTGTATCAATAACGCGAATGAGGACATGCCCTTAAAACACACGTTAAAATCTACAGGGCGTTGATAGCTGCCCGCAGCGTTTTACTCTGGTAAATCGCCATGACTTTTTCCGCATAATGCGGGTCGGTCGCGAATCCAGCGCTCTGGAGCGCGGAAAGCCAGGCCTGCGGGTCATTTGTGAGAGACGCAAGCGCACGGTAGCGGTCTGCATGTTTCAAAAGATTCGTTAAGGCAAAGAAACTTTCTCCGGCATTCTGATACTGACGAAAAAGTGCTTTGAGGCTTACAGGTTTTGCATCTACGTATTCAGTGGTGGTACTTTGAATACCCGGCTCTCCGGGGCGCGCTTTGATATTAAAATAATTTTCACTGCCCGCCACCTGTTTTTCTCCCCATCCGGTTTCCAGTGCCGCCTGCGCAAGCAACAGTCCCGGGTCGATTCCGAGTTGTTGCGCTGAGGCTTTTGCGTGCGGCCAGAGGCAGGCAACAAAGTCGCGTACAGTCGTGTTGAAATTTGTCGATGAAGGACTTACGTCTGCCGGTTCTTGAAGCGGCAAGGGCGACCCAGGCACGGAAGGGCTCTTTAGGTGCGTCAGACCTTCTTGCATCAGCGGCTTTGACAATAGTGTATCGATGCGCCGGGTTTTGAGTGTGGACTCGACCCACGGGGATGGAGTGGACGTTATAGCAGTAATTTCCATAGTACAATTCGGGATTTGACTTCCATGCGGCAATTATGCGCAAGTCTATGTGAAATTACCAGCATGCTCAGCCAAGGCCGCGATTCATACCGCTTTTAAACGCCATCAAACTTCTTCAAACCCTCAGTTGCCAAAAAACGCAGGCAGGAGTATTTTGGCACGGTATTCTTTCTGGAGATTTGCCATGCAGCATTCAAACACCCCGTTACCGTCTGATGCCACAGCACGCGTTAAAATCTGGCTGCAAACACTGCAGCAATCGATTTGCGCGGGACTTGAAGCGGAAGACGGCAGCGGGCGTTTTCTGGATGATGCCTGGACACGCGAGGAGGGAGGTGGCGGCCTGACACGCGTATTGACCGGCGGAGCAGTGTTTGAAAAAGCGGGGGTTAATTTTTCGCACGTAACGGGGGAGGGGCTGCCGCCGTCTGCTACCAGCGCTCGCCCGGAGCTTGCCGGCGCGCGCTTTGAAGCGATGGGGGTGTCGCTTGTGATTCATCCCGATAACCCCTATGTCCCGACTTCACATGCGAATGTACGGTTTTTCAGCGCAACGCTCGCGGATGGGCAGACCGTCTGGTGGTTTGGGGGCGGGTTTGATTTGACGCCCTATTATGGTTTTGTAGAGGATTGCATTCACTGGCATCAGACGGCAAAAGACGCCTGTGATCCCTTTGGTGAACGGGTGTATACCGACTACAAGGAATGGTGTGACCGTTACTTTTTTCTGCGTCACCGCAATGAAGCCCGTGGGATTGGCGGTCTCTTTTTTGATGATTTAAATGCCGGTGGCTTTGAGCATTGCTTTGCACTGACGCGCAGCATCGGCGAGCACTACCTTCAGGCCTATCTCCCGATTGTCGCACGGCGTAAAGCCCATCCTTTTGGTAACGAGCAAAAGGCATTTCAAAAATACCGCCGTGGCCGTTATGTGGAATTTAACCTGGTTTATGACCGCGGCACGCTTTTTGGCCTGCAGTCTGGCGGGCGAACCGAATCCATTTTGATGTCCCTGCCGCCTGAGGTTGAGTGGCACTACAACTGGCACCCGAAGCCTCAAACGCCGGAAGCAGAGCTTTATACGTATTTTCTGCCGGCGCGCGACTGGCTCGCACTCAGGTAGCGTGTATTTCTGCTGTCGGCAGGCGTTTCCACAGGATGATTGCAACCATAAAACTGAGAAGCCCGAGTATCAGGAAGATGGTGACAATGTGAACGCCTGCCATGGCAAGTGCCATGACAAACAGGCTCGAAATCACGATAAAAAAAGAGTTGATGACATTATTGGCGGCAATAATACGCGAGCGCACGGATTCCCCATTATGGATTTGCAGCCACGTGTAGAGTGGGACAATGCAAAAACCGCACATGATGGCGATGACAAGAAAATCCAGCACAATCCGCCAGTGTGCGGGATGCCTGAAAAACGTGTGAACGTGATGCAGGGCGCCCTCAGGCAGGGTGGCGGGTTCGGTAAAATAAAGATCGCACGCAAAAATGGAAATGACGAGAAGTATCCATGGCACATGCCGAAGGTGCGCGCGCCCCTTCAGGAAGAGGTTAATAGTCAGTGAACCGATACCCGTACCAATCGAAAAGATAGCAAGAAAGGTCGCAAAAACGGTAGTTTCCGCGCCCAGCACATAATGTACATAGTCAGGGAGCTTGGTCAGCATGACAGCCCCCAGAACCCAGAACCAGGAAATGGCGATAAAAACCGCGCTGTTACCATCCTTTTGCAGGGCGTTTTGCAGTAACCTTTTCGTAGAACGCAGCAGGTTCCAGTCAAGGTGCAGCTTGTGAATTGCGACTGCCGGAGGTGCCGGTGGAATCAGGAAGCTTGTAAAAAGGCCGATAGCGGCGGCGGTGAGCGTGAGTGTGATGGCAATGTCTGGATGCTCGCTGACACTGCTGCCAATGCTCAGTGTGCCAAGCGTGGTGCCTGCCAGAATGGCAATCCATGTGCTGCCCTCGATGAGCCCTGTGGCTTCTAGTAAATCTTTTTCCGGCAGGTGATCGGGCAGAATGGAGAATTTAATGGGTCCAAAAAAAGTGGAATGAATGCCCATGCCGGTAAGGGTCGCGAGCAGGCAGGGAATGTTACTAAACAAAAGCCCCGCGGCACCAACGAGCATGAGCAGGGCTTCGATGATTTTAATCCAGCGTATAATCCGTGACTTGTCGATGCAGTCGGCAAGTTCCCCCGCTGTTGCTGATAACAAAAAAAAGGGCAGTATAAACAGTGCGCCGGCAAGGGCCTGATACTGTTCAGAGCTTTGCATGCTGCGGCTTAAGTGGTAACTGATGGTGGTAAGGATTGCGAGCTTAAAGGCGTTATCGTTAAACGCCGCTAAAAACTGGGTAATAAAGAGAGGCAGGAAAAACCGGCTTTTCAGCAGGGGGGTATCGGGTGCTTTCATCCCGGTCTCTCAGAGACTAAAACAGGCAATATACCAGGAAATTATAAGATTTTCAAAGACTCAGAAACTCTTGGACTGAAAGTGTCAAAAAAGTCGTGTTCAAACTGCAGCCCTTTTTCAAAAACCATTATGGTGCGTTCTCGCTGAACGGGGCAGTGCACCGCGTTGATATGGGGGCGTGCATAGGCACAGAGCGACTCGACCGCCTCACTAAAACCCGGATTGTTGCGGTATTCATCGGTCCACCAGGCATAGGGGTTTGAGGGTGCCGGTGCGGGCAGGGACAGACCAATTTCGCGATAAATCCATGGGCATGGGATAAGAATTGCCAGTACCGTTCCAAAATCCGGCGCATGACTAGTCGTTTCATCAAGGGTTTTGAGAAAGTCATTGAGCATTGGAAGGGGGGGAGGCGGTTCAGAAGGGCTGCCTTCAAGAAACGTGCGGCGTATATTTTCTTCTGCGGCAATGGTGTCGTTTGCAAAGCGTAACAGCAGTGCTTGACCCGCTGCATCCGGGGCGCGCCGGCTCGCAGTTATCATGCCGCGCGCATGGCCCTCAAGGTAGGGTAAATCCTGCAGGATGTAAGCGCGAAAATCACTCTCCGATAAACTGCCGTTTCCCAGTGCCGCATTAAAAGGATGAGAGATAATCTGTTCAGACAGGGATTGAGTTCTTGCGAAAAGATGTGACCAGAGGTGTCTGGGGGTATGGCTAAACATGTAATTTCCTCCGCATAAACGGAGAAAGGCCGCATCGGCACGCGGTGGCGTACCGGCACAACACTCTCCCTCCGCAGGCATTATCCAGAGCAGGTTATAAGGGTTTTTCTCAGTGCCACATGTGGCACACCCCCGGTGTTGCGCTGGACTTTATCCTGAGTGCAGGCAGCTGTCAACCTGTAGAGGCGGCTTTTCTGAAGGCTACGCCATCACTTAAGCAAAGCGCCATGAAGAGAATGAAAAAGTAGCCTGAACCTGAATAGAGCAGCAGTGAGTCGCTCAGGTTGCCGACAAGAAACGGCAGCAGTACTGCAAGCCCCATCGCTGAAAGATGCGGCAGGCGCAGGCATTCAACAAGCAGACTGATAAAGAAAAAAGCGAGCAGGAGCAGCCCGGGTATCCCGAACTCTGCGGCCACGAGCCAGTACTGACTGTGCGGTTCAAGACGGGTTCTCCCCCATGCCGGAATCGGGTCGTCTTTTTCAAAACGGTCAGCATAACCGCCACTTCCATGCCCTGTCAGTGGACGTTCCTTAAACAGTGACCAGGCATACTGATGAAACTGGATGCGAAAACCCACAGACGTATTTTTTTTCTGCTGATAATGCTGCACTTCGTGTACCAGTTGTTTAACGTGATACTGCATGGAAGGGCTCAGCGCATAACTTGCCACGGCAAGCAGGCAGACGCTCAGCGCCGGTATAATCACGCGCCTGCCAGGAAACGCCACAAACACGAGCAGCAGCATCAGAAAAAGAAAACTGAGGTAGGCCATGCGCCCACCCGCGATAAAAAATGTCTGATAACCAAAAAGCGCTATCAGTAAAAGGTAGCAGGGACGCTTCCAGCCATGGCTGTGGATGGCATACCAGCCGGCGACAAAGGCAGCAAACCCCATCATCATGCCGGTCATGATGTGGTTTCGAAAGACAAAATCCGGGCGTACCGGCAGCGAAAGCACAAAGTGCACGGTTTGAAACACTGAAAGTGCTGCAGTAAGCGTCATCGCCAGCAAAAAGGCATGCAGGCAGAGGTTTCGACTGCGGGTATCACGAAAACCCGCCACCAGTATCGGCAGGTAGAGGAGCTTACTGTATTTTTCAAGCACAAGCCCGCGCAACGACCAGGAGGCGCTGCTCCAAAAGCAGGCAATAAAACTAAAGCCAAAGAGCAGGATGGCGGCTTTGCACCAGGGCTTTTGCCAGAGCGTTCTGAGCATTTCCCTGTTGGCGGGAACAAGCATAATCGTGATGAGTGTCAACGCCAGCACAATGCTTTTAGCCGTTGAGCTCACAGGGATGGTGAAAGCACTTGCCGCAAGCAGCCACGGGGTGGATGTTTCAGCAAAAAGAGATACTCGGTCCTTGAGATGTGTCGTCATAGCGTGTCCATGTCTGGGTAAAATTGTTTGATACCACGGTAGAAGGTGCCCTGTGCGCTCAGCACCGCAAAGAGAAAACCGGTGCGCCCGTCAAGAAAGCCACCCTGCACCACATAACAGCGAAAAAACATCCATAAGGTACCTCCGATGGTGCGCAGCATGCTCGCGTGCATCCCCTTTTCCCGCCGGATAGCGGCGGTTGAGGACGAGTAGCGGTTCATTTTGGCAATGGCATGTGAGACATCGCGAAACGATATGTGCTCAATCGGTACCTGTAGCTGGCCAATGCGCGCGCCTTTTGGAAGGCAGATTTTCTCATGTACGCGTGCATTGCTGAAATGCGCGCCTTTTCGGCGAAACAGGCGGATATGGCGGCTGGGGCTTGAACAGTGGGGAACAGTTTTACCCTGAAAGTGCATGCGTATCGGCACGCGCCAGCCATCATGGGTGTTATCGGCCAAAACGCGGCGAATGACATCGGCAAGCTCCGGTTCTACCCATTCATCGGCATCGAGGTTCAGTACCCACTCACCGGTGGTTTTTTCCAGCGCGCGTTGCTTTTGTATGCCATAACCCTGCCAGTCGGTACAGAAAACCTTATCCGTATACTGGCGCGCGATGGCCACGGTATTGTCATCGCTGCCGGAGTCAAGAACAACAATTTCATCCGCGAATTGAACCGAGGACAAGCAGCGCGCAAGCGTTGCTTCCTCGTTTTTGGCAATGACAATAACACTCAACATATCGATAAACACCCGAACAAGGTGCCGCTATAGTATCCTGGTGGACCGTTTGGGTCTAGCCCGCTTTTGCCCCACGGTTGATGCGCAAACTTTTTAAAAAACCCGCGGGAGGGTATACTCCTGCTTTTAGTCGCAGGGGTCGCCCATGGAACTGACAATCGACAACACACCCTTTAAAACGCTTTTTACCCCGTTGGACTTAGGGTTTACTGTTCTAAAAAATCGCATTCTCATGGGGTCGATGCATACGGGGCTTGAAGAAGACAAGCCCGCGTTGTCGCGCCTTGCCGCTTTTTATCGTGAGCGCGCCCAGGCTGGAGCGGGGTTGATTGTGACAGGCGGTTTTGCACCGAATCGTGCGGGCAGGCTTGCGCCCTTTGCGGCCAAGCTCACCAATCGTACAGAAGCGGCACGTCACGGGGTGGTGACGCACGCGGTACATGAGGCCGGCGGTAAAATTGCTCTGCAGCTGCTGCATGCCGGTCGTTATGGGTATCATCCGTTTGTGGTGGCGCCGAGCCGGATACAATCGCCCATCAGCCCGTTTACGCCATGGGCAATGACCCGGTGGGGGATTAAGCGAACCATCGCACACTTTGCCCGTGCGGCAAAGCTTGCAAAAAACAGTGGCTATGACGGCGTTGAAATTATGGGCAGTGAAGGCTACCTGCTCAACGAATTTCTGGTCAAACACACCAATCGCCGTACGGATGAATGGGGCGGGTCTTTTGAAAACCGCTCACGCTTTCCGGTTGAGGTGGTGCGTGCTGTACGCGAGGCGGTGGGACATGATTTTATTATCATCTATCGCCTCTCCATGCTGGATTTAATCGAAGATGGCAGCAGTTTTGACGAAGTCATCGCCCTTGCCAAAAACATCGAAGCCGCAGGGGCGAGTATTATCAACACCGGCATAGGCTGGCACGAGGCGCGTGTGCCAACGATTGCCAGCATGGTGCCGGGGGCCGCCTTTGCCCCGGTTACCCGCAGCCTAAAGCCCCATGTCAATCTGCCAGTGATTGTTTCAAACCGTATTAATACCCCGGAACTGGCCAATCAGTTGCTGGAAGAAGGTGTGGCTGATATGGTTTCAATGGCTCGTCCGTTTCTTGCCGACCCGCGTTTTGCGGATAAGGCGCGACTTGGACGGCCCGAAACCATTAATGTCTGTATCGCCTGCAATCAGGCCTGTCTCGATCAGGTCTTTCAAAATAAAACCGCGTCCTGCCTTGTTAACCCGCGTGCCTGTAACGAAACAGAACTTATCTATGAGCCCACGCATACGCCACGGCGGATTGCCGTTGTGGGCGGCGGTCCCGCGGGTCTCGCTTTTGCCGAAGTGGCGGCACTGCGCGGTCATCTGGTGACACTGTTTGAGAAAGACGACGTGCTTGGCGGTCAGTTTAATATGGCGATGCAGGTACCTGGCAAAGAAGACTATCGCCATACCATCACCTATTTCAGCGGGGCGCTCGAGCGCCTTGGTGTGTCTATACGCCTCGGCGTGGAAGCCAGTATGAACGATGTGCGTGATTTCGATGATATCGTGCTCGCAACCGGCGTGACGCCCCGTACGCCAAAGATTGACGGCATTGACCATCCCATGGTGATGTCATACGTGGATGTGCTGCGAAACCGCCGTGTACCTGGAAAACGGGTGGCGGTCATTGGTGCCGGCGGAATTGGTTTTGATGTATCGGAGTGGCTCACGAGCAGTCACCATGAAACAGCGTCCGCGTTTTATGCAGAATGGGGCATTGATGTGACTGGCGCACACCGTGGCGGTGTACAGCCTCGGGAAGCCGTGGAAAGCCCGAGAGAGGTGTATCTCCTGCAGCGCAAAAGTGAACGTCATGGCAAACATCTTGGCAAAACAACCGGCTGGATTCACCGCCAGAGCCTCAAGCACCGACACGTTAAAATGCTCGCCGGTGTTACGTACGAGCGCATTGACGATGCGGGGCTGCATATCGTTATTAATGGCGAGTCACAATGCCTGGCGGTAGATTCCGTGGTGGTTTGCGCCGGTCAGGAGGAGGCGCGTGGCCTCTGGGAGCCATTACGTGCTGCCGGCAAATCCGTGCACCTTATCGGTGGGGCGAGCAAGGCCATGGAACTTGATGCCCGCCATGCCATGAATCAGGCGTGCCGTCTGGCGGCATTGATTTAGGGCTCTCGTATCAAAATTCGGAGGTAGCGCCTGATGCCTGGCTTCGCTGCACTCAACTTTCAAATAAAGCATTGTAATTAATAGGCTTTTTGGTAGGCTGGGCTGAGCGTAGCGAAGCCCGGCATGGGGTATCCCCAAAGGCAGGATGTTTTTTTTCGCGCATCCTGTCCCGCTACGGTATTTTATAGATAAAACAACTACTTATCGGTAGGCTGGGTTGAGCGCAGCGAAGCCTGGCATTGGGTGTGGCCGTTGGTCGGATGTCTGTTTAGGCATCCCTCCCGCGCTTGTCAGCGCAGGCTACGGGGTTTTATTGATAAAACAACTACTTATCGGTAGGCCGGGCTGTACTCAGCCGGGCCTGCCATATTAAGGCAACTCTGCGAGATTACCCCGAGTTTCGAGCCATACTTTCCGATCGCCCGCCCGTTTTTTAGCAAGCAGCATGTCCATCAGGGCGAAGGTTTCCGTTTCGTCTTCAAGGGTGAGCTGCACGAGGCGACGGGTAGCGGGATCGATGGTGGTTTCGCGAAGCTGCAGCGGGTTCATCTCGCCCAGTCCCTTGAAACGCTGGACGTTGGCGCGCGTTCTGCCGTCTTCAGATAATTTCGCGAGTAATTGTTCTTTTTCGGCGTCATCGAGTGCGTAATGCACGATTTTACCGGCATCAATCCGATAAAGCGGCGGCATCGCGACAAACACATGCCCCGCGGCGACCAGTGGACGAAAATGGCGCAGAAAAAGCGCGCAGAGCAGGGTGGCAATGTGCGCGCCATCAGAGTCAGCATCCGCAAGAATGCAGATTTTTCCATAACGCAGCGCGCTTAGGTCATCAGAACCCGGATCGATACCGATAGCGACTGAAATATCGTGAATTTCCTGGGAGCCAAGCACTTCTGCCGACTCTACTTCCCAGGTATTGAGGATTTTTCCGCGCAGGGGCAGAATCGCCTGAAAATCTTTACTGCGCGCCTGTTTTGCAGAGCCGCCCGCAGAATCACCCTCGACGAGAAAGAGTTCAGTGATGCTGATATCCTGCTGCAGGCAATCGGCGAGTTTACCAGGCAGTGCCGGCCCCTGATGCACACGCTTGCGTGCCACCTGGCGCGAGAGGCGCTGGCGTTTCTGAGCACGCTCTATGGCAAGCATCGCAATGCTCTCGCCCTGTGCGCGATGCTGGTTCAACCAGAGCGCAAAAGCATCCTTCACAACACCTGATACAAAAGACGCGCTCTGCCGTGAGCTCAGGCGCTCCTTGGTCTGTCCGGCAAACTGCGGCTCATGCATGCGTAATGAGAGAACATACTGACAGGTATCAAAGAGGTCATCGGCCGACAGGCGCACGCCGCGTGGCAGGAGGTTTCTCAGTTCACAAAACGCGGTGAGTGCGTCAAAAAGCCCGGCACGCAAACCGTTGACATGCGTGCCTCCCTGAACAGTGGGAATGAGGTTCACATAGCTTTCGCTGATAGAAGACGTGCTGTCAGTGGAAAAAACGAGCGCCCAGTCCACGCAGCCATCACTGCTGCTGAACGTACCGCAGAACGGTTCGTCAGGCAGCCAGCCTTCCTGAAGCGACTGTCGCAGGTATTCGCCGAGTCCATATTCGTAACACCAGGTTTCCTGTTCGTTGTTCTGGAGATTATGAAAGTGCACGCTGAGGCCCGGGCACAGCACTGCCTTGGCGCGCAGCAGGTGAGCCAGCGGTTTTGTCGCGACCTTAACGGTATCAAAGTAGCGCGCTTCAGGCCAGAAACGTACCGTGGTGCCAGTGTCGCGCTTACGGGTCGAACCAATGGCGGTCAGCTCGCTTTGCTTTTCACCATGCGCAAAAGCCATGTGCCAGATGACACCATCGCGGCGAATGGTCACCTCAAGGCGCGAGGACAGCGCATTGACCACAGAGACCCCGACACCGTGCAGCCCGCCTGAGAACGTATAATTTTTGTCAGAAAACTTGCCCCCCGCATGCAGGCGCGTAAGGATGACTTCCACGCCACTTATGCCAAGCTGCGGATGCTCATCTACCGGCATGCCCCGGCCGTTGTCAGAAACTTCGACAGAGCCGTCGAGGTGCAGGGTCACCGTGATGGTGTTCGCAAAGCCTGCGAGCACTTCATCCACGCTGTTATCAATAACTTCCTGCGCCAGGTGATTAGGGCGCGTGGTATCGGTGTACATGCCGGGGCGGCGCTGCACCGGTTCCAGCCCGTTAAGGACTTCGATGGCATCGGCTGTGTAGAGTTCTGTCATGGGTGTGTTCCGGGGTCACTATTGGGGAAGAGTAACATAGATGGCGTCAATCCTTCAAAATCCATCTTACTCAGGCGTTTGCAGCCATATTATGGAATGAGGACAGGCCCTGGTATTTTACAGGATTTTCTGCGAGGATGGCGGGCACTTGACTGACGGGTATTCTGAAAGATGATGAAAGGATGCAAAAGGTGCTTCATACTGCTGTTGCTGGTCGGGAGTATTTCAGCCGTTGCCGCAGAGCGTCGAGAGGGACTTTGGGGGCTAATTTCATTTTTCGGGAGCACGTCTGCATGGCTGTATGATTTACAGTTGCAGCCGCGTTATATCGGGGGAAGCGCTGATGTTAACCAGTCGCTTGTGAACCTTGGTGCTGGCAGGGCTCTTTCCGCGCCGTGGCAGGCATGGGCAGGATTGACCCTGCAGCAGACCGACCAGGATGCACCGACGGTTGCGCGCGAGTACCGATTGTGGGAAGAACTTGACTATCGCTTTCAACGACTGCCTTTTGAGGTAGTGGTGCGTTCACGGCTTGAGGAACGCCGGGCAGAAGGGTACACGAGCGTGTCAAACCGCCTGCGGGAGCGTGTCCTTATCACCCGCTTTCTGAACGACAACTGGCGTCTGGTGATATTTAATGAATTTTTTTTCAACTTAAACCAGGTCCCGTGGATTACGACCCCGACGTTCGATCAGAACCGAACCTTCATGGGGATGGAATACCAGCTGACGCGCAGTATTCGTGCTGGTAGCGGCTATCTCTGGCGTTATCTCCCAACGACACCGTCCCAGACCGACAATATTCTGATGTTGACCCTGCTGGTAAATATAGACATGCTTAATTAGCCTCAAAAAAGTCAGTTTGAATAAAATACAGGCCTTACCTATACTGTAGATGACCTTATTTGCAAGGATGCCTGTATGAAAAAGTTCCTGCTTGCCGCAAGTCTTTGCGTATCGGTGTTACTGGTATCGGGATGTGGATGCATGGGCAGTTCGTGCTCGGGATGCTGCACGCCACCACCTTCAAACTGCTGTGGAAATTCAGACTGGTATTAGGGCGTGTCCTCATTCCATAATATGGCTGCAAATGCGGCGTTTTGGTGTCATTGTGCGCTTAAGCTCGTTAAATAGAGCCCACTATTCGCCTCACTCAAGCGCACAATGCCCCTCAAACCGCCACATTTTCGCTTCACATCATGAAATGATGACACCCCCCGGGCGTGTCATCGATTAATCGACCGTATTTCAAATCGCTTTCAACATAATCTGGTCTTTGCCGTGCTCTTTGGCACGGTAAAGCATTTCATCCGCTGCTGAAACGAGGGTATTGATGTTGCTCTCGGAACCAGCGATGGCATGGATTATACCAATGCTGAGCGTGACTTCAGGATGGGGATTTTCGCGGGTGAACTGCTGGCGTATATGCTCCGCCAGCGACTGGACTTCCTGCAGCGGCATATCACCAAGAATCACCGCGAATTCATCACCCCCAAGACGCACTACAAGGTCTGTCGAGCGGCGCATGGTTTTTTTAAGCAGATTAGCGACAAAAATCAGATAATTATCGCCGTAAGGATGGCCAAAAGTGTCGTTGATGTATTTGAAATTATCGATATCAAGAAGCATTAAATTTAAAGGAAAACCACCTCGGCGAGCGCGTGCGAGTTCTCCTGGCAGTGTTCTGTCAAAATAGCGGCGGTTATGGAGTGACGTCAGCGGGTCGGTAATGGAGAGCAGGCGCACTTCCTGGTTTGAGGCTTCTAGTTTTTTATTGGATACCGCAAGCTCAAAAATCAGCTCATCTTTTTGGCTGCTCAAGCGGAAAAGCTTTCGAAACAACTGCGTGTTAATGCGTGCCACGATAAAAATCATGCCGGCAAAAAGCAGGATAAGCGTCGCAATAATGGCATTATGCATCTGCATAAGGGCATAGTTGTAGAGAATGGCGGGTGCGAATATGGGCACAAGAAACGCGATGTAGGCCGGCAGTGACATTGATAATGATACGAGCCCCGCGGTTGATACCCCACCGAGCACCAGCAGGAGTATGGCTTCATCAACCCCTTTGGCGATTGGCATGAAAATAAAATAACTCGTCCCCCACATGGCACCACTTAAAAATGCGAGTATGTTGAAAATCAAGGCGGTGGCGTTAAGGTGGTTGCGATACAAGCCATGACGAATGCCATAGAATGCATAACCCATGCGCAGGATGCTTAAGGCTGTCAAAGCAAGAAACCATGGCAGCAGAGCGTTCGGCTCTGCGCCACGCAGATAAAGCTCGAAACACAAAATACCTGCCACAAGAATGTTAAAAGGCATGGCCCCGAGAGTATTTTGCAGCAACAGCAACTGTACTTCACTTTCAAACGGCAGGCGATGTACCTTTGACATGTCGGAGTCCGGTTCGTGGTTGCAGGCAAGCTCATGCCTTTTCAGAAGTATAGATCAATTGCTCCGCTGATGTCTCTCTTCTGGTCTGTGAGGACGATGTATGGTCGCAAGGCCTGCTTTTTTGAGTCCTTTAAGGTAAAACCAGCCAAGGTCAAACTCACCGGGGCGTGATGAGAATCGTGCGCTGGCCGGGGCGTGGTGATGATTGTTATGCAATTCCTCGCCAACGACCATAATTCCCCAGGGGAGAATATTGCGGGAGTTGTCCGACGTTTCAAAATTGCGATACCCAAAATGGTGTCCAAGACCATTAATGACGCTTGCCTGCAGCACAATCTGTCCCATCATCTGACAGAGCCAGACCGGTATGGCCCAGAGACCGATAAGTGCGGTCAGTACTACCAGCAGTATAATCGGTCCGACGGTGGCACAGGGGGTATAGAAGCGTTTTTCGAGAACATCGTTATTACTAACGTAGCCGTACTTACGAATGATTTCAGAGGTTTTTGCGCGGTCATAAAGTTCAATCCCAGAGAGGAAAAGGGCTTTTAGACCGTGTCTAACCGGGCTGTGAGGGTCGCTTTCACCATCGGGGTCCTGGTGATGGGCACGGTGGATGGCGACCCATTCGGCGCGAACGGTACCTGTCGCAATCCAGAGCCAGAAGCGGAAAAGGTGCGTGATAATCGGATGATAGGTGACTGCGCGGTGCGTTTCCGAGCGGTGCAGATAGAGAGAGGCGGTAATCATCGACAGGTGAATGCTCAGAAAGAGATACGCGGCAATCATCCATGGGTTTGCGCCGAGGATTCCCGTATGCAGGAAGGGCCAGAAAAAAGCGAGTGTCCAGACGGCCACAAAAAAACCGACAACGAGCAGCGTGTAATTTGAGTAAATAAAATTCAGACGGCGTAGTTTGCTGGCCAGAAACTCTGGAATAAGCAGGTTACTGAGCTTGCCATAATCGGTCAGGGAATCGATGCCTGTCTCAAGTTTTTCAATGTCGGCGCGCTCAAGAACCGGCTCTATGCGGCGGTTGCTGAGCCAGTCCCAGAGGGTGAGTACTGATGCAAAATTATACGTGCAGTTTTTTTCGTGTGGTGAAGCAAATGATAACGCGGTGTCGTGACGACAAAGCTCAGTGCCTTGTCCAGTTGTTTGGGAATACGGATGTTGCAGTGCTCCCAGAAACTAAACAGTGCATGAAGGAAGTCTACGACATACAGTACCAGAAAATAGGGTCCAAAGAGAAAAATGCAACTGACTTTATAAATATTTATCCCTAGATATTCAAAAGGATGCAGCCTGTAGGCGGTAGTGAGGTTTGGTGATGTTTCCGAGTGGTGGATTTTATGAAACTGCCAGAGAAAATCCGATGCATGCGCAAATCGATGGTAGGTATACAGTATAAGATCAGACACAATAAACCATACAACGAAGGCCACCCACATCGGAGCATCCATCCAGTGGAGCAGCCCAATTTGATAATGCTGTACATAAAGGGCGGCACCAAGCGTGCTTATGGGGTAGGTGACCAGCATGTTGATAAGGCCGAGCTGCCAGTTGGTAACCCTTCGGCGCTTCATGCCTTTCTTACCCAGATGGTGAAGGGTGAAGCAGTACTCAAGTCCAATCATCACAAGAAGAACAAGAAAAAATACCAGCGTTCTGGAAACACTAAAAAATTCAAAGTCAAAGTTATCCATAATAACACCTGATTTACGAATTGAGTTTAAGGCTGAAGCAGTCCGTTGCACCGCATATATGCCCACACATTTTTCATTATAGTTAAAATTTACACATATGCGCTTCGGTGTAAAAAATTTTAGCGAGGGTTGCAATGTTCGACGGGTTTGTTACATTCCTTACTTTTGGCAGGATTTTAAGGAAGCAGGCATGCAGCACTATCCGGTTCCCGTATTGTCGGACAGAGAATTACCGCGTGCAGCGCCTGATGGCGCATTGCCGGTGGGAGTTGTAATGCTTGATGCATCGGGGCAGGTAATGACCCATAATGCGCTCGCGGAACGCTTAATCAGCGGGCTTTATTCAGGCGCGCCGTGGAGAGAAGTGCAGGCGCAGTCCCTGATACCGCTGCCAGGCGATGGCTGTGAATTCTCGACGCTCGACGGAAGTCTGGTGCGCGTGAGTGCCATGCGGCATCAAAGTGGCGAAGAAACCCTCGTACTGACGCCGCTTTCTTTAAATCGCGCGGAATATACGCGTAATCAGCGGCTGCAAAAGCTCGGCGAACAGCTTGCCGGACTCATGCATCAGCTGCGCACCCCTCTGACTGGCGCCATTTTCAGTGCCGCGCAACTGCGAGGCGCCGATACCGCGGGTGTGTTGCGCATCCATGCGCGACTTCAGGCTTGTCTGCTGAGCCTGCATCAGCAGATTGAGGATACTCTGCGTTTTGCCAGAGGCGAAGCTTTGGTGCGGGAGGCCGTGTCGCTTGAAGACCTTTCTCAGCATGTCAAAGCCCTTGTTGAGCCAGAGGCTTTGCTTAAAGGCGCTGTAATCCGGGTGGAGCAGATGGCAAAGGGTGCCTCTGCATCACTTGCGCTGGAGTCTTTCTCTGGCGCGATAGCCAATCTTGTGAAAAATGCGCTCGAGGCGAATGCCCGTGAAATTGTCCTGACCTTTGAGCAGACGGCGCAATATGCCTGTATCGTAAAGGTTCAGGACAACGGTGACGGGATGCCACAAGCCGTGCGCAATCAGGCATTTACGCCCTTTTTCACTACGCGTGCCAACGGAACGGGGCTTGGTCTTGCACTGGTTCAGGCGGTCGTTGAGGCGCATGGTGGTTTTTGTGCCATTGAGACTGATTCTCGTCAGGGGACTTGTATCATCGTTAAAATCCCGTAATGATAGAAGGTGCGGGTTTGAACAGAGAAGAAGGGAAAAGGCATGAGCAACGTGTTGATCGTAGAAGACGATAACGTTTTGCGTGAAGCACTTACAGAAACCATGCAGCAGGCAGGACATTCCTGGCTTGCCGCCCGAAACGGGCGCGAGGCACTGGCCATGGTCGAGCGTCATCGCCCAGCCATTATTCTCAGCGATATTCGCATGGACGGCATGGACGGCAAGCAGCTCTTAAACGAAATTCAGCGCCGAAATCCAGGCGTGCCGGTTATTCTCATGACTGGCAACGCTACCGTAGAAGAAGCGGTGATTGCCATGCAGCACGGCGCAGTTGATTATCTGCAAAAACCTTTCAGCCCGGAAGTACTGACCCGTAAAATCGCACATTATATCAAGCCGCTTTTTGAAGAAGACGGTGAGCCTGTGGCACAGGATCCTAAGAGCCAGGCGTTGCTGTCGATGGCACTCAGAGTGGCGCAGTCGGATGTTGGCGTAATGATTACCGGTGAGAGCGGCACGGGTAAGGAAGTCCTTGCGCATTATATCCACGACCATTCATCACGCAGGTCTAATCCCTTTATCGCCATTAATTGTGCAGCAATTCCCGAGCAGATGCTTGAGGCCACACTTTTTGGATATGAAAAAGGCGCTTACACCGGGGCGTTTAAATCAACACCTGGAAAATTTGAGCAGGCGCAGGGCGGAACGCTGCTCCTTGACGAAGTGAGTGAGATGAGCCTGCCGCTGCAGGCCAAGCTGCTGCGCGTGCTGCAGGAGCGCGAAGTTGAGCGCCTTGGCGCCAGCAAGGTGGTCAATCTTGATGTACGCGTGCTCGCAACCAGTAACCGCCAGCTTTTGAACGAGGTGAGGGAGGGGCGTTTTCGTGAGGACCTTTACTACCGACTCAACGTGTTTCCCCTGCACTGGCTGCCGCTTCGTGAACGGATTTGTGATATTATCCCGCTTGCCAACTACCTGATACGCCGTCATTGTGAACATCTGCCAAGTGTGCCACAGCTTTCTGATGAAGCGCGTGAGACGATGGTACGCTATCCCTGGCCCGGTAACGCGCGTGAGCTTGATAATGTCATTCAGCGCGCACTGGTATTGCAGACCAATGGCGTGATAGAAAATGAGCACCTGCAGCTTCTGACGGAGACTCCGGCAACCGCCATGGCAACAGCCGGCCCGAGAAATCTGCAAAACCATGAATTTGACCTTATTGTGCAAACACTTAAGGAACAGGGCGGTAATCGACAGAAGGTAGCGGCGTTGCTCGGTGTGAGCGAGCGCACGCTGCGTTACAAGCTTGCGAAAATGCGTGAGGAAGGGTATGATGTATAATTTTTGCACGGATATGGTGTGACCTCTGAAACTACCGGAGGCACGGATTTGCCGCTACCCTCAAAGCCTGAACCGTGGAAGCCCTTTCTGCGCAAAGGCACTTTTTTGCTCGCGGCATTGCTCGTGGCTGCTGCCATTGTTTCCAGTCTGTTTCGCGCCTTAACGCCCTTCGCCTCACAATACCGTGGTGAACTGGAGCACCGTCTCAGTACCTGGGTCGGTCAGCCAGTGACCATTGCATCCATGGAAACCGGCTGGTACTGGTTTCACCCGGTGCTCAAACTTCGTGATGTCAACCTCTCCGGCACAAAACATGATGCCGTACACCTCCAGAAACTGCTGGTCGGCATTAATGTCTTTAAGTCGCTGATGAACTGGCAGATTCAGCCGGGCGTTCTCTATGTTGAAGGCCTCCGCCTTGGGGTGCGTCAGGAAGACGATGGCTTTGTGCTCGATGGCCTTGAGATGAAAAACGCCTCTTTCATGGGGATGGACGCGTTCAAGGCGATACTTCACTGGCTTTTACAGCAGCAGAAAGTGGTTATCAAGGACATGTCGCTGCGTCTTTATCTGCGTGATGGTAACCTCGTGCCCATTGAGGGGGCGCGCCTGATTGCAGTCAACCGGGATGGCCACTATACCCTGCGTGCGAGCGCACAGCTTGCCCAGACCATTCCGACGCATTTTCGCATGCTCGCAACCCTCGACATTAATCCCTGGGCCATCATGCGGGCGCGCGGCAAATGGTACATCGAGACAGAAAACCTCTTGCCCGCACAGTGGCAGGCGCTGTTTCCAGCGGGTACTCCTCATGTAGATGGCGGCACGCTGGATGCACAAATCTGGCTTGATATGGCGCGTGCGCGTGTTAAGAGCGGACAGGCAAGGCTTAGCCTTGAAAATCTCGCGCTTACCGAGCCCCTTTCCGGTCAAAGTACCCTGTTTCAGTCAATCGAAGCCAACACTGCACTTCGTGTTTTAGACAACAGCTGGGAAGTGGAAGCGGATAAGCTTGATGTGCGGGTTAATGGCGTTACCTGGCCGCAGAATGCATTTGTGCTGCGTGTCAAGGATACGGGACAGGTTGCCTTTTATGTGAAGAATCTCCTCATTGAATCGCTGCTCTCTACGGCCTTTCCGTGGCCACAGTCCATGGATGCCCTGCTTGCCCTGAAGCCGCACGGAACGCTTACGGATGCTTCTGTTCACTGGAATAATGGTACGCTCGAAGCCGTTCTTGGCCGTTTTGAGGGACTGGGCTGGCAGCCGAATAAAACGCTTGCCGGCGTGAATAATCTGACGGGTGCGCTTGCCTGGCAGCCGGGTGAGGGTCGACTGGAACTTGACAGCGAAAATGCGGCCATACGCTTTCCCGGTAAACCTGAACTGTTGCTGCAGACATTGAACGGTGCGCTCGACTGGAAGCAGCTTACGAACGGACTTCGTTTAAGCCTTGAGCGCCTCGTGCTGGTCAGTGGAGGGTCTACCCTTACTGCAGAGGGACTCCTTGATAATGCGGATTTAAGCGAAGGCCGCGGCAATCTTCGGCTTGAGAGCGTACTCGCGGCAAAAGAGGCAGCTTCTATACTGCAATACCTGCCTGCCGATTCGATGAAACCAAAGCTTGCACACTGGCTGCAAAACGATATTACCCGTATCAAAGGGCTTAATGCGCGCCTTCGCATGCAGGGTGAGCTTGAGCACTTTCCCTGGGATAAGGGGGATGGTGAATTTGATATTACCGGACAGGCAGAAGGCATTGACCTCTATTTTGACCGTAAATGGCCTGAGATTCGTGGCATTGACGCGTGGCTGCATCTGAATGGACGTACGCTTGAGGCAAATATCACCCATGCAAGCCACGGCCCGCTCACCATTGATAAAGGCAATCTCAAGCTGGTTAACATCGGGCTTGACCGCGAGTATTTATTGATTCGTACCGCGCTCATGACTCCGGGCCCGGATGCGCTTGACTACCTGCTTTCGACCCCGCTGGCCAAACCGCTGGCCAAATTGCGTCAGGTGCAGATTGAGGGACCGCTGGACGCGAATCTTCAGCTTGAAGTACCGCTTTATCCCGGCAACGATAACCTGCTGGCACGAGGTGCTGTGTCCTTTTCCAAAAATCCAGTGACGGTTAACCATCCGTTGCACCGCGTAGCGCTTAATAATGTGCAGGGCACACTGTATTTTGATGAACATGGCCCCACACCCAGCAACCTTGAGGCAGAAGTTTTTAATACGCCGGTGACACTGACGGCCAATACGCGCCAGACTCCGCAGCCTTTAACCGAGATTGGCATGCAGGGTACAGTGACAGTGGCATCACTGCGCTCACAGTTTAACAGCCCGTTGCTCGATTCCATGAAGGGCGTCTTACCGCTTTCGATGCTGCTGACCATGACCGACAACCCAAACGACATGGATTCGGTGCGATTCACCTCCACGCTTCTTGGAACTGCCGTTGACCTGCCGCCGCCTTTTGGAAAGTCAGCGACGGATACGCGCCCCGTCAGCGTAGATATTGATTTCAATCCGGAAAAGGCCGCTCGTATCCGTTTTCAGGATGAATGGCGTGCGAGGGGAGATATCTGGTTTGCGAAAGCGCAAACGGGCTTTATGCTGAAATCAGGAGCGGTTGCGGTGGGACGCGTGGCACTGGCGCGACAGCCACAGCAGGGACTGCGGGTTGATGCACGTCTTGATACGCTTGATGTTGAGAAGTGGCTGCAGGCAACGGGTAAACACGAGGGTGCATTTACGCCATCCATGCTGCCGGATGACCTGAATCTACAGGTTAAGACGCTGCAGCTGTGGGGTAATCGCTTTGAGGATGTCTCACTTAACAGTCACCGACGACGCGACACTCTCTGGGCTTTTACGGTAAAAAGTCCTCTGGCACGCGCGCAACTGGGGTTTGACACGGCTAAAAATCTTCTGAGCGGACACATTGACCAGTTAACGCTCTCCTCCACGGGGAAGCATGATACGTCGTCAGAACCCCTGCCGCTTCGCGCGTCCTCCATTCCCAATCTTGCATTGACGGTTGATAATCTGCGACTGAAGGAGCATTCGCTCGGGGTGTTGACTGTGCGTGGAAAACCGTTGAAAGACGGGTGGTCGCTCGATGCCTTAAGCCTTGAATCACCGGCATGGACGTTGAACGGACAGGGTACCTGGACCCAGAATGGCGTCAAGGATGTCACCCAGGTGGATACGAGCCTGCGCGTGCGCAACCTTGCAGCGCTTCTGGCTCTCTGGGACGCACCGCCTGCGGTGTTGTCCAAAAAGGGCGAAGCGCGTCTGGTTGGCAGCTGGCCGGGTGGTTTTCAGGATTTTTCAACGAAGAAGCTGAGCGGTGAATTCTGGATGCGCCTTCGCAATGGCCGAATTACCCATTTAAGCCGCGAAGCTGAGGAAAAAATGGATTTGGGGCGTGTGCTCAGCATCCTGAGCCTGCAGACTATCCCGCGTCGCCTGCAGCTTGATTTTAGCGACTTGACCGAGCAAGGCTACAGCTTTGACGTGTTTGAAGGGAATTTCGCGTTGAAAAAAGGGATTGTGACTACCGATAATGCCCATATTGACGGGCCGGTAGCATTTGCAGCCATCAAGGGCCAAATCGATTTACCGCGTGAAACCCTTGATTTACATCTGAGGGTAGCTCCTCGTATTACGGCGAGCCTGCCAATAGTGGCAACGATTGCGGGCGGCCCCATTGCAGGCGTGGCTGCCTGGGTAGTCAGCCGGCTGATTAACGCCGGTATGGAAAAAGTCAGCGGTTACACGTATAAGGTATCGGGACCGTTTAAGGATCCACTGGTTCAGCAGACCAGTATTACGACATTGGGCAGGAAGAAAAAACCATGAAGCAGCATCTGCACCTTTTAGGCATTGGCGGCACGTTCATGAGCGGGATTGCGCTTATCGCGAGATCTTTGGGATATCGGGTCAGCGGCAGTGACGCATCGTGCTATCCGCCGGTTTCAACGCTGCTTGCCGAGCATGGAATTACCTGGACCGAAGGGTATGACGATGCCAGCGATGCCCTTGCTGCCGACCTTGTCATTGTCGGCAACGCCATCAAGCGCGGCATGCCGGTCATGGAAGCGGTGCTTAATGCCGGAAAGCCGTATGTCTCAGCGCCAGAATGGCTGTTTAGAGAAGTCCTCTGCAAACGCCGTGTGCTGGCCATTGCCGGTACCCACGGGAAAACCACAACAACCTCAATGGCAGCGCACATTCTCGAAGAAGCCGGTTTAAAGCCTGGCTTTCTCATTGGCGGGGTCGCGAGCAATTTCAACACCTGTGCCGCAGTGGGCGAGGGCGAGTGGTTTGTCATTGAGGCCGATGAATATGATACGGCTTTTTTTGATAAACGCCCGAAGTTCATGCATTACCGCCCGGAAATCGCTGTTCTCAATAATTTAGAATTCGACCACGCTGATATTTATGCAAACCTTGATGCCATCATTCTGCAGTTTCATTACCTTTTACGCACGATTGCAGCAAAAGGGAGGGTGGTGCGCCCGCGTGATGACAAGGCGTTGGACCAGGTAATGAGTCAGGGCGTATATTGCCCGGTATCAAACACAGGCGGCGAGGACGAAAGTGATTGGGGTGCGCGCCTTCTTTCCGCGGATGGCTCAGTATTTGAGGTTTTACATCAGGGCGTGCAGGTTGCACGAGTATCGTGGTCGCTGATAGGGCAGTTTAACGTTGACAATGCACTCGCAGCCATTGCCGCAAGTGTGCACGCGGGAGTCACTCCAGAAGCGGCGGCACGCGCGCTTTCAGGATTTAAACCACCAAAGCGGCGTCTTGAAGTGCGGGCGAGTGTGCATGGTGTTACCGTCTATGATGATTTTGCGCACCATCCTACAGCCATTGCCAAAACGCTGCGCGCCCTTCGACAGAGCGGGCGACACAAACGCGTTCTGGCTGTGCTCGAATTTGCATCCTACACCATGCGAAGTGGCGTGCATGCAGCACGCATGCAGGAAGCACTGGCAGATGCGCATGGCGTTTTTCTGCTGGCACCCTCAGACTTTAGCCTCTCAGATGACTGCCTAAAAGGCGTCTTTGCTGCTTCTGATACCTCTGCGCTGGCCTCAGCCGTGGTCGCGGCAGCCAGAGCTGATGATGCCGTTCTCATCATGAGTAATCGTGGGTTTGATAACCTGCATCAGCGGATAATTACCGGTCTTGAAGCACGCTTTTCACAGGCAATTGCGTAAACAGGTTGAAAAAATCCCGGCACATTGTTATAAAAATAATAACGTGTCACGGGGGTCAGGGAGGATGCATGACGGATTTTGCTGTCTATAAGGAGCAGGCCGTGACGCTGCCGCAGCAGCTTGCACAGGCCTGTAGTCCATCAACCAGCGCCCCTTCAACTTCTGCAATGTTTCATTCTTTCTTCGCAAGATGTCTGCCTGCCAGTGCAGAAATTTCCATGCAGACCTATGCCCGCTTGATTATGCTCACGGCACAGGTCCTGGACGTTGAGGCGCGTGATGATGCAGAAAAAATCTGTATTTTGAAGGGAATGTACTGTTATGTGTTCATTGAACACGACAGCGCCTTAGGTTGGGTCAACAGCCGTCCCCTGCTACTTCTGTTGCAGGAGCGCCTTGGTATCACTTCACCGTCACAACTGCCAGATGATGAGCGTCGACAGCTTTTTGCAGCCCTTGGTGCATGGTGTGATGCACTCTTTCAAAGCGTTGCCCCTGAAACGCAGGAAATACGCTCGTTAAAGTCAATCATTCCAGCAAATATGCGTGCCAGTGTTTTTGCCATGGAGACCGTTGCGAGTGTTGGTCGATACAGTAGCGGCCTGCCTGCTCCTTCCGAGTGTGTTACCCTGGCGCAGGAATCTTTCAGCGCAGGAATGCGCTCCCTTTTTTCGTGAGGAGGATACATGCCGGATTACAAGGTTCCTGGAACCCTTCTGAAAAGTGCGCTGAAGCTTGAGGCGACCTATCGACATATTGCGGGGCGCTATATTCCTCCCTCCTATGAGGCCTTAAGATCCTTTGTGCTTGGAAATGATGAGGGAGGCGGGCTTCGCTGGATCTACGAAGAAAGAGCCAAAAAAGCGCAAAAGGCCGCTGTAGCAAGAAGTTACCTGAAGTCATTATGGAGCAGTGTCTCAAAGGATGATGATGTGTACCTGAATCCAGACCGCCTTGACCAGATAGCTTTTATTGAGCAGGTCGCAAGAAATCTTTCACCACCTTCGGCGGTTTCTGGAGCAGAATTAAAATCTGCCCATCTCATTCTTCAAGGTGCACTGTTTGACCGTCTGTACCGTCTGCGTTTTGATCAAATCATAAAATGTTCAAGACCTGAAAATTCATTGCTCTATGTCATTATTAAAGAGGGGCTGGGAGTTGGTGTTCCAGGTACGCAAAGAAATAATGAGATAGACTTTTTATCATTAGAAACGGCACTTTCAGCCTTTCTTGAACATACCATGCGCCAAAGTTATCCTTATCATGAGAAAAAAACCGAAAATATTCATGAGATTGTAGATTATATTCGTGATATCCGACATGAGGTAGACAATCGTGGCTATCCGCTGTCTTCCATCGCACCCTATGAGTATTACTGGGAAAAAGGGTTGAAGCCATGGCGAGAGCTTTATGTTCAGTTCGAATATGTACGTTTTATCGAAACTACAGGCGTATACGTGGCCCGCGAAATCAGTGATTTTGAAGACGTTGTCAAATCCTTTCTGGACGCACTGGATGCCTCTGCTGATGAAAAGGGCGCTACCAGTCAGGAGAGTCGGCGTGCCTGCTTTGAGCGTCTTGATACTTCAGCTCGCATGAAGGCGCTGTTGTCACAAAGCTGTGCCGGAGTTCCTGCCGTTTTAAACTATGAGCGGTCACAGCGGGCGAGTGTTGAGGCACAGTTAAAGGGATTTGGGATGAGTATTCTGGTGCATGCTCTTGGCGGAGCCTGTCTGCTGGCGTTTGCTTCCATCAAGGCCATACCTGAGAATTTTCAGTTACGGGGTGTCATTGGAAGCGCACTTGGCATCAAACCAGGTTTTGAGCCATTTGACAAAGATGCAGCCAGCGCACTTACACGCGATACGATGATAGATAATTTTATCGCGTTGCTGGAAGCCCTGCCTGACGGTGCCGGCATCCGTTGTGAACCCTTTGGAGCCGGCAAAGACGCCATCCTCGGTGCGGCGCGAGACTTCAAAGTGCATCAATACGACTATCAGCTGCAGGTGATTGCACAACCTCTGCCATACTCGCCCGCATCCTGCAGCAGCAGTAGTAGTACTGGCAGCAGCTCATCGGCACCCGCTCCATCCTGGTTCTGAGTGCTGCCTGTCGTTGGGTGAACGCCGGCTATCCTGGCTGGCGTTCAAAATGCATGGCTCCTTCACGTACGCCAACCACTACGGTATCGCCCGGGCGATAAGCTCCCTGTAAAAGTGCCTGTGCAAGCGGGTTTTCAAGCCGCACCTGGATAGCGCGCTTCAGCGGGCGTGCCCCATAGACCGGGTCGTAACCGGCATCAGCCAGTGCCTGAAGTGCTTCGGGTTCCAGCACGAGGTTGATGTGCTGTTGAGAAAGACGCTGGTGCAACGCACTGACCTGCAGCGCCGCAATGCTTGCAATCTGCTTTTCGCTCAAGGGATGGAACACCACGCTGTCATCGATACGGTTGACAAATTCCGGGCGGAAATGCTGCCCTACGAGATCCATTACCGCGGCTTTCATCTGCTCGTAATCCAGCTTTGAGCTCATGTCCTGAATCACGTGCGAACCAAGGTTTGAGGTCATGACAATGACGGTATTGCGAAAGTCGACCGTACGTCCCTGGCCATCGGTGAGGCGGCCATCGTCCAGCACCTGCAGGAGGATGTTGAACACATCGGGATGCGCCTTTTCAATCTCATCGAGCAGAATGACGCTGTAGGGACGGCGGCGCACGGCTTCAGTCAGATAGCCGCCTTCTTCATAACCGACATAGCCTGGAGGCGCGCCAATGAGGCGGGCGACAGAATGTTTTTCCATGAATTCAGACATGTCAATGCGCACCATCGCGTCCGGTGTATCAAAGAGGAAGGTGGCGAGTGCTTTGCAAAGCTCCGTTTTTCCGACACCGGTTGGGCCTAAAAAGAGGAACGAGCCAATGGGGCGGGCCGGGTCTGAAAGGCCTGCACGTGAGCGCCTGATGGCGTTTGCAACGGCGCTGACCGCGGCATCCTGACCGATAAGGCGCTCATGCAGCGCGTCTTCCATGCGTAACAGCTTTTCCTTCTCACCTTCGAGCATTTTGGCCACCGGAATACCGGTCCATTTGGAAACCACTTCCGCAATTTCTTCCTCAGTGACTTTATTGCGTACCAGTTTGGTTTCCATTTCGCCCTGGGTGTTGACGGCAGCAAGCTGTTTTTCAAGCTCAGGAATGCGTCCGTACTGCAGTTCCGACATGCGTCCAAGGTCACCTTTACGCCGCGCGGCATCAAGCTCCGTCTTTGCCTGCTCGAGCGCTTCTTTAATGTGCGTGGCACCCTGAAGGGTGGCTTTTTCCGCCTTCCACAGTTCTTCCAGTTCTGACACTTGCTTTTCAAGGTCTTCAATGGTGTGTTCAAGGTCGGTGAGCCGCTTTTTAGAGGCCTCATCGCTTTCACGTTTTAAGGCTTCGCGTTCGATTTTAAGCTGAATCAGCCGCCGGTCGAGCTTGTCAAGGCTCTCAGGTTTTGAGTCAATTTCCATGCGAATCAGGCTGGCGGCTTCGTCAATCAGGTCAATGGCCTTGTCAGGCAGCTGCCGGTCGGTGATATAACGGTGTGAAAGGGTGGCGGCGGCAACGATGGCGGGGTCAGTAATTTCTACGCCATGATGCACTTCGTAGCGCTCGTTAAGTCCGCGCAGAATAGCAATGGTATCTTCAACGCTCGGCTCATCCACAAGCACTTTTTGAAAGCGCCGTTCCAGGGCGGCGTCCTTTTCAATGTACTGGCGGTACTCGTTAAGCGTTGTCGCTCCAATGCAGTGCAGCTCGCCGCGTGCAAGTGCCGGTTTCAGCATGTTGCCCGCATCCATTGCGCCTTCAGCCTTGCCGGCACCCACCATGGTGTGCAGCTCATCAACGAAAAGGATGACCTGGCCTTCCTGTTTGGCGAGGTCATTTAATACCCCTTTAAGGCGTTCTTCAAATTCTCCGCGAAATTTGGCACCTGCAATCAAGGCACCCATGTCAAGCGAGAGCAGACGCTTGTTTTTAAGGCCTTCCGGCACTTCACCGTTGATGATGCGCTGCGCCAGCCCTTCGACAATGGCGGTTTTTCCGACACCGGGTTCACCAATCAGCACCGGGTTATTTTTCGTGCGACGCTGCAGCACCTGAATGGTGCGGCGGATTTCATCGTCCCTTCCGATTACCGGGTCAAGTTTGCCGCGGGTGGCGCGCTCGGTTAAATCAACGGTATATTTTTCCAGTGCCTGACGCTGTTCTTCCGCATTGGGGTCGTTCACAGTCTCTCCTCCACGAAGGCGTGCCACCGCCTGTTCAAGCACGTTTTTGTCAGCGCCAGCCTGTTTCAGGAGGCGGGAAAGACTGCCTTCTTCCAAAAGTGCGGCCAGCAGGAAAAGCTCACTGGAAATATAGCTGTCGCCTTGTTTTTGTGCCAGTTTATCCGTAAGGTTCAGCAGGCGATTCAGTGCGTTCGACACATGGACATCAGCGCCATTCCCGGAGACTTTGGGCAGCGCATCGAGTGCTTTTTCGAGGGAAACGCGCAAAGCCGGTACATTGACCGATGCTTTTGAAAGAAGCGGCGCGCAGACGGAGCCCTGCTGGTCGAGCAGTGCTTTCATCAGGTGTTCCGGTTCTATAAACGGGTTGTCACGCCCCAGTGCCAGTGATTGAGCATCGGCAAGTGCTGTCTGAAACTTTGCAGTCAATTTATCCATACGCATGATGATGCTTTCCCCCGGGTTTTATTTTGATGTTACATCGCATAGAATGCGGGCAATATTGTAAATTTCAAGTGGTTAATCATGCAGGAACCCACAAATATCTCTGGCAGTGATTCGCAAAATGCCATTAATCAGCTGGTGCTTGAATACCTGCGTGACCAGAAAAGTCGACGACGCTGGCGCTGGGTATGGCGCGGGCTCTGGATGGCGGTACTTGGGCTGATTGCCGTGCAGACGTTTAAGGCGGCGAGAGTGGAGAGTGCCTCTGATAAACCGCATGTGGGTATCATCGATATCACGGGCCCCATCATGGACGGGGCGCCTGCCAATGCCGATAATCTGGCAAAAGGACTTGTTAACGCCTATAAAAATCCGAGCCTTAAGGCCCTGATACTGCGCATCAACAGCCCAGGCGGCAGTCCCGTTCAGGCGGACTACATGTATAACACCATTCGCTATTACCGCGCGAAGTATCCCTCCATCAAAACCTATGCGGTCTGTGTAGACCTCTGTGCTTCTGCCGCCTACTATGCCGCTGTTGCCACTGATGAAATCTATGCATCCCCCGCCAGCATGGTCGGCTCAATTGGTGTCGTTTACAACGGCTTTGGCTTTGTCGATTTACTGCAAAAAGCAGGCATAACCCGCCGCCTGCAGACAGCAGGTCGCAACAAGGGGTTCCTCGACCCTTTCTCGCCTGAGATACCCGCACAGCAGATGATGCTTCAAACCATGCTGAATGACGTGCATCAGCAGTTTATCGCACGGGTAAAAGAGGGGCGTGGCAGCCGTCTGCATATCAACAACGATACCTTCTCCGGTCTGATTTGGACGGGTGAACAGGCACGGGTTCAAGGGCTTATCGATGGTTTTGCCAGCAGTGGCCAGCTCGCACGCAAGCTTGTAAAGTCTGGAGTGGCAGTCGATTATACCGCTACGGAAAACGTCTTTGACCGATTCGCCAAAAACATGGGCACCTCTTTCGCCGGCAGCCTTCCAGGTGCGCTTGGGATACGGCCAGGCTTTCAGTGACATTGGCTTTGCTTTCTCGCTCGAGTGGTAAGCTGTTGAACTGTCCATCGGACATTTTCAGTGTTTACACCGGTGTGCCAGCTGTTATTGGTAACGCAAACGGGCACGCAGACGTTCACGTGAAGGTGCGCGCGCCCGCGCTCTATTCTCAGCATCTATGAAAAAAAGCAACATTATGGAATAATTATTGCCCATACTAAATAAGTTTAGCCTACTTATATGAAAATAAACGCAGCTTTATTCCTAATCGGTGTTTTTACTCCCGCCGTATTATTCGCAAGCTCAGCAACCTGCCCTTTACCCAGCGGAATCAATGTGCATACTTCGAAAAAGCTTTTAACCATTTGCAAACAGGGCACTGTTATCAAGTCGTTCAAAGTCGCCCTCGGCAACAGCGGTGTTGGAAAAAGACGTGCTGGTGATAATAAAACGCCTGTCGGTTTGTACGGACTGGCTTATCCAAGAAAATCAACCCAGTTCAAAGTCTTTATACCTATTCTTTACCCGACTGCGAAGCAAAGGGCAGAAGGTTACACTGGTCGAGATGTTGGGATCCACGGCCCAACGCAGTCATCTCCCATTTTCAACTGGCTGAATAACCTCCCTCCCGCAACGCGCGGTTGCATTGCCGTTGGCAAAAACAACTATATAGAATACGTTGCAAATTGGGTTAAAAAAAATCCTGGAACCAAAGTTCTGATTTTATAGGGCGTATTAACTGGTCGTTGCGGCTCTTTCACATGCACGCGAGCGCGCTGAGTGATCCCGACATATTTTTGTACAACGCGCATGCGGGTTCCGAACCATGCGTTGGCACCGTGCAACCTCCTGAATGGGTCCCCTGATTTCACAAACGAAGTGCAACATCGTTTATACTCGGTGTTGCTATGGGAAAAAAATACAATCACCTCTCTACGGAGGAGAGATGCCGAATATCCATTTTACAAAGAGAAGGATATTCACTCCGCAAAATCGCGTCAGTTATGGGTCGCTCGACATCTACCCTATCTCGTGAAATAAGACGTAATACGACGAAGAGCAAAGGCTATGACGTAAGTTATGCGGATGTTCAGGCACGTGCACGCAGGTGGCGTGGAAGCAGGTTGGAGCGCCAGCCTGCATTGTGCCAATCTGTGTTAGACCTTCTTGCTATGGGATGGTCTCCACAGGCAGTCGCAAAGAGGCTGGCGCAGGAGCGAGGTTGCCCTATTATTTCGTATGAGTCAATTTATCGTTTTATTTATGGCCAGATAAAACGCACTAAAGAGTATGGCTGGCGCCATTTCCTGCCTACCAAACGCTATACCCGGCGACACAAGGCAAAGAGAAAACACTCATCCACCTCGTTTATCAAGGACAGAGTCTCCATACACAAACGTCCCAAAAGGGTACTGAAACGGAACCAGATTGGGCATTGGGAAGTTGATTTGATGCAGTTTTCCAAACAGGGTGGCGCGATTCTCGTTGCCCACGAACGCTACTCACGCGCTCTGCTTTTATCCAAAATCCAAACGAAGGAAGCGCTTCCCATTGCAAAACAGCTTGGCAGGCTCTTCTCCAGCCTGCCTGAGGGCGCGGTTAAAACCGTGACCTTCGATAATGGAACCGAATTTGCCGAGCACCACCAGCTGGCTGCATACGGTATTCAGACCTATTTCTGTGATGCGTATTCACCGTGGCAAAAGGGCGGAGTTGAAAATGCCATCGGAAGGCTCAGAAGATTCCTGCCCCGAAAAACGGACTTCCAATCCTTAAGTGAAGAAGAACTCATGCAACATGAAGCACGTTTCAATTTGACACCAAGAAAGTGTCTGGGATATAAAACTCCCGCTGAAGTCTTTTCTAACAAAGTGTTGCACTTCAAATGTGAACGCAGCTCCCCGCCTTCGCGGGGAAGACCGTGTGGGAGAGATTTTGGCCACTCTACAGGCCTGAAACCCTGCCTTCCGCGCCGGGTGATCCCGATTCTTTTTTTGCGAAAAATAACGTGATCACGGATTTGTATGCACTTCAAGTTCTCAGTAACTCATCAAAGCCTTGTCTGCGCTGGTTGAAACTGGCCCGCTGTACAAAAATATGTCGGGATTCCTCAGCGTGAGCGCGCGTACCTTCACGTGAACGTCTGCGTGCCCGTTTGCGTTACCGAGTAAGCCATGTAAATTTCGGGTGCACAGCCCCTTGTACTACCCCCTAACACTCCTTAACGATAACTTAACACACGCCCTAAAGTGCGCGCGGTATCATAACTGGATTACAATTGAACGGAAAATGCCGTGAAAGCCTATTCCAGAGAGGAAGCCCTGCGCCGTTACTGGTATAACACCATTGAGAATGTGGTGACTGCACGCAATGTCTTGAAAAAGAGTCTTCTTTATTTGTTAAGCACGGAAGGTCAGATTGATGCGTTTGAACAGAAACACAAAGCGCTGCTTTCTGACAAACATGGCCTTGATTTCTGGTGGAAGCCACGCTTTAAAGCTCTGCGTTCGTTTTTTCATTGGTTTTTTCGTGGAGTTCACGCTAAGGGAGGCTCAGAGCTGCGTCGAGCACTTAAAAATCATCCTGAGCTGCCGGCGGTTAAGCTGAACTGTGAGGAAGTGCCAAACCTCGATAATGATACGGATTTTGAGCAGGCGCTTTATGAAAATCCAACGGCTGCATACCATTGGCTTTTAGAGGTGGTAAACTCGCAAGGCAAAGCGTTAAACGACTCTTTTTTTGAACGTCTGAAGGCGTTGACGCCGGCTTTAAGCCTCGAAACGCTCGAGCCTCTCCTGAATGGTGCCGCGGAGCGTGCACCAAAAGAAACGCTGACCCATGCACTGGCGCACATAAAGAACCTCACTGAGTCCCGAGAGTATGCGCTGTATGGCAAAATTATTGCACCACTTCTCGTGAAAATTCATGGCACTACGCCGCACGCAGCCGAAGACATGCTGCTTATAGTGGCGACAGGCACTGACATTGGAGCGTCATTGAAGGCTTCTGTGGAAACCGCGAAAAGAGCGGCGCGAAAGGTGCTGCAAGACTGTATGAGCGAAGACGCGTTTGCAGAGAAATGCACCTCGATAATCCGCAATGACGCCGAATACATCAGCTCCTATACCCAACCGGCTCCCTATGAGAATGCGCTAACACTTCTCAGCGAACTCGCAAAATACAAGAAGCTGAACCGCACCCCCCTCCTGATGGCACTCGCGCGTGAACTAAAGCAGGCGCAGGGTATGCAGGATACGCGCGCACTAAAAGTCATTAACGAGCACATCCTTGAAACGAAGACTTTTTCACATCGTGCGCCAGGCGCCCCCTTCTTTATGGCCCTGCCAAAAGGAGGGCTCTGGGATATGGTGGAACCCGGCTCGGTTTTGTCAACAGACCCTAATCCTCGACAGACGCGATCGTTTGCAGCAGTCCTTTAAACACCTTTGGCGTTCCCGCAACTACTTCACCATTTTTAAGGCTGCTCTCGCCACCCTGAAAATCGCCAACAAGCCCGCCTGCTTCGCGCACCAGCAGCATGCCGGCGGCGATGTCCCATGGGCGCAGGCCTGACTCAAAAAGACCATCAAGCCGACCGGCGGCAACATATGCGAGGTCGAGTGCCGCAGAACCGGTGCGGCGAAAGCCTGTGCATTTGCCGATAAACGCGTGCAGCATGGACAGCGAGCGGTTGGAAAGGGCGGTGTTGCGCATGGGAAAGCCTGCGCCAAGGAGTGCGCCTGAAAGTTGTGACTGACCCGACACGCGGATGCGTCGGTCATTGAGGCGCGCACCACCGCCACGGCTTGCAGTAAAGCATTCCTGGCGAACCGGGTCAAAGACTACCCCGAACTCAATGCGGTTTTTAATGCAGAGCGCAATGGAGACTGAAAAGACAGGAAAGCCGTGCAGGTAATTGGTCGTGCCATCGAGCGGGTCGATTATCCAGACATGCTCCGCATCCGGATTTTGAATGCCGCTTTCTTCCGCGAGAATTCCATGATCAGGATAAGCCTTGTGAATGGTCTGGATGATGGCCTGTTCGGCGCGAACATCAATTTCACTGAAACACTCCTGGCTCTCTTTAGTGGATATTTTAATCCGGTCGAGCTGGTCCATGTGGCGTACAATGATGTCTCCCGCCTGTCGGGCGGCGTTGACGGCGATATTCAGGAGTGGTTGCATAACGGTATCCGTTGGACGAAATGAGCGATTCTACCAAATTTTTTGTACACTGAGCCATGATTCGTTACAATTATTCACAATCATGTTTGAGGATTAAATAGGTATGCTGCTTGATTCAGTCCGTGTTGTGCTGGTGGAAACGTCACATCCTGGCAATATTGGTGCCAGCGCCCGCGCAATGAAAACCATGGGATTACGGGATTTATGGCTCGTGGCGCCTAAGATGTTTCCAGATATGCGCGCCGTGGAAATGGCCGCTGGTGCAGATGACATCTTAATGGAAGCCCGCGTGGTTTCGAGCCTTGATGAAGCGCTTGCCGGCTGTCAGCTGATTGTAGCGACCAGCGCGCGCCCGCGCGGCCTTTCGCTTCCGGGGTTGACACCTTCTGAATGCGGTGAGCTTTTTGCGGGCAGGGACAATACTACCAAAGCCGCGCTGCTTTTTGGGCGCGAATACGCAGGCCTGACTAACGAGGAGCTTTTACGCTGCCACTACCACACCCTCATTCCAGCCAATCCTGAATACTCGTCCCTTAACCTTGCCCAGGCGGTTCAGGTGCTTTGTTACGAGATGCGCAAAAACCTTCTCAATGAAACGGCAGATGTTGCGCATCGACAAGAAGTTCTCGCAAGTGCGGAAGCGATGGAACAGTTTTATGAGCACCTGCGTAGGGTATTGATACGCATTGATTTTTTAAGGCCCTCCGTGCCACGGCGGCTTTTTCAGCGGGTACGCCGTATTTTTAATCGCGCAACACTCGAGGACACAGAAGTCAATCTGCTGCGCGGCATGCTGAGCCAGATGGAAAAAGTAATCGATGGCGCACAGGGAGGGCATAAGCGTGCGTGAGGCGCTGCCACTTTATCTTGATTACATGGCCACGACGCCGATTGACCCGCGCGTTGTAGAAGTCATGCTGCGTTACATGGGGCCAGAGGGGGATTTTGGCAATCCCGCCTCCACAACGCATCTTTTTGGCAAACGGGCGGCCATTGCGGTTGAGCATGCGCGCGAGCAGATTGCAACAACAGTGGGCGCAAATCCTGCTGAAATCGTGTTTACCTCTGGTGCGACCGAGGCGAATAACCTTGCCATTCTTGGAGCTGCGCATTTCTACCAGCGCAAGGGACGGCACGTAATTACCATGAGTACCGAGCACAAGGCGGTACTGGACTCTTTCAAGCAGCTGGAAAAGGAAGGCTTTCGCGTGACGCGCCTGCCTCCAAAACCTGACGGCCTGCTGGAGATTGATGCGCTGCGCGAGGCGCTGTCAGAAGACACCATCCTTGTATCCGTCATGCATGTGAATAACGAAATAGGCGTGATTCAGGATATTGGCGCCATCGGCAGCCTTCTGCGTGAGCGTGGCATTGTGTTTCACGTTGATGCCGCGCAGAGTGCGGGCAAGGTCGGAATTAACCTGCAATCGCTCCCGGTCGATTTGATGGCGTTTTCCGCCCATAAAAACTACGGCCCCAAAGGTGTGGGGGCCCTGTATGTGCGTCACAAACCGCGCATTCGCCTCACGCCCCGAAGTTTTGGTGGCGGCCAGGAGGGCGGATTGCGTGCGGGAACGCTTGCGACACATCAGATTGCCGGAATGGGCGAGGCGTTTGCGATTTCTGAGGCCATCCGCCATGAAGAGCAGGCGCGTCTTTTAAACTGGCGCTACCGGATTTGGGACGGCATTTCGCACCTCCCCGGGATTCGCCTGAACGGGCATCCAAACGCGCGGATTGCTGGTAACCTGAATCTCGCCTTTGAAGGGCTCGATGGGGATGCGCTGCTGCTTGCACTCTCTAAACTTGCACTTTCAAGCACTTCTGCGTGCCGTTCAGCAAGTACGGAACCGTCATATGTGCTGCGCGCGCTCGGACTGACGGATGCTCTCGCGCACAGTGCGGTACGCCTTTCGCTTGGGCGTTTTACCCTTGAGGCGGATATCCCGGTTATTATCAACACGCTGTGTACCCAGGTTACACGGCTGAAAGACATTTCACCCCTATGACGTATAATAAACTTACAGAAAGCTGTTTTTTTGAGGCGCGCCACGCCGGTACGCTCAAAGAGGGCGCCCCAAATCTTGTGTATCATCGCAGCGGTCAAGCGGGTTTTGGTGACGTGATTGACCTCTATCTTGCCTGCGACGCACAGGGTGGCGTGGTGGCGGCGCGCTTTCAGGCTTCTGGTAACCCCTGGCTGATTGCAGCCTGTGAATGGATGTGCGCCCGTTTTGAGGCACAAGGAATCGCAGCCGTCGCTGAGATTGATTATCAGACATTGATAGAGAATTTTGACATTCCTCGCGCGCGCTACCCGGTAGCCCTGCAGGTTGAGGATGCTTTCAAGGCCATTATTAGTGAAATGCGCACCAGACTGGAGAAAAAAATCATGACTGAGGTTCAAAAGCATATTTCTGAAAAGAAAGAGGATATTACCCTGAGCCCGAGCGCACTTCGTCATTTCACGGGGATGCTGGCTGCAAAAGAGGGAGCTCTGGGCGTGCTGCTTTCCGTAAAAAAAACCGGCTGCTCGGGGCTTTCGTATGTGGTTGATACGTTAAGCGAGCCTAAAGAAGACGCGATTATTCAATCGCTTACCGATAAGTGGGTGCTGGCAGTAGACCGCGCGGCTTATCCCTGGCTTCGCGGGGTTCATATTGATTATGTGCGCGAAGGACTTAACATGCGGCTCGTTTTTCAAAATCCGAATCAAACCGGTCAATGCGGTTGTGGTGAGAGTTTTACAGTTGATACGCTCCCAAAAAACGCTTAATATTTCCTTAATAAATGAATATCATTAAATCAATGTTGCCACTCTTTGAGGTATCTGGTACTATATCGCCCATGATGCGCATTGAACATGTTCGTTTGTGCATGCGAGAAGACCGCAATTTGAGCTATTAGGAGATTTTTGATGAGCGCAGTTTTACAAGAAGTTGAACAACGCGGCGAAGCGTTGACGCACCAGGTCGTGAGCGCTGTACGTCGTTACCTGACTTCACAAAACAGCAAAGATGCAAGCCTGAACCTGTATCAGCTGATTGTTGAAGAAGTAGAGGCACCCCTGTTCCGTACAGTTATGGAACTGACACGCTACAATCAGTCCAAGGCTGCCCGCGTACTGGGTGTCAGCCGTGGCACGTTGCGCACGAAATTGAAGCGTTATTTCGACGACGAGTTTATCGGTACTCGCGACGTTTAAGGCGCGACCTCATTTCATGATGTAATACCGAAATGCTGTTTTTGCAGCCACATTATGGAATGAGGTTATGCCTGTCCCTCAAAGTATTTTTGCGGGTGAGGTCATGTTTTCTTTGACCAGACCCGCAGAAAACGAATCGCTCCCCACGTTTCTAAAAAAATCTAACCGCCCAAAAAACTGGCGTTTTCCGTCATTCTGAGTATATAATCGCCTCGAAGTCGGCCAGACAATCGCTCTCTGCCTGTCAGAGGGAGGAAAGTCCGGGCTCCACAGGGCGGGGTGCCAGGTAACGCCTGGGGGGCGTGAGCCTACGGAAAGTGCCACAGAAAATATACCGCCTGCTTGCAGGTAAGGGTGAAATGGTGCGGTAAGAGCGCACCGCGCGACTGGTAACAGTCGTGGCAGGGAAAACCCCACCCGGAGCAAGACCAAATAGGAACCCACGTGGTGGAAACACCACAACGCGCGGCCCGCGCGGGGTTCGGGTAGGTCGCTTGAGGCATGTGGTGACGCATGTCCCAGATGAATGATTGTCCTCGACAGAACCCGGCTTATCGGCCGACTTTTATTTTCAGGTGTGCATGATGCTGTGTCTTGATGTTGGAAATTCCCATATTTATGGGGGCGTGTTTGAGGGAGAGACTATCCGCCTGCGCTTTCGCCACACGTCAAAAGATTGTACCTCCGATGAATTTGGTATTTTTCTGAAGCAGGTTTTACGCGAGAACGCATGTTCCCCGGAATCCATCGATGCCATCGCCATTTGTTCCGTAGTGCCGCGCCTTGACTACTCGCTGCGTGCCGCCTGTCTTAAGTATTTTTCCATTGAGCCGTTTATCCTTCAGGCGGGTGCAAAAACTGGCCTCGATATCCGTTATCACCATCCTGCAGAAGTGGGCGCTGATCGTATCGCGAACGCGATTGCTGCAACGCGCGCGTTTCCCCAGAAAAATCTGATTGTCATCGATTTTGGTACGGCCACTACCTTTTGTGCCATTCGAGCGGGTAAAACCTATCTGGGCGGCGCCATTATGCCGGGTGTTCGACTGTCGGTGGATGCACTTTCCGCGAATACCGCCAAGCTTCCCCGTGTAGAAATTGTAAAACCGCAGCAGGCCGTGGGTCGTACAACGGCTGAGAGCATACAGTCCGGTATTTTCTTTGGAGCGCTTGGAGCCTGTCGTGAAATGGTCGCTTCAATCCGTGAGTCCGTTTTTTCAGGTGAGGATGTGCTGGTCCTCGCAACGGGTGGCTTTGCCTCATTCTTTGATAAACACGGTATTTTCGATGTGCACCTTCCTGATCTTGTTTTAGAAGGCGTTCGCCTTGCTGCATTGATGAATCCGGTTTGATTTCAGTTTTTTTTACCGTTTGAAACCTTCTTTCAGCTGACCTGCGCGCTCAGGAAGTGCAGGTTTTTGGCGAAAAAACATCACTTGAAGCTTGACGTGTGCAAAAAGGTGTTCCTATAGTGTAGAAAAGTGGTTTAAAATAGTAAAAAAGTGGAGAATTGTGGGGGAATACCCCGCAGTATAAAAACATGTTTCGCGGAATCAACGCCATCACGATTGACGGAAAGGGTCGCCTCGCGGTCCCAGCCCGTTATCGCGACGCGCTCAGCGCCCACGAAGGCGGTTCGCTGGTGGTGACGATTGATACGGAAGAAACGTGTCTGCTGCTCTACCCGGGCGCGAACTGGCGGGTGATTGAAGAAAATTTGCAGCGACTGCCAAGCTTTAATGCCGAGGCGCGACGCATTCAGCGCCTTTTGATTGGTCATGCAACTGATGTGGAGCTGGATGCAAGCGGGCGTCTCCTGTTGCCGCCCTTGCTGCGGGATTACGCACGTCTTGATAAAAAAATAGTGCTGGTCGGTCAGGGCAACAAGTTTGAAGTGTGGGATGAGGCGCATTGGAACAGCCGACGTAATGAATGGCTGGCAGAGGAAGCGAAGGGGGGCGGTTTGCCCGATGAGATGAAGACGTTTTCACTGTAATCAGCAAAGGTGTTGTGTGATGCATCAACCGGTGATGCTTAAAGAAGTAATCGAAGCGCTGGCGATAAAGCCAGATGGGGTGTATGTGGATGCCACCTTTGGGAGAGGCGGACACACCCGGGGCATACTGGCATCACTTGCCCCAGAAGGGCGGGTGATGGCGATTGACCGTGATGCCGAGGCCATTGCCCATGCAGGCGAAGTTTTCAAAGATGAGCCGCGTCTGCATTTGTACCATGGTTCCTTTGCAGAGCTTGCAAATGCTGTGGAACAGGCGGGTTTAACGGGCATGGTTAACGGAATTTTGATGGATTTAGGCGTGTCATCGCCACAGCTTGATACGCCGGAGCGGGGTTTCAGCTTCATGCAGGACGGCCCGCTCGACATGCGCATGGATACGCGCCAGCCACTCAGTGCGGCACGTTTTGTCAATGAAGCCAGTGTGGATGAGATGACACAGGTATTTCGCGAGTATGGTGAGGAGCGCTTCTCAGGACGAATTGCCCGGGCAATTGCCGAGTCACGCGCTAAAGCGCCTCTGGAGCGGACACTCCAGCTCGCTGAGATTGTAAAAGCGGCCAATCCGCGATGGGAGCGGCACAAACATCCGGCAACCCGGGTGTTTCAGGCCATACGCATACACGTGAATGCGGAGATGGAGAGCCTGAAGGCGGCACTCAGCCAGAGCATGAAGGTGCTGGCGCCAGAGGGGAGGCTTGCGGTTATCAGCTTCCATTCGCTTGAGGACAGGGTTGTGAAGCAGTTTATGCGCAACCTCGAGCAGGGGGACGTGCTGCCAAGAGAGGTTCCAGTACGTTTTGAAGCGCAGGATAAGGTATTTCGCCGGGTTGGCAAGGCCATCAAGGCGGGTGAGCAGGAAGTGGCAGATAATGTCCGCGCACGCAGCGCGGTGTTGCGAACAGGGGAGAAAATACGATGAATGCAGCAGCGAAGGTTATCCATCAAAGCAATGTGTTCAGTGGAGCGTGGAGTGACATGCACATATCCCTTGCATGGAAATTTCTGGTGGCGCTGATGGTGCTGGTACTCTTCAGTGCACTGGGTGTAGTGTACTGCACCAATGCCCACCGTTTAGAGCTTGGTCAGCTGCAGCAGCTTGAGCAGCAGTCCAACCGGCTGCAGCTTCAGTGGGGACAGCTCCTGCTCGAGCAGGCAAGCCTTGCAACACCTGCCCGTGTACAGGCTCTGGCACAGGATAAGCTGCACATGGTGCTGCCAAATCCGGCTCAAACGCGGATACTGCGTGCCCAATGAAGAAGCCTTCGCGAAACGCCCGCCTTTGGGTCGTATCGGGTGTATTTGTGCTTCTGCTTCTGGTACTGGTCTGGCGAATGGTTGATTTGACGGTGCTGAACCGTCAGTTTTTGCGCGCGCATGGCAACGCCCGCAGCCTGCGAACCATCGATATTCCGGCATATCGCGGAATGATAACCGACAGAAATGGCACGCCACTCGCTGTCAGCACGCCTGTCGAGGCTGCATGGGTCAACCCTAAAACCTTTAATCCCCCTGAATCACAACTCGCCACACTGGCGCGCCTCTTAGACATTGACAAGCGCCGCCTGAGTACCGGACTTTCAAGGGCAAAAGGGCGAGAATTTGTCTATCTGAGGCGTCAGCTGCCGCCCATGCTGTCACGTAAAATTGCAAAGCTTGATATACCCGGTGTGAATTTCCTTCAGGAGTTCAAGCGCTATTATCCTGATGGCGAGAGTGCAGCTCAGGTGGTGGGGTTTACCAACGTGGATGACAATGGTCTTGAAGGCCTTGAACTTGCCTATCAGGATTGGCTTGAGGGTGTGCCCGGTAAAAAGCGGGTAGTAAAAGACCGCCTTGGTCAGGTGATAGAAGACCTGGGCGTCATCAGAGAACCAAAGCCTGGTCACCCGCTCACGCTCAGCATCGACCGGCGTATTCAGTACCTTGCCCATCACGAACTGCAAAAAACTGTCGTAGAATTTTCTGCAAAATCAGGCTCTGTTGTGGTGATTGATACGCGTACGGGAGAAATTCTCGCAGCCGCCAACGCTCCATCATTTAATCCGAATGCGCGCGAGCACTACACGCGCGACAGCTATCGCAACAAAGCGATAACCGACACCTTTGAGCCCGGTTCAGTGATAAAACCCTTCAGTATTGCGAGTGCGCTTGAAACGGGGCTTTTTACACCTGATACCATCATCGATACCAATCCCGGACGCATGATGGCGCACGGCAGGCTGATTCGCGATATTCATAATTATGGGGTGCTCACCGTTACCGGCGTGCTTCAGCACTCGAGCAACATTGGCGTCAGTAAAATGGTGCTTGCCAGTCCGCCAGAACAGTTAACGGAGCTGCTCAGGCGCTGCGGTTTTGCGCAACGCACGGAGAGTGGCTATCCCGGTGAAGCAGAGGGCGCACTCGCAAAAGTGACCCGCTTCAACCCCTTTGTTCTTGCAACCATCAGCTTTGGATATGCGGTTTCGGTGACGCCGCTGCAGCTTGCGCGAGCCTATACCGTGTTCGCCAATGAAGGACGCTTAAAGCCTGTGACGCTTTTGCACACTGAAACGGAGCCAAAGGGTGAGCAGGTTATGAAGCCGGAAACGGCGCGTCAGGTGCTGATGATGATGGAAGCTGTACTCGGTAAAGAGGGTACCGGAAAACTCGCCCGCGTGCCGGGGTACCGTGTGGCCGGTAAAACTGGTACGGCACGGGTGGCGCGCCGTGGCGGGTATGAAACCAATCGCCACATTGGTACTTTCGCAGGAATTGCTCCGGTTTCAAATCCGCGCCTCGTAGTGGTGGTTATGATTAACCAGCCGCAGCAGAAGGGGTATTATGGTGGTGCCGTTGCCGGTCCTTTGTTTTCGCGGGTGATGGCAGGTGCACTGAGAATTCTTGATGTACCGCCGGATGAAGCGCCTGCGTGAGCCTGAAAATTACCTCAGAGAGGCAAGCATGAAACTTTCTAAACTGCTGGAGCCCTTTACCACTGCCGCGTCGGCACCTGTTGATATTCTCGGGCTTAGCAATGACAGTCGCAGTGTCGCCCCGGGAGATGCCTTTCTTGCCTACAAGGGGGCTCTTGCTGATGGGCGAGATTACATCGCTAAAGCCACTGCAGCGGGAGCGGCCGCCATACTTTTTGACCCTGAAAATTTCAACGGCGAACTGCCTGAGCATATCCCTGCTGTTCCGATTGAGCACCTTGGTGCACGTCAGGCAGAGCTTGCCAGCCGGTTTTATGGAGTGCCCTCAGAGCGCCTTGCCATTACCGGGGTGACTGGCACAAATGGAAAAACCACCATTGCCTGCCAGCTTGCGGCAGCGCACAGCCGGTTAGGTGCGGCCTGCAGTTATATCGGTACGCTTGGCGAGGGCGATGTGCGGGCTTTACGCCCGCTTGCCAATACCACGCCTGATGCACTGGCCGTGCAAAAACTCCTGTACCGCTTTGCCGAAGAAGGGAAAAAGCGTGTTTGCATGGAAGTCTCTTCACATGCGCTGGTCCTGCAGCGTGTGGCGTGCGTGCGTTTTGAGAGTGCCATTTTTACCAACCTGAGCCATGAGCACCTTGACTTCCATCACACGATGGATGCGTACGCCCGCGCAAAAGCGATGCTGTTCGAAACGGAAGGCCTGCGTACAGCCCTTCTGAATGCCGATGACGCCGCCACCCCTTTTATGCGCCAGCATGTCGTGCCAGGCTGCGAGGTTCTGACCTATGGACTGCATAATGACGCCGATGTGTTCGCAACAGACTGGCAAAGTACACTGGGCGGAAGCCGCCTTACGGTACGCTCTCCCTGGGGGAAACACGAAATAGCGCTGCAGTCACCGGGTGAGTTTAATCTCAGCAACGGCCTTGCCGTATTCGCGAGTCTGCTGCTGGCCGGTTATCCTGTGGCTGAGGTTGAAGCCATTATGCCAACACTTGCACCAGCTCCTGGCAGACTGGAGCGGGTCGCCTCAAACCCCGAGGTATTTGTTGATTATGCCCACACGCCTGATGCGCTTGAAAATGTCTTAAAAACGCTCTCAGCCTTGAAGCAAAACCGCGTGATAGTTGTTTTTGGCTGTGGAGGCGATCGCGATAAAACCAAGCGTGCGGAAATGGGGGAGATTGCGAGCCGTTATGCCGACAGCGTCATTTTAACGAGCGACAATCCAAGAAGCGAATCGCCACAGGCCATTCTTGATGATATCTGCAAGGGGCTCCATGCAGAAACGCCCGTGCAGTGCATCCCTGACCGGAGGGAAGCCATTCGCCAGGCGCTCCTGCAGAGTGCGCCTGATGATATGGTCTTAATCGCCGGCAAGGGGCATGAGGCTACTCAGGAAATTAAGGGCGTTAAAACGCCATTTTCTGATAAAGCGGTAGTGCAAGCGCTGCTGCAGGTCAGCAACGCGTAAAAAATCGCTACGTAACCATTCCCCTAAAGCATTCAAAATGTGGTGAATAGATACCTCGCTACTTCATATGTTTCTCGAGGTATTCAACCGCTTCTGAAAGGGGTATTCGAATATTTTCAGTGCCGGTGCGCGCACGGTATTCCACAAAGCCTTCTGCGAGGTTGCGTTCACCCACCACAAGGCGGTGGGGAATGCCCATGAGTTCACTATCGGCAAAGAGCACGCCCGGGCGTTCGTTGCGGTCGTCAAGTAGCACATCCATTCCTTTCGCAAGGCACGCCTGATAGAGCGATTCACCGACTTCGCGCACCTTTTCAGAGCGTGCACCGTTCAACGGAATTATGACTACGTTGAAAGGTGCTATGGATTCAGGCCACACAATGCCGTGTTCATCGTGATGCTGCTCAATGCTGGCCGCAACCAGTCGTGAGACCCCGATGCCATAGCAGCCCATCAGAAGGGTCTGCAGCTGACCAGATTCATCCATGACATTGGCCTGCATGGCTTTGGCGTACTTATTGCCCAACTGAAACACATGTCCCACTTCAATGCCCCGGCAGGCATGGAGCGTGCCTTTGCCATCTGGACTTTTGTCACCCTCGCGTACGTTACGCAAGTCAAACGCTGCAGGCAGGCATACATCCCGCTCCCATGCAGCATTTTGGCAGTGCGTGTCAGCTTTGTTGGCACCACAGACAAAGCCCTCAAGTGCCAGCGCATGGTGGTCAGCAATGATAGGGATGGTAAGCGCTACGGGTCCTAAAAACCCGACCGGCACGCCAAGTGCCTGTTCAATCTCTTCGTCAGAAGCGAAAGTGAGCGGATTGTTAACCAGAGGGTGTTTAGCCGCTTTTAGCTCATTTAACGTGTCATCACCGCGCAGCACCAGCGCTACAAGCGGATGTTCGCGGCCTTTGACCACGAGCGTTTTCACGGTTTGACAGGGGCTGACACCCAGATGCGCACTGACGGCATCAATGGATTTTAAGCCAGGGGTTGCCACTTCCTGCATGCTTTCTGCAGGCCATGTTTTAGCAGGCGGCGGTAGTAATGACGTTGCCTGTTCAATGTTGGCGGCATAATTGCTGCCATCGCTCCAGAACAGGAGATCTTCACCCGCATCGGCAAGTACCTGAAACTCGTGCGAGGCAGAGCCGCCAATAGCGCCGGTATCGGCTTCGACTGCGCGGTATTGCAATCCCATCCGCTCAAGAATACGACAGTAGGTGTCGTACATGCACTGATAGGTTACTCGCAGCGATTCTTCTGTCAGGTGAAAAGAGTATGCGTCTTTCATGAGAAATTCGCGCGCACGCATTACTCCAAAGCGCGGGCGGATTTCATCGCGGAATTTCGTCTGTATCTGGTAGACAGTCAGCGGCAGCTGACGCCATGACTGGATTTCACGGCGAATGAGGTCAGTGACCACTTCCTCGTGCGTTGGCCCAAAGCAGTAGGCGCGGCCATTACTGTCTTTCATGGTCAGGAGCTGTCCGCCAAAGGTTTCCCAGCGACCGGTTTCTTCCCAGAGCTCAGCAGGTTGAATCGCCGGCATAAGTATCTCAAGCGCGCCACTGCGGTTCATTTCTTCGCGTACAATGCGCTCAATTTTGCGCAAGACCCGAAGCCCAAGGGGCAACCAGGTATAGAGACCTGAGCCGAGTTTGCGGATGAGGCCGGCTCTCAGCATCAGTTGATGCGAAATAATCTCGGCATCTGCCGGTGTTTCTTTCTGGGTGGCCATCAGCCATTGTGAGGTGCGCATGAAGCCCACTCCTTAAGTTCAGGGTTTGGTTTTAGTATAAAGCCTGCTGACAACAGCGGCACTCTGAGACGCCTCAATGCCATCAACTCGTACAATGTCAGGCCCATAATCGCGAAAATGGGCTTCACCGGAATTTACGTCATATAATACGCCAGTCATGCCAATGGTGCCGGCGTCTGCGAGATTCCTGAGAATTGGACTTTCTTCATAAAGATGCTTCAGGGTGTTGGCAATGTTAAGTTCCGTGACCCGCGCCACGAAGGTGGCGTTTTGGCTGTTACGCGCATTGGGCAGGGTCTCACTTTCAGCCTGTATGGCTGGATGAATTTTATCGAGCAACTGCGTGATGTGGCCCGCCTGAACGCCGTCACAGGCGGCAGAAATCGCGCCACAGCGCGTGTGACCCAGCACCAGAATGAGTTTTGCGCCTACGACTTCACAGGCATATTCAATGCTCGCAAGTACGTCCGGGGATACCACGTTTCCAGCAATGCGCACGCAAAAGAGGTCGCCAAAACTCATGTCAAAGATGGTTTCTACCGGCACTCGCGAGTCGATACAGCCAAGGACTACGGCTATGGGGTGCTGAGCTTTGGCCGTGTACTGAATATCAAGCTGTGAGGTACGGTGAATACGGGTATTATGTAAAAAGCGCTGGTTGCCCTCACGCAGCACTGCAAGCACGCGTTTGGGCGTCAGTGATGACTGCACGTCATAGGTGGTGACATTGATAAAGTCGATGGTGTTGTGAATGGCATAACTGTCTTTAAAGCCCACGAGATTCATCGAAATTTTCTTATGCGGCGCACGTTCTTCGCGAAACTCGCGAATCAGCTCAATGATCTCCTTATCGATGTAATTGGTGTGGCTGGCATCGATGATAAGGCGTGAGCGGCGTGGCAGCGAATCAAGCTCTGAGGTCAGCGAAGCTTTATTAAGAAACGTTATCTGCTGAGGCAGGAGCAGTCGGCGCGTAATCCCCTTTGGATAAATTTCCTTAATGATATCAAGTCGCGCCTGGCTGTTGGTTTTCAGGATGAAAAAGAGGCTTGTCGCAAGCCCAAAGAGTATGCCCACCAGCAAATCCGTCAGCACAATACCGGTCAGAGTGACAATAAAGGGAATGAAGCGCTCAAGTCCCTGTGACCATATGCTTTTGAAAATCGCAGGTTTTGCGAGCTTGTAGCCAGTGTAAATTAAAATTGCCGCGAGACACGACAGCGGTATTTTATTCAGCACGCCAGGAATGGCAATGACCGCTACAAGGATAAAAATCCCATGCAGCACGGTCGCCATTTTACTTTTTGCGCCAGCCTGAACGTTGACAGAAGTTCGCACAATCACGGAGGTGACAGGAATACCGCCGATAAGCCCCGCCACGATGTTGCCAAAGCCTTGCGCCACAAGCTCCTGATCTTTACAGCAGTAGCGTCGTTTTTTATCGAGTTTTTCTCCGGCCTTGACGTTTAAAAGGCTCTCGAGCGAGGCAACCGCCGCGATAATCAGCGCATTGACCCAGACTTTGGGGTTGGTAATCGCCCACCAGTTCGGAAAGGTGAGTTCGCTTAGAAAGCCTGTGATACCACCATTATTGGGGATGTTGACGAGCTGTGGCGTTTCCTGCACCAAATCAGACCCCAGCAGCAGAAAAAGCTCATTGAGGAGAATCCCGGCAATGACCACCACGATGGGGGCGGGAATTTCGCGCAAGGCGCGAATGCGGGTTTTATCAAAGAAAATCAGGATAAAAAACGATAAAAAGGTGATGACGCAGGCGCCTTCATTGAGATGCTCTGCCATGTCCACCACAGGCTTAAAAGCAAGGCCGCCCGTTGACTCCAGCAGGTTCGCCTTTAGCTCGGAAAGTGTCGAGGAAAGCGTGAAGGCCAGTGGCAGCTGCTTGATAATCAGCAGAATACCAATGGCCGAAAGCAGGCCCTGTACAACGTTTGAAGGCACATAGTCGGCAAAAAATCCCGCGCGAAGGCGTCCTGCCAGCACCTGGAAGACGCCGGCAAGCACTACGGCCAGTAAAAACGTGTTGAAATCGCCAAGCTGGGCAAGCGCTGCCAGTACGACTGCCACCATTCCAGCGGCAGGTCCACTGACACTGACGGGTGAACCGCTGAGGCTGCCTACAACAATACCGCCAACAATGCCGCTTAAAATGCCGGAGAAGAGGGGTGTGCCCGATGCCATGGCGATACCAAGGCAGAGGGGAATGGCGACCAGAAAGACAACGATGGCAGCGACCACATCGAATTTAAACTGGCGGTTACGATAGATTCGAAACGCGCGTATGTTTCTGGAAAAAGCCATTATTCAGCACCACTTACAGTAAGGTTTTGGCAATGGTAACGCAGTTAAGGCAGTGCGCCAACCTCGTCTGCGTCTTCTTCCTCGTTAAACCAGAGAGCCGTCTCATCCCCGGGGGTGGCTTCTTTGGGATGCTCGAGAAGGTTTTCCAGCCCTCGGAAGTCCCACAACGCCTTATCCATGAGCTGGCTCGGTTTGATGCTTTGCAGCGCGTGCAGGAGATTGCTCGGCACTTTGGGGTTTTCCTCAGCGAGGCTGTCTATCAGTTTGCCGATACGCTTGCGTGCCAGATTTTCCTGAGAGCCACAGAGGGTGCACGGGATGATGGGATAGGCCTGTTCCAGTGAAAACGCGCTGATATCACGCTCCTGTGCGTAGCAAAGCGGGCGAATGACGATATGCTTTTTGTTGTCGCTTAAGAGTTTTGGCGGCATGGAGCGGATGTCGCCATTGTAAAACATCGACATCAGGAGGGTGCGAATCAGGTCATCGCGGTGATGACCCAGTGCAATCTTGTTATAACCATGCTCTTCAGCGTAGCGGTAAATAATTCCACGACGCAGGCGCGAGCAGAGTGAGCAGTAGGTTTTTCCTTCGGGGATTTTTTCCTTGACGATGCTGTAGGTATCGCGCGTGAGTATTTCATGTGGAATACGGCGCTCCTGCAGCCACTCGCGCAGGGCACTGTCATTCCAGCCAGGCTGGGATTGGTCGAGCGTAAAGGAGAACAACTCAAAAAGGTTATTGGTGCGCTGGCGCAGCTTGTCGAGAATGTACAAAAGTGTGAATGAATCCTTGCCGCCGGAGAGGCAGACCATCACCCGGTCACCGGGTTGAATCATGTTGTAATGGGCAATTGCCTTGCCTGTGTTGTGCAGCAGTTTTTTTTCAAGTGCGGATGGTGTGGTTTTCATACAGACCCTGGGTAAAAATTAAGGCTTTGTCGGTTTCGCAGGTGGAAAGCCGTTGACGCGTGTGGTATCAAGCCAGGAATTGACTTCCTGTAAGTCATTGACGTTGAGAGTGCCTGCGAGGTATTTCAACTGCAGCATGGCACGAATAAGATTGTATTGATCCGAGGCAAGCTGGCGCTGCGCATCAAAAAGGCGTTGCTGCGCGTTGACCACATCAACCATGGTACGCGTGCCCACCTGGAACTGTGCTTCGGTACTTTCCAGCGAATTTGTCTGAGAAATGATGGTTTGACGGTCAGCTTTAACTTTGCTGATGCCATCGATGATGGTGTTAAAAGCAATGCGGCTGTTGACCACCACATCCCGGTATATTTGCTCCAATTGTTCGCTTGAGGCCTGAAAGTCAAATTGTGCCTGACGAGTTTTGGAAGCCACAAGACCGCCCTGAAACATCGGGAAGTTCAGCGCGAGCGCGATATTGGCGCTGGTCGCCCGCGATGGCACAAAAAAACTGCTTTGGGTGGTCTGGTTATGCACCTGCTGCGCATTTCCCTGAATGGCAAGGGTTGGCCATCCGGTGCCTGACTGCACCCGTATATTATCGCGCGCGGCTTCAAGGCTGTATTTGGCGGAATAGAGTTTGTAATTCTGGCGAATGCCGGTATCAATCCAGTTATCGACATTGTCAGGCTCAGGTCGAATCAGAGGAATGCGGCTGTCGCGCAGAGGCGCCAGGAATTCGTATACGTGGTTCGTGAGTTTTCGCAGGTTTTCATTCTGGTTAATCTGGTTGTTTCGCGCAGAAATGACTTCCGCTACCGACTGGTCATACGCCGCCTGAGCTTCATAGACGGAGGTAATGGCATCAAGTCCCACCTTGAAGCGCTGCTGTGCCTGGTCAAGCTGGCGCTTGTTGGCACGTTTTTTAGCTTCTGCAAAACTGAGTGTGTCACGGGCCAGCAGAATATCAAGATAAGCACTTGCGGTTCTGAGTATCAGGCTTTGAGCCGCATCGTTAAACGTTGCCTGTGCTGCCTTTACAGCGGCACGTGCCTGAAGCACCTGCGACCATGCCTGGAAGTTGAAAACCGCCTGAGACGCGTTGATTTGCCACTGGTTGTTAAAGTAAGTCGTGTCAAAGGCAGTGGCGCCGACCGAGGCATCTTCATAGCTGCGCCCTGCCTGCGCACCGACTGCCACCTGGGGCCGCAGGGCGGAAATGGCCTGGGGTATGGCTTCGCTGGTGGACAGGTAGGTATCATAGGCCTGCTTGAACGCCGGATCGCTTTCCAGCGCCTGTTGATACACATCCATCAGGTCGGCAGCGTGCAGTGGCATAGACACGCCGACAACCGATAACATCAGGATGTGCGTGCGCACCCACCCGGAAAACGTGCGGTACCGTTGTGAATCTATTTTGCGGTGCCGCTTTCGGGTGTTCATCCGCGCGTGTCTCCGTCAAAATCAAAACGGGGCTTTCTGAGGTTATCCTTCAGTTCAGGCAGGCAGGTTTCAAAAACAATGCGCTCCTGCCATTTTTCATCATGAGACAAACTGAAAAGACGCGCCTGCTGGATGGTTTCGTTGCCGATGATGGCAAAAAGCCGCCCGCCCGGCACAACCTGCAGGAAATGCGATTCAGTTAACGCTTCGAGCGCTCCAGTAAATACCACCACATCATACGGTGCTTTTGCCATCCATCCGCGGCAGCCATCGCCAGTCATAAGTTCTACGTTATCGCAACCGTGTTCAGCAAGGCGTTTACGGGCTTCTCGGGTAAATTCGGGGTTGCAGTCAACGCTTAAGACCGAAGCGCACTGACGGCTCAGCATGGCAGTCAGGAAGCCAGTGCCGGTACCCACTTCAAGAACGCTTTCATGATCTTGAAGCTGCAGCGCCTGCAACAGCAGGCCTTCTTCAAGCGGAGTCATCATGCATTCGCCGCCGGCAAGAGGGATGTGCATGTCCGACCAGGCGAAAGCCTCAAAGCCTGCCGGTACAAACGCATCACGTGGAAGCGTTTCAAAAAGGGAGAGAATGTTCCCGTTCAGCACATCGCCTGTGCGCAATTGTTGGGTAATCATGTTAACGATAGGATTCTGATTGCTCATAAGGCATGTATTCCGGTCGGTTTAAGGCTTTGAACCTGCAGGATTCGTACGCATTAGGTTAAAGGGTTGCAGACAGTTTGGCAAGTTCCAGAAGCGTTTTGCCGATGGGGCATGGTGCGTTGCAGCGGTATTTGTTATCATGCCCGACTTTGTCTGGAACAGGGAGAAAAGCATGCAGCGGTTTACAGAATACCTCCGGGAAAATCTCGATGCCGTGCGTCGTGATGGTCTCTACAAATCTGAGCGGGTTATTGAAGGTCCGCAGCAGGGTTCTGTACGTGTTCAGCACCGTGACGTCATTAATCTGTGCGCCAATAATTACCTCGGGCTCGCGAATGACCCTGAGCTTATTGCAGCGGGGCATGAGGCGCTCGCGCATTACGGTTATGGCATGGCCTCCGTACGTTTTATCTGCGGTACGCAGACACCGCACAAGGCGCTTGAAGCACGCCTGTCACGTTTTCTTGGCAAGGAAGATACCATATTGTACTCATCCTGTTTTGATGCCAATGGCGGCCTTTTTGAAACACTCCTCGGCCCCGAAGACGCGGTTATCAGTGACGCGTTGAATCACGCGAGCATCATCGATGGCATCCGCCTTTGCAAGGCAGCGCGGTTTCGCTACGACAATAACGACATGCAATCGCTGGAAAAACAGCTGAAGGAAGCATCTGGCGCACGTTTTCGCCTGATTGCAACCGATGGCGTATTTTCCATGGACGGCATCATCGCAAATCTAGCTGATATCTGTGAACTTGCGGATAAGTACGACGCAATGGTGATGGTTGATGATTCCCATGCGGTAGGTTTTATGGGAGAAACCGGGCGCGGAACACCTGAGTATTGCGGTGTGGCAGACCGTATCGATATTCTCACGGGAACCCTTGGCAAGGCGCTTGGAGGGGCTTCCGGCGGGTATGTTTCAGCACGTGCGCCGGTGGTGGAATGGCTGCGTCAGCGTTCAAGACCGTATCTTTTCTCCAATACGCTCGCCCCGATGATTGCTGCAGTATCCATTGAAGTGCTCGAGCGGCTGGAGCAGGGGACAGAGCTCTTACAGACGCTCAAGCGTAACAGCCGGCATTTTCGAGAGGGCATGACGCGTCTTGGTTTTAACCTGATACCGGGTGAGCATCCTATTATTCCGGTAATGCTCGGAGACGCGGCTCTTGCTGTTAAGATGGCCAATCGTCTGCTTGAGGAAGGGGTCTATGTGACCGGATTTTCCTATCCAGTGGTGCCAAAAGGGCTCGCACGGATTCGTACGCAAATGTCAGCCGCCCATGATGTCAATCAGCTTGACTACGCGCTTCAGGCGTTTGAAAAGGTGGGGCGGGAACTTGGTGTTATTTAGAGGCGGGCATATGAAGTCACTGGTTAAGTCATACGCAAAACCGGGTATCTGGATGGAAGACGTTCCAGTGCCTGAATACGGCGTGAACGATGTACTCATCAAGATACGAAAAACCGCAATTTGTGGTACGGATATTCATATTTACAACTGGGATGCGTGGGCTCAGGCTACCATACCGGTACCCATGACCGTGGGACATGAATTCAGTGGTGAAATCGTGGCCACTGGCAGTGAAGTGCGCGGATTGAGCATTGGTGACCGGGTTTCCGGAGAAGGGCATATTACCTGTGCAACCTGTCGCAACTGCCGCGCGGGTAAACGCCATCTTTGTGCCAACACCCTTGGCGTTGGCGTGAACCGGCCGGGCTGTTTTGCCGAATATTTAAGCCTTCCCGCGAGTAACGTGGTGCGCCTGCCAGATGCTGTCAGCGATTCAGTCGCAAGCATTCTTGACCCCTTTGGCAACGCCACTCACTGCGCGCTCTCTTTTGACCTGGTCGGAGAAGATGTGCTCATTACCGGTGCCGGACCTATCGGTATCATGGCGGTCGCGATTGCGCGCCATGCCGGCGCCCGTCATGTGGTCATTACGGATGTAAACCCTTATCGCCTTGAGCTCGCAGCTGCCATGGGTGCCACACGGGCGGTTAATGTCCGGGAACGGTCGCTGGCGGATATTATGAAAGAACTGGGCATGACGGAGGGTTTTGACGTTGGTCTTGAAATGTCCGGCAACCCCGATGCCCTGAACAGCATGCTTCGAAGCATGCACCATGGCGGTCATGTGGCCATGCTTGGCATTCCGCCAGAAAATACCCCAACCGACTGGAATCAGGTGATATTTAAAGGATTGATAGTCAAGGGTATTTACGGGCGCGAAATGTATGAAACCTGGTACAAAATGATAGCCATGCTGCAAAGCGGGCTGAATATTATCCCGGTTATCACCCATGAATTCCCCGTGAGCGAGTATGCGCATGCCTTTGAAATCATGGCATCCGGCCAATCGGGAAAAGTTATCCTTAACTGGGATTGAATCAGGAGTTTTTAGTCTATGACATCGTATATTTTCACCATGAACCGTGTCGGCAAAATTGTCGGCGACAAGCGGTATATCCTGAAAAACATCAATCTGTGTTTTCTGCCGGGCGCGAAAATTGGGGTATTGGGTCTGAATGGTTCGGGAAAATCAACGCTCCTGCGAATCATGGCAGGTGTAGATAAAGAGTTTGAAGGAGAGGCGTATCCAGCACCTGGCACCAAAATTGGCTATTTGCCGCAGGAGCCAGAACTTGATATGCAAAAAACGGTACGCGAAGTGGTTGAAGAAGGCGTTGCTGGTATTAAGGCGCTGCTCGACAGGTTCAATGAAATCAGCATGCTTTTTTGCGAACCGATGAGTGATGAGCAGATGAATGCGCTGTTGACCGAACAGGGCGACTTGCAGGCGGCGATTGACACCTGCGGCGGCTGGGAACTTGACCGCAAGCTCGAAGTGGCTGCTGATGCTCTACGCCTTCCAGGATGGGACGAGCGCATTGAAACGCTATCAGGCGGAGAGCGTCGCCGCGTTGCCCTTTGTCGTCTGCTGCTGTCAGATGCCGACATGCTGCTGCTCGATGAACCTACCAACCACCTCGATGCTGAAAGTGTCGCATGGCTTGAACGTTTCCTTGAAGAATTTCAGGGTACGGTTGTGGCGATTACGCACGATCGCTATTTTCTGGATAATGTCGCGGAATGGATTCTTGAACTCGACCGCGGCGAGGGTATACCTTATAAAGGCAACTACAGTTCCTGGCTTGAGCAGAAGGAAGCCCGGCTTGCAGTGGAGCAGCGTCAGGAGGCGGCTACAAAGCGCGCGATTGAGGCTGAGCTTGAGTGGGTACGCAGCTCACCTAAAGGGCGGCATGCGAAAAATAAGGCGCGTCTTGCCCGCTTTGAGGAGATGAATTCCCGCGAATTCCAGAAACGCAATGAAACCAGTGAACTCTTTATTCCACCAGGTGAGCGGTTGGGCGACCTGGTGCTTGAAGCACAGGGACTTTCCAAGTCCTTTGGCGATAAGCTCTTAATGGAAGGCCTGGATTTTATTCTGCCAAAAGGTGGAATTCTTGGAATTATCGGTGCCAATGGTGCGGGAAAATCCACCTTCTTAAAAATGATTATGGGCATTGAGTCACCAGACAGTGGTACGCTGCGCGTTGGCGAGACGGTACAGCTTGCGTTTGTTGAGCAGTTTCGTGATCATCTCGACCCCAACAAAACCGTCTGGGAAGAAATTTCCGATGGGCTTGATATCATGCAGATTGGCGCGTTTCAAATTCCTTCACGTGCCTATGTGGGGCGTTTTAACTTCAAGGGTACGGATCAGCAGAAACGCCTGATGCATCTGTCGGGTGGTGAGCGTAATCGTGTGCATCTTGCGAAGCTTCTGCGCTGTGGTGCCAACGTTCTGCTCCTTGACGAACCGAGTAACGACCTTGATGTGGAAACGCTTCGAGCACTTGAGGAAGCGCTGCTTGTTTTCCCGGGCTGTGCCATCGTCGTATCGCACGACCGCTGGTTCCTTGATAGAGTTTGTACGCATTTAATGGCCTTTGAAGGGGATTCTCAGGTAGTATTTCTTGAGGGTAATTACACCGACTATGAAGCTGACAGACGCAGGCGTCTTGGCGACCTTGCCGACAGGCCCTCAAGAATTCGTTACCGTCGGCTGCAAAAATAATTTCAGGAGCAATGTATCCATGAAGAAGACCATCCTCACCGGCATGATGCTGTCATTTGGCCTGACCGGCTGTATGGAAACCGATCCCTCCACGCTCATCACCGACGATGCCGGTGTGGTGCACCGTACCCAGCATTTCCTGAAGGACAAGCGTGGGCGTGACTATTTTCCGGAGCAGCTAAAGGCAACCGGAAAAAAACGTTTTATCTTCGACCCCAATGCACACGCCTGGGCCGCTTATGATGTTGATGGTACCCGGGTTATGACCGGAAGTGCTTCTGGTGGCAAGGACTTCTGCGAAGACGTTGGCCAGCCCTGTCGCACAGTGACCGGTATTTTTCATATTTACCGCAAAGGCAGTCTCGACTGCAAGTCGGGTGAATACCCGGTAGAAGTGGGTGGCGGCGCTAAAATGCCTTATTGCATGTATTTCTTCCAGGGATACACCATTCATGCGGGCTACGAAGTACCTGAAGATAACACCAGCCACGGCTGTGTGAGGGTCTTGCCGAGTGCTGCCAAATGGCTTAACGAAGAGTTTTTAACCGTTGGCAGCGAAGTGACGGTTCTGCCGTATAAAACAATGAACGCGGCAGACGCACATCCGGGGCTTTTTTCACGGGCAGGTTAAGATACAAGGCTACGGTTTTGATGCAAGTAAAAACCCATTAAAAACATCACCTTATCTGTAGGCTGGGTTGAGCGCAGCGAAGCCCGGCATCGCACATCGCCGTTGGCCGGATGTTTGTTTCGCGCATCCTGTCCCGCGCTTATCAGCGCAGGCTACTATTTTCAAATAAATTATTGTATTTAAACGATTTTTCGTAGGCTGGGTTGAGCGCAGCGAAGCCCGGCATCGGGTATCCCCAAAGGCCGGATGTTTTTTTCGCAGATCCTTCCCGCGCTTATCAGCGCAGGCTACTATTTTCAAATAAATTATTGTATTTAAATGGTTTTTGTAGGCTGGGTTGAGCGTAGCGAAGCCCGGCATCGGGTATCCCCAAAGGCCGGATGTTTGTTTCGCGCATCCTGTCCCGCGCTTATCAGCGCAGGCTACTATTTTCAAATAAATTATTGTATTTAAATGGTTTTTGTAGGCTGGGTTGAGCGTAGCGAAGCCCGGCATCGCACATCGCCGTTGGCCGGATGTTTGTTTCGTGCATCCTGTCCCGCTATTTTCAAATAAATTATTGTATTTAAACGATTTTTCGTAAGCTGGGTTGAGCGCAGCGAAGCCCGGCATCGCACATCGCCGTTGGCCGGATGTTTGTTTCGTGCATCCTGTCCCGCGCTTATCAGCGCAGGCTACTATTTTCAAATAAATTATTGTATTTAAATGGTTTTTGTAGGCTGGGCTGAGCACCGCGAAGCCCGGCATGGGTATTGTGAGTACCCAAATGTTATTTGATACATCAATTCCCGGGCTTATCAGCCCGGGCTACGGCCACAGCGTTTACTGTGGTGCCGCTTCACTTCCTGCAGGGAGCTGCGCTCCGGCTCCGGGTACATCCCGCGGTGTCGCAATCATCTGCATGATGCCGATATCCCCGTTAGGCTTGCGCCCAATCAGCAAATCAACGTTCAAGAGCTGCGTCAGTTTTTCGCGACTGTTCTGGTAGACAATCTGCATGGGAAGCGTAACTTTCCACTGGCTGGTGCTGTTATCTGACGCTGTAATGCCCGGCGTGCCGTCCATTAAGGCACTGACACGCAGTTGCTGGTTTTTGATGGTGGTGGCATTGCCTGATTTTTCGAGAGCATCAGAAAAACTGTTCCACCCCTGTTCGGTGAAGCAGGGTCTTAATGCCGGGATCTGGGTATCAATGGTGTCAAAGTTGAACTCAAAAGCCTGAATCGTGGCCTGTTCAGCCCACTTCAACACCAGCTGGTTATCAACCGGAGTATCTTTGGATATACGATAATTGCAGTTAATTGGCTGTGGAGGGGGGGAGGCCGGTGCCGCTGGAGCAGGAGCCGCCTGTGTCGCAGGTGCTGCCTGAGTCGCAGGTGCTGCCTGAGTCGCAGGTGCTGCCTGAGTCGCAGGTGCTGCCTGAGTCGCGGGTGCCGCCTGAGTCGCGGGTGCCGCCTGAGTCGCAGGAGCCGCCTGTGTCGCAGGTGCTGCCTGAGTCGCGGGTGCCGCCTGAGTCGCAGGTGCTGCCTGTGTCGCAGGTGAAGTGTCCGGTGTGGGGGTAACCGTGGTTTCGGCGTGGGCCTGCACGCATAAAAGGGTTGCCAGTAACGTCAGCCTCGGGGCAGAAATCATGTCTGTTACACTCCTTGATTACGGGGTATCAAGCAACTCTGCCAGCAGATTGGCGGCGAGTCGCGCAGTTTTATTGGCAACATCGAGCGGAGGAGAAAGCTCCGCAATATCAATTCCTACCACTTTGCCAGTTTGCAGCAGGTATTTCAACAGGGGTAAGGCCTCTTGAGGGGTAAGCCCAAGGGGTTGCGGCGCGCTGACCCCGGGCGCATCGGCTTCAGCGAAAACATCCAGACAAAGGGTCAGGTAAATATGCTCAACGCGACGAATAAAGTCATCCAGAAAGGCAATATTGCCTGCAAGGCTTTCTCGCTGCAAATCTTCTGCACTCTTCCATGCGACATTGAGTGCGCGGGCTGATTCGAAAAGGCTGCGGGTATTGGCATGTGGCTGAATGCCGAGACAGGCATAGTGAAAAGGGCGGTTCTGACTTTTGCAAAAATCGGCAATCTGGCGAAAAGGGGTGCCAGAGGTTGCACCGCGCTCAGGCGTCACCGGGCGCAGGTCAAAATGTGCATCAAAATTAACGATGCCAAGGCGCGGAAAACGGGTGGCGAGCCCTCGATAATGCGCATGGGCAATTTCATGTCCGCCGCCAAACACTACCGTGTGATGACCATGCGCCTGCACCTCGCTGATGAGTGTTGCGAAGGTCTCCGCCGCACCTTCAAGGTCGTGGTTTTCACAACGTACGTTTCCGATATCGGTAAAGATGCGTCCACTGTGCCACGCGAGCTTTCCAAATTGCTGGCGCAGAATGTCAGGTGCATCGGCAGCACCTGTGCGCCCTTCATTACGGGCAATGCCTTCATCCGTGCAGAAACCCGCAATGACCGGGCCGTCTGGAATATCACTAACCGCATGTTTGAGCAGATTAACGCAGGAAACATGCTGAAAAACGCGCTCATTCGGCAGGGTATCATGGCGCCCGGCCCAGAGCCTTGCATCGGGTGGTGAATAGCCGCGCATTGGGTGCTCCTTGTCAGTAAATCCTATTCTATACCCGGATAGAAATCCGTGCCAACCGACAGGAGGTCTGCTATGATGGTTGGCATTTTCAGGAGAGGGGATAAAACGGTGTTTGCAGTGACCGGCGGCGGAAGCGGAATTGGCAGGGCACTGGCGCAGGCATTGGCCGCACGTGGCTTAGAGGTGCTTATCATCGGGCGGCGCGAAGCACTTCTTCACGAAACAGCGGCAGGCTTTCGAACGATTCGCACACTGGCAGCAGATGTTGCCTCAGCTGAGGGGCGCGAGAAAGTGGTCAGCGCACTCAAGGGCTCCTCCCTTTCGGGACTCGTGCATAATGCCGGTACCATTCATCCGATTCAATCCATCGAAACGATTCGTGAAACCGACTGGCACGCGGCATTTGCCACCAATCTCGATGCACCGCTCTTCCTGACCCAATCTCTGCTGCCACAGCTTACCGGTGCAAAAGTACTTAATATCGGCACAGCCGTCGCCTATTTCGCCGTTCGAGGCTGGAGCGCGTATTGTGTGTCGAAAGCGGCTCTCAGCATGCTTACCCGCTGCTGGCAGGAAGAGTGCCGCTCTACCGCCTTTGCGAGTGTCATGCCAGGCATTATCGATACCGATATGCAGGCGATAGTTCGCGCTGCGCCGCATATGGCCCCGGAAAAGCTCGAATTTTTCCGCCGCCTCAAGGTACGGGGACAGCTTTTAACGCCTGATGTAGTGGCTGATTTCCTCGTTTTTCTGCTGCTCGAAGTGAAACCCGATGAATATGTAAGCTGTGAGTGGGATATCTACGACAAAACGCACCACCCGCGCTGGCTTGTCGCTCCCAAACGTGTACCGGAGCTTGACTGAACCATGAAACCTGCTGAACTCCTGCTGACTCACACCACGCGACTTGATGCGATGGGCGAGACGCACACGCACCAGACCATTGCTGTTCGAGAAGGGCGCATTGCCTGGGTCGGGCACGATAACGAACTGCCAGCGGAACTTCGGGGTAATGGTACCCGGGTTGAAAGCTGCCACGGTGAGCTTGTCACGCCCGGACTGATTGACTGCCATACCCATCTTGTCTATGCCGGCAACCGTGCTGATGATTTTCGTCAGCGTCTTCTGGGCGTCAGTTACGCCGAGATAGCACGTGCGGGCGGGGGCATTCTTTCAACGGTGCAAAAAACGCGCGCAGCCTCTGAAGAGGTACTTTTTGAGCAGTCTCTACCGCGCCTGCTGGCCTTACAGGCAGACGGGGTAATGACCGTTGAAATTAAGTCAGGTTATGGCCTGTCACTCGAGAGCGAGCTCAAAATGCTGCGGGTTGCCCGCAGGCTTGGGGAACACACCGGCATGCGTGTGCGCACAACCTTCCTCGGAGCACATGCACTTCCCCCGGAATTTGCCGGGCGAAAGGCCGCGTATGTAAGCCATCTCTGTGATACCATGCTGCCGGAAGTCTCAGAGTCGGGGCTTGCCGATGCAGTGGATGTTTTTTGTGAATCGATTGCGTTTGATACGGACGAAACAGCACGTATTTTTGAAAAAGCAACGGCACTTGGGCTTCGGGTAAAATGCCATGCCGAGCAGCTCGCAACCACGGGAGGTGCTGAGGTGGCGGCACGTTTTAACGCGCTGTCGTGCGATCACCTCGAGCACCTTGATGAAGCGGGTATTGAGGCGATGGCGCGCCACGGGGTTACGGCAGTGCTGCTGCCGGGCGCCTGGTATTATCTTGGAGAGACGCACAGGCCACCGGTTGAACGTTTACGCGCCCGCGGGGTGGGGATGGCCATTTCTACCGATTCTAATCCCGGCTCATCGCCCACGACCTCTTTGCGTCTGATGATGAACATGGGGTGTCGTTTCTTTGGTCTGACAGTCGCCGAAGCCTGGGCCGGGGTGACGTCCGTGGCGGCGCGTGCGCTGGGACTCGCGGGTGAAGCGGGTGAAATTGCTGTGGGGCAGATGGCTGATCTGATACACTGGCGCACACCGGAGAGCGCGCTGCCCTGCTGTCTGTTTGCAACGCCCATCGAACATCGCATGTTGCGCCATGGTCAATGGTGCATGGATTGATTTTGCGGGAGACTATTTTTGATGAAACGCTTTCTCGGAATACTCTTAAGCCTGCTTGGCATGCAGGCAGGCTTTGCAGCCGAACTTACGTCCGCAGCGGGTGTCATCCGTGAGGAGACGGGTGCCGTTGTTATCAGTATACGCTATCCATCAGCCTTGCCGGATAAAGCGATATCCGTGGCTGAAAAGGCATTTGTAGAAGCCCAAAAAGAGGATTTCTTAAAACAGGCTGCCACGATGTCGATGCCTGAAAACCCGCTGCCCGGAAAAAACGGTCTTGATATCCGTTATCGCATTCCCTTTCAGACCAAAAATGCTCTAAGCATACGCTATTCGCTGTCGCGCTTTTTTCGCGGCAGTGCACATCCTGATAATACGGTGGTTACCCACAATTACCTCGAGGGTGAATCTGTCACGCTGCGTGAACTCTTAAAGCCTGACGCGCTGCCAAAGCTTGCAAATGCCGCGCGAGAGCTTCTTGCCTCACATGACCTTTCTGACGAGGAGTGGCTTAAAACAGGCAGTGCGCCTGTTTTTAAGAATTACTCCCGCTGGTATTTTACGCCTGACGGGCTTGCCATTGTGTTTGATACATACCAGGTTGCTCCTTATGTATTTGGCCCTCAAACGGTGAAGTTTAGCAGGGAGGATATTAAAACCTGGCTGAAGCCAGGAGTGGCGCGTCGTGTGTGGGGGGCTCATGGCGGAGTTTAAGCCATTTATAGGACCTGATGAACGGGTCGCTGAACTGACTTTCAGAAGCATTGTACTGGCCGTGCTTCTAACCATACTCCTTGCGATGTCAAACGCCTATCTGGCGCTTAAGCTTGGCATTCTGACGTCCGCCTCGATTCCTGCCGCCATTTTATCGATGGGAATTTTGCGCATGTTTAAAAATGCGAGCATTCTTGAGAATAACGCCGTACAGACAGCAGCATCTGCAGGTGAGGCAGTTGCCGGCGGCATTGTTTACACCATACCAGCACTTGTTATTATTCATTTCTGGCAGGGGTTTGATTACCTTACGAATTTCTTTATCGCCCTCACCGGTGGTGTGCTGGGCGTGCTCTTTTCGATTCCCCTGCGGCGTGTGCTTGTCAATGAGCCCATGCTGCGTTTTCCCGAGGGACGCGCGATTGCGGAAGTCTTGATGTCATCCGTGCAGCGTGTGGGTGCGCGCGACATTGTCCTTGGTGGCGGTCTTGGTGCGCTTATTGAGCTTTTCCAGCTTGGTTTTCGCCTGGTCGCGTCCAGCTGGAGTTACTGGTTTTTTGCCGGCCGTGCGGTTGTTGGTTTTGGGGCCGGTTTTTCAGCGACCATGATAGGTGCGGGATTTCTTGTAGGCCCTGAAATGGCAGCCAGCATCTTTTTAGGTGCGCTCATTTCATGGTTTTTTGCCATGCCGCTTGTCAGTCCGTTTTACCCAAAGCTGCTGCAGGCAGGTTCGGCTTCCGAGGCCGCAACCCTGCTCTGGAACAGTGAAATGCGCTACATTGGTATTGGCGCCATGTTGTTTGCCGGCACCTGGACCTTTCTGCGTCTGGTGCGCCCGCTTGTGCGCAGCATTCAGGTTTCTTTCAGCGCCTTCATGACGCGCAGCAGCACGGGCGTGCTTCCCCGAACGGAGCGTGATATTCCGCTGCCGTTCATCCTTGGCGGCATACTGTTGATGGCAGCCGTGCTCTTTTTGTTTTTCCAGGTGGAATTTCCACTGGATATCCTCGGGCTTGATGGCGATTTTGCGCCGAGTCTCGTCTTTGGCGCGGTACTTTATGTGCTCGTATTTGGTTTTTTATTTTCCGTTTTTACCGGTTATTTTTCCGGCATGGTCGGGGTGACAGCAAGTCCTGGCAGTTCTGTGGTGATTGCCGGCATGCTGTTTGCCGCCTGGCTTTTACAGCATGCCCTGCAGCAGGTGCTCGGAATGGCGCTTACGTCTTCCCAGCTGCGTGCGGCTGAAGCCATTACCATTATGATAGGCTCCGTGGTCACCGGAATTGCGGCCATTTCCAACGACAACATGCAGGATTTGAAAGTAGGGCAGCTGGTAGGGGCCACGCCCTGGTGTCAGCAGCTAATGCTCTTGATTGGTGTGGTCGTTTCCGCACTGGTTATTCCCCCGGTGATGCAGATTCTTTTTGATGTTTATGGCATAGCCGGCGTCATGCCGCGCGAGGGCATGGATGCGTCCTTATCCCTGCCAGCGCCTACGGCGGCTCTAATGGCGGCTATTACTGAAGCGGTGTTTCAGGGCAGCCTGCCCTGGGGGATGATGCTTGGCGGGTGTGCGGTCATTATTGCGCTTCTTGTCTTGATTCGCGTATTTCGGCTTGACCGCTTTATACGCCTGTCTATTCTTGGTGTGGCAATCGGCATGTATCTACCTTTAAGCTCGTCTTTTCCTCTTTTTGTGGGTGGCATGTTTTCGCAGATTGCTACCCGACTACTTGCACGGAAAAAACTGCCTGAAGCTGAGCGCGCGCACCGTGCGCAAACGGGCATCCTGCTCGCCTGTGGCCTTGTAGCCGGTTCCGCGCTCATGGATGTTTTACTGGCCATTCCTTTTTCGCTGATGCACTCGCCAGATGCACTGCGACTCGCAGGCCCCCAATGGGAGGGCGCGAGTATTGTCCTTGGTATCCTCACCACAGCGCTCCTCGGCGCCTGGATGGTGCGGCGGGTGCGTGGAGGACCGCCTTAGCCGTTGTTCGGAGGAGTGTTTTTCCGAACTTCTTCTTCAACGGCATCGACCGCTTTTTCAACCTTTGTTTTTTCACTGAAAAAGGTATAGCGCATGGATTTCCACTCTCCATTCTTAACCAGTGGAGCTGCAAGCAGGGGCAGGATGAAAACCGTGAGAAGCACGTTCGCTGCTATTGCGATGGATTCACTGGCTTGCTTGAGTATATTTATATTAGCGTTTTGTTCGTTTTTGACCGTCGTAGCGGCGTTGCCATTACCGTTGATAACGGCATCTCGGATGCCTTGAAACGCATCTGCAACCTCGAATGCGGCTCGTGCTTCGTTACTTAGTGCTGACTCTTCAATTCCAAGATTACTGAGCAGCCAGGCTTTATCAACGTAAAGTTCTTGATTATTCAACCCCCATAAGACTGAATCAGTCTTCTCCTTCGAAAGCCGAGACTGCATACTAAGCACACCCGCTTCGTAAAGATTGCGTATGGCTTTGTCAAATTCGGTATCGTAAGTAACGGTTTCAGCCTCGTCTGGAACAATTTCTGGCTCCTGAGTAATGCTCCTGACTCTCTCTGTATTTTCCGTACGGAACGCTTTTGAGTGGGCAGAAAAAGGACTTTTCTCCGCTAAACCAGCATTATTCATTTCAATAATACCGTCACTGACCCCGGCAGAATCAAATTCAAACATAGTGGGGTGGGGGTCGTCATTTCTTCTTACAAACCGCGTTCGTGGAGCAGGAGTGAGAGCCATGTATGTACTGTAATGGTTGTGATTATTGCTCAACTGCTGAAACGCGGATTCGAGGGGATCGCCGCGCTTATATCCTGCCCTTTTAAGCACAGCATCTACTACGTCTTTTTGTGCGCTCGTCATCACAATATCCAGTAAAGTGCGACCATCTTCTAAAACAACTCCCGGGATATGTTTTTTAGGAATTTTCTTGATTTCGCGGATGATTTCACGAGTAGACTTTAGGCCCTCAATAGCTCGCTCAACCCCGGTATATATCCCTCTAAAAAAAATGTCAGATTTTACAGGATGAGCTATTCCAGCCTCTTTTGCTAAAAAACTCATTTTTTGCCTGTCGAGTGTTTTCTTATTCGTTAAGACATGCGCCATTGTGCAGATTTCTTTCCTGTTTTCTGCAGGTAACTGACTTACAGCTGTTTGCAGATTTGTGAAAGAATGCCTTTCTCCCACAATTTTAACTAATTTTTGAGCCTCTTCCTGCTCAAGCAGCTTCACAAAGAGCGAGCGGGTTTCGTTACGCACTGCTTCACTATTTGTACTAAGCATTTCACAGATTTGGTTAATCGAATCGGTATTCAATAATTCTGGCCACTTTAAACGGTTCTTTATGACAAGTTGCCTGATGGTTTCACTGTCGCCAATTCTGACTGAAACATCGAAGGGTGTTAAAACTTCGCGTGAGGATTCAGAAGTGCTTGAATCAGCCTGAGACTTCTCAGATGTATTTAAGGTATTTTCATCCATGTTCCCAGCCACTAAATCCGTAATATTCTTAGATGAGGTAGACATGATGATCCTAAAAAAGGTGCTTATGATTTATGTTAGAACAGTATGCTTACCAAAATATTAAGTAAGTTGTCTCGATTTGAAAGATAGCGGTGTACCGGACATTTTGTGTTTTTACCGTGTGCCAGCTGTATTTATTAAATATTTAAAATCAACAATTTACATTTATTTAGTTTCATTTTAGTCCCGTGCAAAGTGAATTACTACCCAACAGAAATTAACGTAATAAAATCTTAATAATTTGTGTTCTATCATTAATCATATCAGTCAACTTTGTGGTGATTAAAATGTCGGCATCTCAAGAAGCTCTAAGAAAATGGTATGAGGACTCTAAAAAATGGGAAGGTATTTTTGAAGGAAAAATGCCCGCCAGCAAAGAGGAAATGAGGGCCTTGATGGATGGCTGGAGTCATTTCAGGCAGTTTACTGTTCATTTAATAGCTAATCCTACGGCTATTGGAGGTGGGGCGCATTTAGAAAAGGCTCAGTCTTTTGTTGATAAGGGATGTAATTTTTTTGGTGTGAACAGTGATATTCAAAACCTGCCAGCACAAAGGAATTTAGCACAAAGCTTAAATAATGGCGCCGAAAAACTAGAAGTTCAGGGTCCGTCTTCTATTCGTATAGGTCTATTTAAGGAAGATTTTCCGGTAATGCTGAATCAGATAGCCCTCGACAAACTTGCTGAGAGAGCCGCTGAACAAGCCGCTGAACAAGCCACTGCAGAGAGGATTAGTCAACAACGCGTGAATGCCATCAACAGTGACCCATTTTATGAAGCGCTACGAACAGCCGTACTTAGCACTGTGAGTGAAGAAAAAACAAGAATTAGCGAAAAAAATCCAACGGATAGACGAATAGCAGCATTGAGTGATGTTGAAAGTAAAATAAATAATGCCATTCAAACCTCAAAAAATGAAAGAATAAATGTTCAGAATGACATATCACTCGAGTCTAAAGAAAGCTGCAAAACAAATATAGCTCTCATCATCGAAGAGGATTTTATTAATAATAAAGCATTTGAGGAAAACTGGGGAACGAAATTTGGCAAAGGGCTTTTAAATGTTCTCATGGCAATTCCAGTTGGTATTAAAAGCCTCTTTACGGAAAAGCCAGCCAGTGAATCATTTCTTAGTTTCAAAAAAGAACTGTCTCTAGCGAAGGGCGCAGAATTAAAATCCGAAGTAGAAAACCTTTCTGTGGATATTAAGGAAAATAGTCCGAACAGAGGGCCTTCACGATAACTCTCAAAAGCGGCCTCAAAAGCCCCTCGGCTGACGCCGAGGGACGAAGCATGGATAGAGCGTAGCGGCTCTGCAACTAGCCCGGAAGTGCTTCTACCACGGCTTTATGCGCCAGCAGTTTCTCCCGTGCCGCAGTTGCCTGTTCGCGTTTTTCCATTTCTTTCTGAATCACCTCTGCAGGCGCCTTGTCGGTGAACGCTGGATTGTTCAGCTTATTTTCCGCAAGCTGAATATCCTTGTTGAGCTTTGTGATTTCCCTTTCAAGGCGCGCCAGTTCGGTTTTCTTGTCGATAAGGTCGCTCATCGGGATGAGAAGCTCCATCACGCCCACTACGGCTGAGGCGCAGGCGCCTGGAGTATCGTTGACTTCCAGGTAGCGGATGCTTGAGACTTTTGCGAGCGCAAGAAACGTGCGGCGGTATTTTTGCAGACGCGCCTTTTCTTCCCCTGCAAAATTGCGCACAAGTAATGGCACCGGTTTAGCAGGAGACACAGACATTTCAGAGCGCAGTGTGCGGATTTCCTGAATCACACGCTGCACCCACGCCATTTCTTCTTCAATGGCATCATCAACAAATGACTCTTCTACTGCCGGATACCGGCTGGTCATCAGACTTTCACCGTTTTCACTGGTCAGTCTGCTGGTTGACTTTGCAATTTCTTCCGTAATGAAAGGAATAACCGGATGCAGCAGTTTGAGTGTCTGATGCAGTACGTGAATAAGCGTGCGCCGGGTGCCGCGCTTCATGGAGCCAAGCGCATCTTCATCGTATAGCACCGGTTTTGAGAGCTCAAGGTACCAGTCGCAGTACTCATGCCAGACGAATTCGTAGAGTGTCTGTGCCAGAAAATCAAAGCGAAAATCGGCAATATGCTGGTGGCATGCGGCAATGGTGCGCTGCAGGCGCGAGAGTATCCATTGATCGGCCGGGCTGTATTGAAATGCGCCATCACCAAGATCAAGCTGCTCTTCATCAATGTTTTGGAGCACAAAACGCGCGGCATTCCAGAGTTTGTTACAGAAGTTGCGATAGCCTTCAACGCGCCCCATGTCAAAGCGGATGTTGCGTCCGGTGGAAGCCAGTGCACAATAGGTAAATCGCAGCGCATCCGCACCAAAGGCACTGATGCCCTCGGGGAATTCCTTGCGGGTCGCTTTTTCAATCTGGCGGCTGACGGAGCCAAGAACCAGGTTGGAGGTGCGTTTTTTTACCAGTGATTCGAGGTCAATGCCATCGATAATGTCAATTGGATCCAGGACATTGCCTTTGGATTTAGACATTTTATGGCCTTCCGCATCGCGGATTAAGCCCGTAATAATGACATCGCGAAACGGTACCTTACCGGTAAAATGCAGGCCCATCATTATCATGCGGGCAACCCAGAAAAAGATGATGTCAAAGCCTGTGACCAGCACGGAGGTCGGGTAAAACTGCTCAAGTTCAGTGGTGCGTTCGGGCCAGCCAAGGGTTGAGAAGGGCCAGAGAGCAGAAGAGAACCAGGTATCGAGAACGTCTTCGTCCTGGGTCAAAACCACGTTATCCGCAATTTTGTGGCGAAAGCGTACGTCATTTTCGCTGTATCCGACATACACGCGCCCGCTTTCGTCATACCAGGCGGGAATGCGATGCCCCCACCAGAGCTGGCGGCTGATGCACCAGTCTTCAATGTTGTTCATCCACTGAAAATACGTTTTGTTCCAGTTTTCGGGGTGAAAGCGAATTTCGCCCTTTTCTACCGCACGAATCGCAGGTTCCGCGAGCGGTTTGGTTTTCACATACCACTGCTCAGTCAGGAGCGGTTCAAGAATGGCGCCAGACTTCTCACCGCGTGGCACTTTTACGCGATAAGGTTCGGTTTTCACGAGAAAGCCCTGAGCTTCAAGGTCGGCAATCACCTGTTTACGCGCCTCAAAACGCTCAAGCCCCCGATAGGCTTCGGGTGCCGTGTCGGAAATAATGCCTTTAGGCGTCATGATGGAAGGTTGCGCAAGACCATGACGCCTGCCCACCTCGTAATCGTTAAAATCATGGGCCGGGGTAATTTTGACACAGCCACTGCCAAAATCCTGCTCGACATAATCATCCGCAATCACAGGAATGCGCCGCTCACAGAGTGGCAGAATGACCTCTTTGCCGACAAGATGGGCGTAGCGGGTGTCAGAGGGATTCACGGCAACGGCCACATCTCCGAAAAGTGTTTCCGGGCGGGTAGTGGCAACCGTTACCGACTCATCACTGCCTGCAACCGGATAACGGATGTGCCAGAGAAAACCGTCTTCTTCTGTAGGAATGACTTCAAGGTCAGATACGGCCGTCTCAAGCACGGTATCCCAGTTAACTAGACGCGTGCCCCGATAAATCAAGCCTTCTTCATACAACTGTACGAATACTTTTTGAACAGCCGCTGATAAGCCTTCATCCATCGTGAAGCGCTCGCGCGACCAGTCAACAGAATCACCAATGCGCCGCATCTGTCGGGTGATTTGACCGCCGGATTCTGCCTTCCATTCCCACACGCGCTGAAGAAATTCTTCACGCGTGAAATCACGCCGCTTAAGGCCTTTCAGTTCAAGCTGACGCTCAACTACGAGCTGTGTGGAAATACCGGCGTGGTCGGTGCCTGTCTGCCAGAGCGTGCGGTCACCCTGCATGCGGTGATAGCGGGTGAGGATATCCATCAGGGTATGTTGAAATCCGTGCCCCATGTGCAGGCTGCCGGTAACATTAGGGGGAGGGAGCATAATGCAGAAAGGCTTGCCATCGCCACGTGGTGCAAAGTAATGCTGATGTTCCCAGTGCTCATAACAGGCTTTTTCACAGGCTTCAGGTGAGAATGTTTTTTCCATGCGTGCAGTCCCGGATTTCAAAGGCGCGTATCATAGCACAGTCAGGAGTTACGGGGTATATAACTCCTGCTGTGAAGAATCAGGCTTTATTGTCGTGATGAGGGGCATTGTGATCGGTCGCGATATAGGTATAAAGCGTCGGTACCACAAAGAGAGTGAAGCAGGTTCCTATCAAAAGCCCCGATGCAATGACGAGCCCGATATCAAAACGACTGACGGCACCGGCGCCACTTGCAAGCAGCAGCGGCAGAACACCAAACACCATGGCAGCCGTAGTCATCAAAATTGGACGCAGACGAATGGCGGCGGCTTCTTCAACAGCAGCGCGGCGCGAGAGTTTACGGGTTTGCTGCAGGTTGTTGGCAAAGTCGACAATGAGAATACCGTGTTTGCTGATGAGGCCGATAAGCGTAATCAGCCCGACCTGCGTATAGATATTGATGCTCGCAAGTCCGAGATTAAGCGGAATGAGGGCGCCACAGATGGACATGGGCACGCTGATAAGGATAATGAGCGGGTCTTTGAAGCTCTCATATTGCGCGGAAAGGACCAGAAAAATAACTAGAATCGCCATGAAAAAGGCAAAAATAAGGGCGTTGCCTTCCTGTTCAAACTGGCGTGACTGACCACTGTAATCAATGCTGAAACCTTGTGGAAGCACTTCTTTGGCCGCCTCCTGCAGGTATTGCAGACCCTGACCGAGCGTGGTGCCCGGCATCATGACGGCGTTGATTGTAGCAGAATTGAGCTGCTGGAAGTGCGTGAGCTTGTTCGGGCCTGTTTTTTCCACCGGCGTGATAACGGTTGACAGCGCGACCATGGTGCCGTCTTTGGCGCGTACATAAATCTCGCCAAGCTGCTTCACGTCAAGGCGAAAACGCCGTTCAAGCTGCGGAATCACCTGGTAGCTGCGGCCCTGCAGGTTGAAAAAATTAACGTAATTGCCAGACAGGGCGCTTGTGAGACTGCTGCCGATGTCTTTCATGTCAAGGCCGAGGTCGGAGGCTTTTGAGCGGTTAATCTGGAAATCAATTTCTGGTTGATTAAACTTCAACGAATTATCTACAAAGATAAAAAGACCGCTCTTACGCGCCTTTTCTTTCAGACTGTTAGAAATCTCGAGCAGGCTTTGAAAGTCGTTGGTGGTTTTAATCACAAACTGCACCGGTGTTCCGCGCCCGCCGCCTGGCAGTGGCGGGGGAATAACGGCGAATGCCTTTAGCCCGGAAACCGTATCAAGCTTTTCCTGCAGCGGTTTTTTAAGGGCAAACTGCGAACGCTCACGCTCATCCCAGGGTTTTAGTACCATCCCGGATATCGGGTCGGTGCTGTTGATGGTAAACGAGTGTGCTTTTTCAGGAAAACTGGAGTAGATGGCATCAAACGGTTTTGTAAAACTTTCAATGTAGTTGACCGTCGCATACTGTGGTGCCGTACCGGCAACAATAAAAAACCCCTGGTCTTCTTCAGGTGCCGTTTCCCGTGGCGTATGCAGATACAGATAGGGCAGCATCAGGAGCACGACAGCGGCAAAAACCAGCATGACGGGGCGCGTATCCAGCAGGCTGTGCAGCATGTTCTGGTATTTCATGCGCAGTTTATTGAACACATCATCAAGCCGCTGCACAAAGCGGCTGGTAGAGGCCTCTGCCGAAAGAATTTTTGAACACATCATCGGCGAGAGGGTCAGCGCCACCACCCCGGAAATAATAACGGCGCTCGCAAGCGTAAAGGCAAATTCGCGAAAAAGGGCTCCTGTCAGTCCGCCCATAAAGCCAATCGGGGCATACACGGCCGCGAGCGTAATGGTCATGGCAATAACGGGAGTGGCAATTTCGCGCGCACCAATAATGGCGGCATCAAAAGGAGTTTTGCCTTCCTCGATATGACGGTGCACGTTTTCTACCACGACAATGGCATCATCCACTACCAGACCAATCGCGAGTACAAAGGCGAGCAGGGTCAAAAGATTGATGGAATATCCAAGAAAGAGCATAAAGGTGCACACGCCAATCAAGGACAGCGGGATGGTCACCACCGGAATCATGACTGAACGCAAAGAGCCCAGAAAGAGAAATATCACCAGAATGACGATGGCGGCGGCTTCAACGATGGTTTGAATTACTTCGTGGATGGAGGCGCGGATAAAGTCGGTTGCATCATATACGATTGTGCCTTTGAGCGAAGGCGGAAAGTTTTTGGTAATAGAAGGGAAGAGTTCGCGCACGTTGCTGATAACTGTCAGCGGGTTCGCGGTAGGTGTTGGGGTAATGGCGAGAAACACGGCTTTTTTGCCATCGAAGGTAACGGTCGTGTTGTAATCTTTGGAACCAAGCTCCACGCGCCCGATGTCTTTCAGGCGGATAATGGCCTTATTCTCCTGACGCACAATCAGTCGACTGAATTCTTCCGCACTGGTGAGGTCGGTTTTGGCAAGGAGATTAATGGCAACGTATTCGCTCTTGGTATTACCGGCGGCAGTCAGGAAACTGTTGCGCGCGAGTACGTTAGTGACATCGGAAGGTGAGACATGAAGGGCGGCCATGCGCACGGGGTCGAGAAAAATGCGCATGGCATAAGTGGCGCCACCCAGGATATCGGCCTTGGCGACCCCGTCAACGGTCTGCAGATAGGGTTGAACCACTCGGGTCGCATAATCGGTGATTTGCTGCGGTGTCATTTCCGTGCTGTCAAGACTGATGTACATCAACGGTGTTGAGACATCTGACGATTTGACAATAACCGGCTGCTGAGACTCAGGCGGCAGCTCATTGAGCTTCTGCTGTACTTTACTCATTACGTCGGTAAAAGCGACCTGGGGGTCAAAGTTCAGCTTGATGTAGAGGGTAATGGTGCTGAGCCCCTGAACGCTTTCAGAGGTCATGTAATCAATGCCTTCAGCGCTTGCGACAGAGCTTTCAAGCGGTGTCGTGATAAAGCCTGCGATGAGGCTCGAGTCGGCACCAGGATAGACGGTCGTCACCGTGATGACCGTGTTGTCCATGCGCGGAAACTGTCGAATCTGCATGTTAAAGAGCGAGTTCAGCCCAAAGAGCAGAATGAGCAGGCTCACCACGCAGGCAAGAACGGGTCGACGAATAAAAATATCTGTAAATTTCATGAACGTTCCTGCTGTCGGTCGGTTACTGGCTCAGCGTATTAAAGTCAGGCTTGTCGTTGAGCGGAACACTGTTGTTAATCACCACGCGCGTCCCGTTGTCGAGCTTCAGTTCCCCTGAGCTCACCACAAGTTGTCCAGGTTCAATGCCTTTGGTGATAACGGTCAGGTTATCCTGCTGACTGCCAAGGGTCACAAAATGCCGGTTGACGACCAGCACTGGATTACCTTGCCTGTCTTTACGCCCAGAGGGCTCTTTTTCTATTACGAAGACGGAATTGCCATACAGGCTGTAAGATATGGAGGTTGAAGGCACTACAGTTACCTCAGTAGTTTTTGGTGAAATCACTTCAACATTCGCAAACATCCCGGGAATAAAACTGAAGGTATTGACACGGTTTTTTTCGTTGCGCTCCGTATGGCAGCTAAGGCGTTTCTGGCTGGAGTTCGGCGCGAGGGCAGTAGATACCAGCGGTGAGGCCTCAGGGTTGGCCAGAGCCTGCAACGGGCAGTTTGGAAGGGTGGCCTGCACGCGGATATTGTGCGTAATGGGGTCAACCCGCGAATTGATGGCAGTGATGGTTCCAGTGAAAATTAAATCCGGATAGCCCTCTACAGAGGCTTCTACCAGCTGGCCAACGCTGATTTCACGCAGGCGCTGCTCCGGCAGAGAGAATTCAAGGTAAAGAGGGTCAAGAGCCTGTAGAGAGACAATCGCTGTCTGCCCCTGAGAAATGTACTGGCCAAGATTGACCATGCGTATGCCAAGCTTACCGGAAAAAGGCGCCAGGATATGTTTGTGGTTGATTTCAACCTGGGTCTTTTCCATGTTGGCCTGCGCCTGCTCAAGATTGGCCCTGGCTTCGTCCACGCTTGAAACCGGAGCCGCACCACGTTTGAAAAGATCAGACTGGCGCTGAAAATTGAGTTTTTTCAACGCAAGCTCCGCCTCATTGAATTTCAACATGGCCTGGTCAACGCCATCATCGATATCAAGCAGGGGAGTATCTTTTGTAACGTACTGGCCCGACTCAAAATTGATTTTGACGACTTTTCCCGCGGAGTCTGCAGAAACATCCACACCGCTCGTAGCCACAAAGGTGCCAACGGCGGGAATGCGTCCCTGCCAGGTCACGCGTTTGGCCACCACGGAGGAAACGCTCACAGCCGGAGGCTCATAGGAGGCAAAAAAACGTTTAATCATGAAGGCTTTCAGCAGATTAAATCCGATAATGCCGCCAAATACGACGGCCAGTCCAATCGCCATTATGGTCATGCGTTTTTTCATGCGTGGTATTCCTGAGGCAAAGCATTTCAAAATGTAACCATTCACCACGTTCACCGAAAAGCCATATTTGGCGCATCTTGTGCGAACATATTACAAAAAACTGCTCACATACCGGTGTATGCTGCGCTTTTTTTGTAATGCGTTCGCACAACCTGCACTCAAATCTGACTTTTCCCCTAAAGCATTCAGAATCTGGTGAATAGATACTTCAAAATTACAGACTATAGCACATACCGCGATGCAAAAAACCTGGCTTGCCTTTCGCTATACGCACCAAAAAGTTATATTTCACGCAACCTGTGCTCAAAAGAGACTCTCTATTCTTGACTATTCAAAAAGCCGTGAATTGATACAAAAACCATTGACTAAAGCAGGCGCTTTGCTACTATCAGGCCTTCAATCATATCAAAGGAGTTGGAATGCGTATCAAACCTGTACTGATGGCCTGCTCGCTGGCAATTGCCGCCACCGCAGTTTCTGCGGCTCCCAATGCCCATGGCAGCCTTCACAAGGGGGCTTCTCTTGAAGCGCCAAAAGATGCACAGCTCAAACGCGGTTATGATATTGAAGTTGTTAACGACAGTTACGATGATTTGCGAGTCTATGCGCAGTATGAAGATGGCTGCTGGATAGAGCCTTTTAATATTTACCGCTACGAATATCCACACACCATTGATACATACCACAACGGCTATTTCAACACCATGCGCGTTACCATTGATACCTTCCGTAATTACCGGGTATACGATGCCCTGACGCGACCCGGAAGTTCCATCCGTATTGTACCGGGCATCAAGCAGGGGCAAAGCCCGCTTGCACAAATGGGTTAATTGCAACCGGTAAGCGTTTGTTATACGGCAGGAAGCCCTTTAATCCTGCCGTTTTTTTTTGAAAACGGCACTGACAGGAGAGACCATGAAACTACTGAAAGTGTGTGTGTTACTGGCAAGTGCGGCGTGCACCACCAGCCTGCAGGCGCATGGGGCTGGCAGCGGGAAGTGCCACCGTATCATGGGGAAAATGGTGTGTGAACGGGTGCATCATGGTCGGCGCATGCCGCCACCTGCGCCGATGCATCGTCTGCATCGTCATCATGGTGAGCAGGTTGTTGTTGTACATCCGCCGCACGCCCCCCGAACCGCACCTCCGGTGGCGGTGATAGAAACGCCAGCCGTACATGGCCACCGATGAGAGAGTGTGCTACCCTTTGCACATTCGACATTCATCAGCATCCGGGGAGAAACCATGACGAAACGCGCTTTTTGCATGACGCTTCTTTTAAGCGGCTTTCTGCTGGGTGGCTGCGCGCCGGGACCTGGCAGCGAGAGTACCGGTGAGTTCATTGACAGCAGTGCAACGACTGCGAGGGTCAAGGCCTCCCTTGTGGATGCACTGGGCGCGCGCGCCATTTCCATTCAGGTCAAAACCTGGAAAGATGAAGTTCAGCTCAGCGGCTTTGTCAACAGCAGCCTGTTGAAGCAGCGGGCAGGAAGCGTTACTGCCAGAGTGCCGGGCGTGAAGCGCGTCATTAACGACCTGGTGGTAAAACAGGGCCAGTAACGGAGTTGTCCATGTTTGATACAAAACATTGTACTATTGAGAATTTTGACGCGCCGCTCGCCGAGGCAATTGCCGCCGAACGCCTGCGACAGGAAGAACACCTCGAGCTGATTGCCTCGGAAAATTACGTCAGCCCACGGGTACTTGAGGCGCAGGGCTCGGTGCTGACCAATAAATATGCCGAAGGGTACCCCGGCAAGCGCTACTATGGCGGGTGCGGGCATGTAGATACCGTTGAAACGCTTGCCATCATGCGCGCGAGACAACTCTTTGGGGCGGAATATGCGAATGTGCAGCCGCATTCCGGTTCCCAGGCGAATTCTGCCGCCATGCTGGCGCTCCTCGAACCCGGAGACTGCATCCTTGGCATGTCGCTGCCCCACGGCGGACATCTTACGCATGGCTCGCCTGTGAATTTCTCTGGAAAACTCTATCATGCTGTCACCTATGGCCTTGATGTAGAGACGGGCCGTATCGACTACGATGCGCTTGCAGACCTCGCACTCAAGCACCGTCCTAAAATGGTGATTGCCGGATTTTCCGCTTATTCGCAGCACCTTGACTGGCAGAAGTTTCGTGAGATTGCCGATTCAGTCGGCGCATACCTGATGGCGGATATTGCTCACGTGGCAGGGCTTGTGGTTACAGGTCTTTATCCTAATCCAGTGCCATATGCTGATGTGGTAACTACGACCACGCATAAAACCCTGCGCGGCCCGCGTGGCGGAATGATTCTCGCGAGAGACAGCGAAACCATCGGCAAAAAACTGAATTCCGCGGTGTTTCCAGGCACACAGGGCGGTCCCCTGATGCATGTGATTGCCGCTAAAGCCGTTGCTTTTGCCGAAGCACTGGAACCGGCCTTTACGGACTATCAAAAGCAGGTCATCCTTAATGCGAAGCTCATGGCTGAAACGTTAATGTCACGTGGGTATCGCATTGTTTCCGGTGGAACCACCAACCACCTGCTGTTGCTTGACCTGACCGATAAAAACCTGAGCGGCAAAGACGCTGACGCAGCTCTTGGGCAGGCCAATATTACTGTCAACAAGAACACGGTTCCAAACGATCCGCGCTCGCCCTTTGTCACAAGCGGCCTGCGCCTTGGAACGCCTGCTGTTACTACTCGAGGTTTCCGTGAACCGGAAATCCGCCTTGTCAGCGGATGGATTGCCGATATTCTTGATGACATTCACAATACTGCCTGTATAGAGCGCGTGCGCCAGCAGGTGATTACGCTTTGTCAGTCCTTTCCGGTGTATCGCTGATATGTATTGTCCATACTGCCATGCGGAGGATACCCGGGTCATTGATTCGCGCCTTGTCGCTGAAGGGGCGCAGGTGCGGCGGCGTCGGGAATGCGTGCTCTGCCACGAGCGGTTTACTACGTTTGAGACGGTTGAGTTTGTCATGCCCGCGGTTATCAAGCGCGATGGCAGGCGAGAGCCGTTTAATCTCGATAATCTGCGCGCCGGCATGCTGCGCGCGCTTGAAAAACGACCGGTCAGTGTTGATGCTCTGGAAGGGGCCATTGCCGCGGTCATGCAGGCAATCAGGCGTCGCGGAGAGCGTGAAATAGATTCTCGTCTGCTGGGGGAGCTCGTGATGGAGCAGCTTTACCGGCTGGACAGTGTGGCATATGTGCGTTTTGCATCGGTTTACAAACGCTTCAAGGATGTGAGTGATTTCCGGCAAACGCTTGATGAGCTGAAGAACGACTCAACTTCGTGAGGTCATTGTGGATAAAGAGGCAATTCGCGGCAGACGGCGTGCGCGTCGACTGGCGCTTCAGGCATTGTATCAGTGGCAGTTATCGGGTACCGACCGCCATGAACTGGAGGCACAGTTTCGCGCCATGAACAACATGGCAAGGGTCGATGCCGATTATTTTTCTAAAATCCTGCAGGGTGTCATCAATGACCGTGAAGGCATCGATGAAAAGCTCACCCCCCTGCTGGACAGGGCGCTGTCTGAGTTGACCCCGGTTGAACGCACGGTGCTCTGGCTCGGCAGCTTTGAGCTGGCGGAATGTCCAGAAGTGCCCTGGCGGGTGGTGCTGGATGAAGCCATTGCGCTGACGCGTGAATTCGGTACGGAAGACGGTCACCGCTATGTTAACGGTGTGTTGCATAACCTTGCCCAGACGCTGCGTGCCATAGAGATTCGCGCTGAGAATGGATGAGTTCGCACTGATAGAAACGTTTTTTAAGCGTCCTTTTGCCGCGACTGACAGTGAACTTATCCTCGGTATTGGTGATGATGGCGCGCTCTTAAAAGTGCCGCCTGACATGGAGCTTGTGGTCTGTACGGATACCCTCGTCGAGGGTGTGCATTTTCCCCCGGGACTCGATGCCGGGATGCTTGCTGAGCGTGCGGTTCGGGTCAACGTGAGCGACCTTGCCGCCATGGGGGCTACTCCGCGCTGGGCAAGCCTCGCACTTACGCTGCCTGCACTTTCAGAAAACTGGATGAAGACCTTTTCGCAGGGCCTTTGCAATGCCTTGACCCGCTATGGCATGACTTTAATTGGTGGCGACACCACCCGAGGCCCCCTCTGCATCACGTTGACGGTTCAGGGACTCGTGCCGTCAGGACGTGCTCTCAGGCGCTCCGGTGCAGCATCAGGAAATGTGATTGTCGTGACCGGCATGCTCGGAGCTGCCGCCCTTGCTGTTGAGTGTCTGCATGGGCTTCAGGTACCTGAAAATGACCGCGAAACCCTGATGCAGGCCTTGTTACTGCCAGAGCCGCGAGTTGATGTCGCCGGCGTATTGCGTGATTTTGCGACAGCCGCGATTGATGTTTCAGATGGCCTTGGGGCAGATCTTCAGCACCTCTGTCGTGCAAGCGGGGTTGGGGCATGCCTGATGATGCAGAAGCTGCCTGTGCATCCGCTGGTGCAAAAATACGCAAGCGAGCGCGCCATGACGCTGGCACTAGAGGGCGGTGACGATTACGTTCTCTGTTTTACCGTGCCGCCGGCGCACCTTGAAGCATGCAGGGACGCGCTTTCGCAATGCGGGGTCACCTGTTATCCAGTGGGTTATATTGAGGACGGCGCGCACATGCGACTAACCGATGCGACAGGCACCAACCACCCTTTTACGCCCCGCGGTTATAACCATTTTCAGGAGACAGCATGAATCCCCGTCTTTCTACCCGCGTCTGGCAAAGTCCTTCAATGTTTCTTGCCTTTGGGTTTGGCAGCGGACTGTCGCCAGTTGCGCCCGGAACCTGCGGCACACTGGTTGCCATTCCGCTCTATCTGATGATGGCCCGGTTAAACACACTCCCTTATCTGGCTTTGACGCTGCTCTTCTTTGCAATAGGCGTAAGTGTCTGCGACAGGGCATCAAGCATGCTGAATGTGCACGACCACCCGGGCATTGTCTGGGATGAAGTAGTGGGTTACCTCCTCACTATGGCGTTCGCGCCAGTGGGAGCCATTTGGGTGATTGCGGGTTTTATTCTCTTTCGCCTCTTTGATATCTGGAAACCCTTCCCCATTCGCAGCATTGACCGTCATGTCCATGGCGGAACAGGGATTATGCTTGACGATGTGCTTGCAGCCCTCTATGCCGCTGCTGTTTTATGGGCAGCCACTCTGGCTCTGTAATGTGCGCACGTTCTAAAAATCTTTAATGGCAGTTGTCAATGTGATACCATTGCCTAAAAATTCAACTAAGTGGTGCTTTAATGTTTTATCCGTATGTGATGCAAAGACTGAATCTCAAGCTTTCCGTACCGCCCGGAATGGGCTGGCGCAGAGGCGCTGGTGAACGTCATTATAACGTTTACTCACCCGAAACGCTTAAGGAGTTATTAGCGCCCGAATTTTCGCAGCGTGTGCGCTTCATGCGAATCGATGCGGGCGAGAATTTGCCTTTGGCACACCTTTTTGAGGGCCAGGATAAAAGACCCGTTTACACGTGGAATGGCAATGAGCTCGTGTTTCATTACTTTGATGAAGAAGTAGTCAGAACATGTGTACTTCCGGTTGAAAAAGAGAAGTACCGGGAAATTGATAACCTTTTTAACCCGCTCCCGCTTAACGCGCCCGAAGCCGTCTCAGAAAGTGCAAGGAGCGAGCTGAATGCGCTCACGGCCCTGCGGTTTCACACCGAACCTTCACACTCTGCATGGTTGATGCATGTCGATGCCGATAACGCCTCAACGTTATTCGAAACGTCAAACCTGCGAGATAATAATCCCGTTTATACGTGGAATGGCAGTGAGCTTGTTTGTTATCACATTGAAGATGGGGCAGCAAGGCGCTGTTTACTGCCAGTCGAAAAGGTTAACCTCAAGAGTCTTGACAGTCTTTTTAACCGGCTGCCACTCAATGAACTGCAGCCCATCTCAGAGGATGGTCGAAGTCTTTTGCATGCTTTCACGGCTTTATGGAGCAGTTCAGAGCTTTGGCCGCTTATGCGCTTGATGCGAGTCGACGCGGGCAGGGATGTGTCGGTGTCTGAATCTTTTCAGGGGATGGATAAGAGCCCCGTTTACACGTGGAATGGCAAAGAGCTCGTTTTTCACCACTTTGATGATGAGGCAGTCAGGACATATGTACTTCCAGTTGAAAAAGAGAAATACGGGGAAATCGATACTTATTTTAACCGACTCCCGCTAAACGCCCTCGAAGCCGTCTCAGAAAGTGCGAAGAATCATCTGAATGCGCTCACGGCTCTGCGGTTTCGTACAGAACTTTCACGCCCTGCATGGTTGATGCGTGTTGATGCCGATAACGGCTCTCTGCTTCTGGAAGCGTTAAACCTGCAGGATACTAATCCTGTTTATACGTGGAATGGCAGTGAACTTGTTTGTTATCTCCCGGAAGATGGGGCAGTCAGGAGCTATTTACTGCCAGTCGAAAAAGATAACCGTAAAAACCTTGACCGCCTTTTTAACCGGCTGCCACTCAATGAACTGCAACCCGTCTCAGAGGATGGTCGCAGGCAGTTACAGGCTTTCTCGGCGTTATGGAACCGTTCTGAGCTTTGGCCGCATGCGCGCTTGATGCGAATCGATGTGGGCGAGGATGTGTCGCTCTCGGAATTTTTTCAGGATGAAAGTTCGATTTACACGTGGAATGGCAGTGTGCTTCGTTTACATACGCTCGATGATGGAGCAGTCAGGACGCATTTACTGCCAGTCAATAAAGATAACCTCAATAGTCTTGACAGTCTTTTTAACCCGCTCCCACTTAACGAACCGCAGACCGTCTCAGACGAGACCTTAAACCAATTGAAACTTCTTTCATCAAGACAGTTTCGTTTTGTCGTTGATAAGTGCGGGGATGTGTGGTTTGCGCCTGAGGGTGCCCCGGATGCAACCATTCCCGGACATGGTCATATGCTGGAAGGGGAAAATTGTCTGACTGCCGGCAATGTGTTCGTATCCGATGATGGGCGGGAATTGCTTGGTGTCAGTAACAAAAGCGGGGATTACAAACCGTCTGTGAGCAGTCTTTTCTGGTTGTTTCGAAATCTCTTTTTGCACCCGACAACGTTTCCGTTCATGATTCCTTCAAGGCTTTTTATACTTGAATCCAGCGGGCTCATTCATGAAAACGTTGTAATGAGTGTGCTTCGGGTGGCAGTGTCGTGGAAATGTGCAGAGCTGTCCACTTCCTATGAAACCGGCATCCAGGGGCCAGTGGTTAAAACGGTGATTGTTCGTGGAGGCGACAACAAACGCAGTCAACATCCGATGGAAAGTTCAAATAGCGACCTTAATGCAAAAAGATTTCGCACCGTTAATTTTTTCGATTGTAGAGATGCTTCTCCTGAAGTAATGGAACTCCCTCAGCGTGAATCCGCGGCGCCGGCAATGCCGCGTTCTCGCCGCTTCCTGTTTGCAGACATGAAGGAAGAGAGTCCCGCGGCATCGTCATCTCAAGTCTTTCCAACGGCTTTGAGTGTGGAAGACGATTCCCCGGAAATAGCGGGGCTGCCTTCCCATGAATCTGCAACGCCGCCAATGCCGCGTTCACGCCGCTCCCTGTTTGCAGACATGAAGGGAGAAAGTCCGGCGGCATCGTCATCTCAAGACTTTTCACTCTAGCATGGATTCCAGTATGATGGGCATCGACTAACGTATGTGCGAACGGGGACATGCATGAATGATGATCACAAAGAGCTCTTAAGCCTTGGCTTGACCGTGGGCATTGTCGCTTTTGCGCTTTTTATTATCCATCGGTTTATCCCGTCCATGGTCTGGGCATCGGTGATTGGAATTGCAACGTATCCGCTCTATACGCGCTGGCGGTGCTGGTTCGGTCGCTGGCAGACGCTGGCGGCCTTCCTTTTTACGGCGCTTATTACCCTGCTCCTGGTGCTGCCACTGACCTGGGCGGTCGGGCTATTAGTGAAAGAATCACAGATTTTTGTGAATTATCTCCAGGTTATCAATCGCGATGGGGGGAGGGCGCCCGATTTTTTCCTGCATATTCCGGGGGTGAGTAACGAACTCATCGAATACTGGAATACCAACATTGGTCAGCCTGGAAAGGTGCGTGATTTGCTGTCTAACCTGCACGTTTCCCTTGCTCCGGCAAGTTATTACATCAAGCAGATTGGTCTTAACCTTGCGCATCGCGGGTTTCAACTTGGATTTACACTGTTAAGCCTGTTCTTTTTCTTCCGTGATGGCGATGCCTTGTTTGCGCAGGTCAACCGCATTGGCGAATACTGCCTTGGTCGACGCTGGTTTCGCTACGCGAACCGCCTGCCTTCCGCACTGCGAGGTACCGTAAACGGGACGATAGCGGTAGGAATGGGGGTTGGGGTGTTAATGTGGCTTTGCTACGTGCTGGTAGAGTTTCCAGCCCCCACGCTTGTCGCCTGCATAACTGCACTTGCCGCGATGATTCCTTTTGTAGTACCAGTCGTGTTTGCCATTGTCGCTTTTCTGCTCCTTGCATCAGGCAGCCTGTGGTCAGGCATTGTGGTCATTATCTGGGGAACAGTAGTGATGTTTATTGCCGATCACTTTGTGAAGCCGGTATTGATTGGAGGCGCCATTCAACTGCCGTTTCTCGCGGTGCTTTTTGGAATTCTCGGAGGGGTTGAAACACTCGGACTTCTCGGCCTTTTCGCAGGCCCCATCGTGATGGTGCTGTTTGTCACGCTCTGGCAGGAATTACAGGGCGAACCTTCCTCACACGCTTGAAAAGTAAAAAACCACCCCCATACTCCATGTCAGGCAATAATGGGGGGGACACTCGTATGCAGTATGACTGGCCCACAAGGGAAGAAGATTTGTGCGTGGCGCAGGAGATAATGGAAGAGTACGCCTTTATGAAAAATGGCGGACCCATAGGTCTTTTTGAGGCCGTTATTGAGCCGATGGCGCGCAGTGTCAACATACGCCTTGCCGGATGGGTTTCGTTGCTTGCCGAATATTTTGAGTCCCAATATGGCGTGGAAGAGGGCGAACGCATCACCCGCCAGGTGATTACCCGCTGCCTTGTGAGCGAGAGTACCGTTCACTAAGATCGCTGATACTGTGCACCTGACATTTTAATTCTTTTCACGTGTATTTTTGTAACGTGACCAGCCTGAATCGTTCCATGCGTTGGCTCCGTGCCATATCCCGAATGGGTCCCCTGCGCGGGGAAGACAGTGTGGGAGAGATTTTGGCCTCTGTACTCAAGCCGAATCCTGTCATTCCCGCGCAGGCGGGAACCCATCCATATGCCGGCACGGGGCTAGCTCCAGCATGAGCTCTGGAAAGATAACGATTTTTTGTCCCGCACACAGGTCCGGTACACAGCCTCTAATCATGCTTTTAAAATCGCATCAGGTACTTGTCATATTCTTTTTGAAACAGTGGGCTGTTCATGAATTCACGCAGCGCGTCATTAACGCGCTTTTGCAGATTTGGCGCATCCGGGCGCACGGCAATGGCAAAACCGCCACCGATTGGCCGCGCTTTCCAGAGTGGCTGCACGATGCCTGATGATATGCTTTTCCAGTAAAGGGCCGAATGGTTGTCTAAAACAGCCAAATCAATTTTATTTTGAGTGAGTGCGTTAATCACTTCATCGCCTCGAGAGAAAACAACGACTTGTTTTTCACTGATGCCCTGAGCTTTAAGTGCGTTGATGTATGCGCTGCCCATCTGCAGGCCAATGCGCTGATTAGCGGGTTTGGTTGGGCTTTCTGGAAGGGTTTTTTTAGAGGACAGGGCGAGGAATCGGTATTCTGAAGGCATATAGGGAATAGAAAAAAGTACTTTTTTTGCACGTTCCGGGGTAATGATTATGGCACTGACGGCCATGTCCACCTGTCCCTGTTCTACGGCCGGGAGCATCTCGTTGAAGGGCATCATGACAAAACGACACGTACGCTGCATTTGACGGCACAGATGGTTCATCATGACCACGTCAAAGCCAAACAACCGCTCGCCTGCGCCCTGCATGACAAAAGGAGGGGTGTTAAACGTGGTGGCAATCCGTAAAACCGCCTGCTCATCGGCCGCCTGTGTCTGGAAAGCCACCATGAACAGGGCGCAAATGCATCCTTTCAACCAATGCATCATGAATTTCTCCGCTACTTTCCAATACACGCAGTATAGGTTATTTTGGCAACTCCCTGTGTTTTAACGAGTAGTGTATGCAAGAACCGGATGCGAAGGATGCGCTTTATCAAAAAATTTCCCGGGCAGAACGCCTTCTTGAAGCACACAGGGCGCATCCGCTGTGGGATTCGGCGGTCAAACTCCTCGCAGTCAGCGATTACGCAGAACGGCAGCTTGACGTTTTACGTCAGCTGCTTCAGGAAGACCGCGGCGATTGCGCTTATAAACCGCCGGCTTACAGGCAGGATTTACAATCCCTGTCGCTAAGCACGCCCATGTCAGCCTTTGCGCACCATTTGCGCATTTTTCGAAACCGCCATTTGTTGCGTATTGCGCTTCGGGAAATGGCGGGGCTCGCTGATACAACGGCGAGCATGCGTGACTGGTCGGATTGTGCAGATGCCTTAATTCTTCATGCGCTGGACTACTGCCTGCTGCAGGCCCAAAACCGCCATGGCGTGTTGCGTGATGCAACCGGTGCCACTGTTCAACTGCTGCCGCTTGCCATGGGAAAATTGGGCGGACAGGAGCTTAACTATTCTTCCGATGTGGATTTAATCTTTTTTTGCAGTGCAGAAGGCGTTACGGAGACAGCGTGTCAGCATGTGCCGTATTTTACAGAAGCCTTGCAACAGTTTACACAGCTGCTGCAGCAGCAAGGCCCTGGTGGATTTGTGTTTCGTGTGGATTTGCGCCTGCGCCCCTATGGAGAAAGCGGGCCACTGGTGACAACCCTTGCCGGGATGGAAGCGTATTACCAGGAGCAGGGGCGTGACTGGGAGCGTTATGCCATGGTCAAGGCGCGCGCGTTGGGTAATGACCCCAAACCCGAGTGGCTTGAACGCATCGTCACCCCCTTTGTCTATCGCAGGTATGTCGATTTTGGCGTGATTGAATCTCTGCGTGCCATGAAGATGATGATAGCGCATGAGGTGCACCGCAATCCAATGCTCGATGACATTAAACGCGGGCGAGGGGGTATTCGTGAATTCGAATTTATCATACAAAGTTTCCAGCTGATTCGCGGCGGGCGAAATGCAGCCCTTCAACAAACCGGAGCGCTTGCAGCACTTGAGGCCATTCGAACCGCGAAGCTCCTGCCGCACACCGCACGCTTGAAAGCCGCCTATCTTTTTTTGCGTCGCCTTGAAAACCAGCTGCAATTCCAGCAAGACCGCCAGACACACGCACTTCCCAAAGATGCCCTTATGTGTATGAGGCTCGCCTTTGCGCTTAATATTCCTGACGGGTCTGCGCTCCTTGATCACCTTGCTCATGCACAGCATGTGATTAACCATGTGTTTGAAGCGCAGCTTCTGCGCGTTGAAGGCTATGAGGATAAAGGACGCCTTATTGCTTCACAGATGCTCACTGTCTGGCAGGGACAGATAGAAACCGAGATGGCGGTGAACCTGCTTGACAGTCTTGGCTTTTCGAACGCGAAACGCTGTTGCCAGCTTTTGCATGCCTTTCGCCACGGATCGCGCTGCAAGCGCCTGAGCCAGGCGGCACGTCTGCGTCTTGACCGGTTTATGGTGCTTTTACTGCTAAAGCTTACTGGTGTTCCCGCTACTGATACGCTCCTCGTGCTGGTCATTCGCATGCTGGAACAGACGGTAGGGCGCAGTGCGTACCTTGCCTTACTGACAGAAAATCCGCGCGCTCTGGAAGAGCTCCTGCACTGGTTTCAACAAAGTCCCTTTCTGTCCGAGCTTGTCATCAGCCATCCGTTTCTTCTTGAAGTGCTGCTTGAACTGCCTCCGCCATCACGGCCACCCACACGCCGAGCCCTTAAGGATATATTGAAGCAGCTGCTTGCTGAAAGCCGTGACTCTGAACAACTTGAGAATGCGCTGCGTGAATTTCGGTTAAAGCAAACGGTGCTGTGCGCACGGGCCGAACTGTCTGGCGTCTGGCGTGCAGAGAGTGCGGCACGATTTTTATCAGATGTTGCTGAAGTGCTGGTGGGGGAAGTGGTCATAACCGCCTGCGATGCACTCATGCCCCGATATCCCGAAATCAGGAGTCTTTCCAAACGCTTTGCTGTCATTGCGTATGGAAAACTGGGTGCGCGCGAAATGCACTACGGGTCAGATCTTGATCTCGTTTTTTTGCATACGGTAGAGGGAGAGGCGGTCAGTGTCCTGACCCGCCTTGCTCAAAAAATTCTTAATATGCTGACAACCCGGCTGCAGAATGGCCAGCTTTACATGGTAGATACCCGATTAAGACCCTCCGGTGCTTCGGGCCTCCTGTTGAGTACCATGGATGCCTTTCACATTTACCAGTGCGAAAGCGCCTGGGCCTGGGAGCACCAGGCGCTCCTTCGGGCGCGCATGGTGGTGGGCACCTCAAAACTTCGAGGGCGCTGGTATGAAATTAAGACACAAGTGCTGCGGCTGGCGCGCAACGGCGACATGCTGAAGGAGGCCATTCTTTCGATGCGCACCCGCATGCATTCAACCAGTGAAGCTCGGGATGCATTATTGGACATTGAGTTTCTGGTGCAGTTTCTGGTACTTCTGAACGCACGGGGAGACTGGGCACGGGTGACGCGTACCGCGTTACTCTTAACACGCCTTGGTCATGACGGTCTTCTGCCACAGGAAACAGCGCGGTTTTTGCGTGAGGCGCTCTCGCAACTGCATACGTGCCTGCATGCAGAAGTGCTTAAGGGAAAACCCGAGTCAGAGGCGCTGATGACCCCTCTTATGACTCGGGTAAAAGCCGCCTGTGAAGCGGTTTATGCGATCGTTTCACCGAAAAGGTCATAGTCATCGCTGTCGGTGATGCGCACATTGACAAAATCACCAACGCTGATGCCTTCCTGTGTGGCGATATAAACCAGTCCGTCAATTTCCGGTGCATCCCCTTTGCTGCGGGCAACAATCTGCCCGTCATCAATGGCATCGACCAGCACCTTCTGTTGTGTGCCGACTTTCTGGCGCAGGCGTTCATGGCTGATGCGTGCCTGTGTTTGCATGAAACGATGAAAACGCTCTTCGCGCACAGCTTCACTGACCGGATTTGGCAGGTCATTGGCTTTCGCGCCCTCGACCGGCGAGTAGGGGAAGCACCCCACACGGTCGAGCTGTGCGACTTCGAGAAAGTCGAGCAGTGCTTCAAAATCGGCATCAGTTTCACCCGGAAACCCAACGATAAACGTTGAGCGCAGGGTAATATCGGGGCAGATGCTGCGCCATTTATGGATGCGCTCCAGCGTATTTTCGGCAGCGGCCGGGCGTTTCATGGCCTTTAATACCGCGGGGCTTGCATGCTGAAGCGGAATATCAAGATAGGGCAGTAGAAGGCCGTCACGCATGAGGGGAATGATGTCATCAACATGCGGATACGGATAGACATAATGCAGGCGCACCCACATGCCAAGCTCACCCAGCTCTTCGCACAGATTGAAAAACCGGGTTGGCACCTCGCGATTTTGCCATGAGACTGGCTGGTAGCGTGTATCCACACCATAGGCACTGGTGTCTTGAGAAATCACCAGCAATTCCTTCACCCCGGCATCGCGCAGGCGTTTTGCCTCAGTCAGCACCTGCTGCATGGGATAACTTTGAAGTTTGCCGCGCATCGTCGGGATAATGCAGAACGTACATTTCTGGTTGCAGCCTTCTGAAATTTTGAGGTAGGCGTAATGACGCGGTGTCAGCTTGATGCCCTGGGGCGGAATCAGGCTTGTAAAGGGGTTTTCTGGCGGCGGCAGATGCGTATGAACTGCACGAACCACTTCTTCATAGGCATGTGCGCCACTGATGTGCAGCACGTCCGGGCAGACTTCGCGAATTTTATCCGCTTTCGCACCGAGGCAGCCGGTAACGATGACGCGCCCGTTTTCTGCCATGGCTTCCTTGATGGTTTCAAGCGATTCCTGAATGGCCGACTCGATAAATCCGCAGGTGTTAATGACCACCACCCCGGCTTCTTCATAGCTCGATACGACTTCATATCCCTGTGCACGCAGCTGTGTAAGAATGCGCTCGGAATCAACCAGCGCTTTAGGACAACCCAGACTCACGAATCCGACTTTGTGGTTCATAATGGCATTTATGCAAAAAAATGTGCAGATTATACGTTTTAAGCAGAGGTTTGTCCATTGCCTGAGGAAAGGCGGCAGGGGACGATCACTAAAACCTGTTTATAAAGCATCCGTTTTAGTTGCTGTGCACCGGACATTTACATTGCTTTCAATAGATGTTCACTGTATCGGTAACGCAGACGGGCACGTGACAGTACGCGCTCTCGCGTGCCATTCACGTTTTCCGCGCCGGAGGATTCACGTGTATTTTTGTACCGTTACCAGGCTGAATCGTACCATGCGTTGGCTCCGTGCCACACCCCGAATGGATCCCCGCCTGCGCGGATAAGACAGTGTGGGAGAGATTTTGGCCTCCGTACACACCCCGAATCCTGTCAATCCCGCGCAGGCGGGAACCCATCCATGTGCCGGCACGGGGCTAACTCCAGCATGAGCTCTGGGAAGACAACGATTTTTTGGTACACAGGATCAATACAGGGAAAAGGTCTTAGGTATTTAATTTTGGTGGCCTTTCCCTGCTAAAGACGGTTGCTTTTATGAGCTCGGTTCGCTATAAAAAGCATCTTCTAGAAAGGGAATACGCAATGTCTGCAAATGTTTCTAAATCCGTCTTCGTTACCGGGTGCTCAAGCGGCATCGGGCTTGCCTGTGTGCGAATGCTCCAATCACGCGGGTATCAGGTGATTGCTTCCTGCCGTAAAATCGAGGATGTGGAGCGCCTGCGCGCTGAGGGCCTGATGACAGTCTGCATGGACATGCAGGATTCTGAATCCATCGGTAAAGGATTTGCTGAAGTTCTGAGCCTTACGGGTAACCGTCTTGACGGGCTCATTAACAATGCCGGATATGGGCAGGCCGGGGCGCTTGAAGATATTTCGCGAGACGTCATGCGTGAGCAGTTTGAGACTAATGTTTTCGGACTGATGGAATTGACCCGGCTCGCGATTCCTGTCATGCGTGCCGCAGGGCACGGTCGGATTATCAATATCAGCTCACTGCTCGGTTTTGTCAGCATGCCCTTTCGCGGGGCATATAATGCCTCCAAATACGCGGTAGAGGGCTTGAGCGACACACTGAGACTTGAACTTAAACCTGCCGGCATTCAGGTGATTACCATCGAACCAGGTCCTGTCGAAAGCCATTTTCGTGACAGTGCCGTTGATGTGTCACTCAAAAGAATTGATACTGAAAAGAGTGTTTTCAGTAAACAGTACGCCTTTATGCTTAAGCACTACCGCGCGCAAAAGTCAGAGTCAACGTTTACCCTTGGGCCAGAGGCAGTGGCGGAAAAAATTGTGCGCGCGCTTGAGGCCCGCCATCCAAAGCCGAAGTACCGTGTCACCTTTCCCACGCATTTGTTTGCGTTCTTAAAGCGGGTGCTTTCGACCCGCATGCTGGATGCGCTGCTGTCAGCAATCTCCCGAAAGGAAATTGAACAGCGTTGAATGGCGTATTTTCTATACGCCATTCAACGACTGTAAAAAAGTCTCGACCCCGGTTTCACCAACCAGTCGAAGCTGTGGCTGCTCTTGCCCGTTCGCTGCTAAAAAGATAAATGCAGGTGGAGCTACTACGCCAAAACGCTTCATTAACGCCCGACTGTCAGCAGTGTTGGCGGTCACATCCACTCGCAGAAAAAGTGTGCGAGTGAGGGCGGCTTCTACTGCCGGGTCTTTCAGGGTGGTCAGTTCCATGGCCTTGCAGGATGAACACCAGTCAGCGTAAAAATCGAGCACAACCGGGCGTGAACCGGCACGCGCCAGCGCACTGTCAAGAGCGGCGGGGCTCGTGACAGTCTCGCGCGCAGGAGCCGCGGCGGCATAACTGATACCGGAATTGCTGTCGGCAAGCGGCTGCAGCGGATTCGTGTTGCCAAGGCTTGCGCCCACGAGAATCAGGAGGCCATACCCGAGCAGCAGAATCCCGCATCCCTGGCGAATCTGCGAAAGATGGGTATGTGCCGGCAGCAGGGCGCCAAAACCAATCCCTGAAAAGACGAGAAGGGTGGCCCAAAGCAGCATCCCAACGGTAGGCGGCAGAATGCGTGTTAAGAGGTGTACGGCAACTGCAAGCAGCAGCAGCCCGAAAAACGATTTGACGGTCTGCATCCATGCGCCGGCTTTGGGAAGCCATTTGCCAGCGGAGGCACCAATTAACAGCAGCGGAATCCCCATGCCGAGCCCAAGGCAAAAAAGTGCGACAGTGCCAAGCAGCACGTTACCGGTATTGGCAATGTAACCGAGTACGCCAATGAGGGGAGCGGTAACACAGGGAGAGAGGATAAGGGTCGACAGGCACCCCATGACGGCTGCACCAAGGTAATGACCACTTTCCTGGCGGCGCGTGACCGAAGCGAGGCGTGCCTGCCAGCTGACCGGCAGGCGCAGCTCATACCAGCCAAACATGGAAGCAGCGAGTGCCACAAAAATCAAGCTGAAAACGAGCAGAATAACTGGAGACTGCATCGCAATCTGGAGATTTTTTCCAAGTACGGCAACGAGCGCGCCTACAAAGGCGTAGGTTAACGACATGCTGAGTACGTAACAGAGCGACAGAAAAAACGCTTTACGATGGGTGAGGTCCTTGCCGTGACCGACGATAATACCTGACAACACCGGCACCATTGGCAGGACGCAGGGCGTAAAACTTAAAAGCAGTCCAAAACCGAGAAAACTCATTATTATCATCATCCAGTTGCTGTCTGTCAGCAACGCCGTATAGCTGTCTGCAGCGGCGCTGACTGGTGCCGCCGAAGGCGGGGCAGACTCAACGGCTTCTGGTTCAAGGGTCACGCCCGTCAGTTCGCGCGCCGCATTAAAAGTAAGGCGTACTTCCCGCGACTGTGGAGGGTAGCAGTAACCGGTATCAGAGCATCCCTGAAACCCCACCCGCAGCAGGGCTTCACCGGGTGCTTTAGCCAGCACCGGAATGGGGAGCTTTAGGGTATTTCGGTAAATGGCAAGCACGTTTCCGCGTGCATCGGTTTTGGATTCGGGCGCTGGAAACTGCAGTGTGCCTGGCTGAAAATTAGCACCCTTGCCGGTCTTGATGTGCATTTTATCAGCATAAAGAAAGTAGCCATCACGGACAGTCCACGTGAGCGTCAGGCTGTCAGGCCCTGATTGTGTGGCACTTAAAACAAATACCTGTGTCGCATCGGGGGGAGATGCATGAGCGGTGAGCGCGCTGAAAAAAAACAGCAAAAAACTGATAATTGTGCGCATGCCTGTGAGCCTTAAGGTGGACTGAGTCCTGATTTTAGCCTCATCAGAGTACAAATGTGAAATATTTTTCAAATTCCCCCTTGAATCGCGCGCAAACTCCCCCATATGCGAGTGCATCGGCGATGCCTGAAACGGTTTGGGTGTCGGGTATGTTAACTACAAACAGGAGAGAACGAGCATGAATATTCGTCCATTACATGACCGTGTTGTCGTACAGCGTCTTGAGGAAGAGCGCAAAACAGCCGGCGGTATCGTGATTCCTGACAACGCAACGGAAAAACCCGTTCGCGGCAAGATTCTCGCCGTTGGCCCCGGTAAGGCGCTTGATAACGGTGATGTGCGTGCGCTCGCCGTCAAAGTGGGTGATGAGGTTCTGTTTGGCAAGTATTCCGGTACGGAAATCAAGCTGGCAGGTCAGGAAGTGGTCGTGATGCGCGAAGACGACATCATGGCAGTAATCGCTTAATTCGCTTGATAAAGAGGAGACAGCAACAATGGCTAAAGAATTACGTTATTCAGACGATGCGCGCGAGAGAATGCTTGCCGGTGTGAGCGCTCTTGCCAATGCAGTAAAAGTAACCATGGGTCCTAAAGGCCGTAACGCGGTTATTGAAAAATCCTTCGGTGCGCCACTCGTAACCAAAGACGGCGTCAGCGTTGCCAAAGAAATCGAGCTGGCAGATAAATTTGCCAACATGGGCGCGCAAATGGTGAAGGAAGTGGCTTCCAAAACTTCCGATGCCGCTGGTGACGGTACCACAACGGCAACCGTACTCGCTGAAGCGATTATGCGTGAAGGCTACAAAGCCATTGCAGCGGGCATGAACCCGATGGACCTGAAGCGCGGTATCGACAAAGCGGTGTCCACCGTTATCGAAGCGCTGAAAGGCATGTCCAAGCCCTGCAAGGACAGCAAGTCCATTGCACAGGTAGGAACGATTTCCGCAAACTCCGACGTGGCTGTTGGCAGCATCATTGCTGAAGCCATGGAGAAGGGTGGCAAAGAAGGCGTTATTACCGTTGAAGAAGGTAAAGAGCTTGAGAACAGACTGCGCGTTGTTGAGGGCATGCAGTTTGACCGCGGCTATATTTCTCCATACTTCATCAACAATCAGCAAAACATGTCTGCAGAACTTGATAACCCCTTCATTCTGCTGGTTGACAAAAAAATCGCGAACATCCGCGACATGCTGCCGGTTCTTGAAGGTGTTGCAAAATCCGGCCGTCCGCTGCTTATCATCGCTGAAGATGTTGAAGGTGAAGCGCTGGCAACGCTGGTGGTTAACACCATGCGCGGTATCGTTAAGGTCTGTGCAGTGAAAGCCCCTGGATTTGGCGACAGACGCAAGGCCATGCTGCAGGATATCGCGGTTCTGACACACGGTCAGGTGATTTCCGAAGAAATCGGCATGACCCTTGAAGGCACCACCATGGAGCACCTTGGAAGCGCCAAGCGTGTTGTGGTTACCAAAGAAACCACCACCATCATTGACGGTGTCGGCAAGCCCGCAGAAATCAACGACCGAATCGCTCAGATTCGTGCGCAGATGGAAGAAACCACGTCTGACTATGACCGTGAAAAACTGCAGGAGCGTGTTGCGAAGCTCGCAGGCGGTGTCGCGGTTATCGAAGTCGGTGCGGCTACTGAAATCGAAATGAAAGAGAAAAAGGCACGTGTCGAAGACGCACTGCACGCAACCCGTGCGGCTGTTGAGGAAGGCATTGTAGCCGGTGGCGGTGTCGCTCTCATTCGTGCTCAGAAAGCACTGGATGGTCTGAAGGGTGATAACCACGATCAGGACATGGGTATTGGTATCCTGCGTCGCGCCATCGAGTCTCCGCTGCGTCAAATCAGCGCCAACGCGGGCTATGAGTCATCTGTCATCGTTAACCGTGTAGTTGAGAACAAAGGCAACTATGGCTTTAACGCGGCGACTGGTGAGTACGGTGACATGGTGGAAATGGGTATTCTGGACCCCACCAAGGTAACCCGCACCGCACTGCAAAATGCGGCTTCTGTTGCAAGCCTCATGCTCACCACCGAGTGCATGATTGCCGAGCTGCCGAAGAAAGACGACAATGCTGCTGCTGACATGGGTGGCATGGGCGGTATGGGCGGCATGGGTGGCATGGGAATGATGTAATTTCTCATCCTCCTTCTTAAAAACCCGCCGCAAGGCGGGTTTTTTTTGTCTCATTTTTGATAACTGATGCTATTATTATAAGGTTTATACACTGCAGGGAGCAGACATGAAAAAGCTTGTTAAACACCTTTCCGTGTTACTGGCGGATACCTATGCGCTGTATCTAAAAACCCAAAATTACCACTGGCATGTGACGGGCATTAACTTCAAGGCCATTCATGAGCTCTTTGAAACAGAGTACCGGGAACTCGCTGAAGCAGTGGATGAGATTGCTGAGCGCATTCGTATTCTTGGCAGCAGAGCACCTGCTACATTTCGTGAATACGACAGCTTGAAAACGCTGAAAGATGGGGATTCTGGCGCAAGTGCTGAGCAAATGCTCGAAGAACTTGCAGAAGATAACCAGACGCTCGTAAAAGTGCTGAACGAGACGCTGAAAATCGCCGAGGAAGCCGGTGACGAGGGCACAGTTGTGCTGCTTGGTGACAGGATAGCCGCGCATGAAAAAGCGCACTGGATGCTTGCGGCTTCAAAGAAATAAGGTAACCATTCAACACAACACACGAGCATTTTAGCGTGGTGGTGAATGGTTAGAACTGTTATACGAGGAAGGCATTGATGAATCATCAACCTGCCCTGCAGGATATTATTGCGCCCGAAGGCATCTGCTTTGGGTGTGGCGCACAAAACCCGCAGGGTTTGCGCATTAAAAGTTATTGGGACAGTGACAATATTCACGTTGTGATGACGCACAGGCCTGAAGCGTGTTTCAGCGGCTGGCCGGGTCTTGTGTACGGAGGATTGATTGCCTGCCTCGTTGATTGCCATTCAAACTGGACAGCCATGGCCTCGCATTACCGAGCCGAGGGGCGTGCGCCCGGGGCGCTGCCGCCGCTTGACTGTGTTACCGGCTCGCTCGGCATCAAGTATATAAAACCCACGCCCATGGGCGAGATACTACGACTGCGGGCACGTGTAGAAGGCGAATTAGGCCGTAAAACGCGCGTTATCTGTGAAGTGTACGCCGGTGATACGCTGACGGCACTCGGCGATTCTCTTTTCGTGCGCGTGGATGTCGGGCATCTGGCGCAAAACAGTCGTGCGACTTCCGTGTTAGACACTGATATGGCTTAAGGATGTAACAGGATAACCGCTGCATGGCGGTTTACCCTTTTTATCATACCCGGTATATCCAGGGTCTGTTGACAATTGGTGACACGGCTGCAAACCACGTCAATTTGTCCAAATTTAATCTTGAGTTCGTTAAATAGAGCCGGCCATTCGCCTCACTCAAGATAAAATTTGGCCTAAATTGACGTGATTTTCGCTTCGCACCACCAAATGTCAACAGACCCTAAAAATCACCCTCTGCAGAATATCGTGAATAGCCGTTAATGGTTCATTTTAGTGCTAAATGGTATCGCTTTGTGATAAACTCACGACGCACGATAGTCAGCACTATAAATGGTTTATTATCGAGGCACCTACAGATGTCAGGGCGTGTTGTGAATGGATATTTCGGTCAAAAAAAGTCTGATTCGCGCTCCCAGATGTCAACACAGGTGGTTTTTTGTATCTTTAAATACCGTGAGGAAATATGAATAAATTATTGATAGGCGTCTTAACAGGAAGCATCTTCTCCTCAGTTGCTCTTTCCAGTCCTTGCGATAAGCTGTCTTTGAGTATTAGCGGACCGAGTCATTATCAATACACGTTGAACCTGTCTAAGGGTACGGTTAACAAAAAGAAAAATGGGGATAAAGTCATTTCAAACAAGATAATAAATCCTACCGGCGATTTTTATAAAGTCTTCTCAGGAAAAGGCACACGTGGTAATGTTCGGGGCGTCCTGCACATCACTAATCTTGATAGCAATTCAACAGTATCCTTTTCATTCGATTACATTGCTCACGGTTCGTCCTGTTTTATTTATCCAAAAACGGATTACAGGGAAAAAGATAATTTTGTTGTGTTTAGTACCGGAGTAAACGACAGCTTTTTAAAATTTCAGATTAAAGAATACCGATAAGCCGCCTCACTCCACCCGCTTGTTAACAAGCGGGTATACCGTTTTTTGCTAAATCCAACCTGCGTTGAACAGGGGCATCGATTCTCAGCTCAAGTGTTTGTAAACGCGTATCTATTCACCACATTTTGAATGCTTTAGGTGAAAAGTCAGATTTGAGTGCAGGTTGCGCGAACGTATTACAAAAAAAGCGCAGCATACACCGGTATGTGAGCAGTTTTTTGTAATGCGTTCGCACAAGATGCGCCAAATATGGCTTTTCGGTGAACGTGGTGAATGGTTACGTAAACGCTTAAAATAAACTCTCTTGTACATCCACTTCTTCCTGAGCACCGTAATTACTCGGCATGCCTGAAGACTCAGGCAGAGCATCTTTCTGGAAGTACTCGGTGATGGCGTTACGCTGGCCAGGTTTTGCAAGCAGGCCTGTGGCCGGGTCGATACTGGCCGTCACGATGTCTTGTGGTTGTGCCATGCTGTGCACCGGTGTGTTCTTAAGGGCCACTTTCATGAATTCAACCCACAGCGGCAGAGCAACGCCTGCAGCATACTCGTTGAGGGACTGCGGATTGTCATAGCCAACCCAGGCGGTCACTACAAGGTCAGCATTAAAGCCCGCAAACCAGGCGTCCACCTGATCGTTTGTCGTACCGGTTTTACCGGCGATATCCGTGCGGTTCAGCACCGCGGCCCCATGGCCGGTACCGTGGCGAATAACGTCCTGCAAAGCGGTATTCATGAGAAACGCAATGTCTTCAGGAATAACGCGTGGTGCCGCCGTTGAGGCATCGCGCTGGCTTTCACTGCAGTCGGTGCATACAACCGCAGGTTTTGCCTGCAGAAGAACGGCACCATCGCTGTCAGTAATGCGTTCAATCAGATAAGGCTCTATGCGATAGCCGCCGTTGGCAAATACTGCATAGGCGGCGGTCAGGTCCATGGGGCTTACGGAAAGTGTGCCGAGCACCAGCGACAAACCACGCGGCAGGCTGGCCTTATTGAAGCCAAAACGACTGATAAAATTGATGGCGTAGCTTATACCGATGTCATCAAGGATACGTATGGAGACAAGATTACGCGAGCGAACCAGCGCTTCTTTAAGGCGTGTCGGCCCATTGAACTTTTCGTTGTCATTGTGTGGACGCCAGAGACCCGCCTGGCTGGAATCATCAACCACAATCGGCGCATCATTCACAAGTGTGGCAAGCGTGTATCCCTTATTAAGGGCGGCCGCATAAATGAAGGGTTTGATGCTTGAGCCTGGCTGGCGTCCAGACTGGGTAACGCGGTTAAATTTGCTTTTTTCAAAACTGAAGCCACCTACGAGCGCTTCAATCGCGCCATTGTTGGGGTTTAGAGCGACCAGTGCCGCTTCTGCATTCGGGAGCTGGGAGAGTATCCATTGCCCGTTTACCGGACGGATGTACACCAAATCACCCCTGTGCAGGACCTCTGTCGCCTTTTGCGGCGCTCGCCCAACCCAGCCGCGGCGCAGTGCCGGGCGCGCCCAGGATATGCCTTCCCAGTTCAGGGTCAGAGTTTCATTGCGGCGCGTGATGACACTGGCACTTTTATCAGCCACAGCCATAACAATAACAGGCTGCAAATCGTTAATGCGCGGATGGCTCGCAAACAGAGCATGGCGCGCCTCCTGGCTTTCAAGTTTCTCAGGCGCAAGCGTGGCGGCAGCTCCCCGGTAGCCGTGACGTTTGTCGTAAGCAAGCAGGGTGCTCTGGACAGCCGCGTTCGCGGCTTTCTGCCGCGTGCTGTCGATGGTGGTATACACCTTGTAACCTTTGGTGTAGGTGTCTTTGCCAAAGTGTTCGTAAAGTGACTGGCGAATCATCTCTGCGACATAGGGCGCGCTGACTTCAATGTTTGCACCATGGTATTCAGTTGCGACGGGTGTGTTGATGGCTTCGTCATACTGCGCTTTCGTGATGAATTTCTCTTCCAGCAGACGCTCGAGCACATGGTCACGTCGTTTTTTTGCAGCTACTGGATTGGCAATCGGATTTTGCGTGGAAGGGGCCTGAGGAAGCCCTGCAATCATCGCCATTTCAGCAAGCGTCAGTTCTTTCAGTGTTTTACCGTAGTAGGTTTTGGCAGCTGCCGCCACACCATAAGCGCGATTGCCCATGTTGACCTTGTTGAGATACAGCTCAAGAATTTTTTCCTTGCTGAGCTCACGGTCAATTTTCATGGCGAGCAAAATCTCATTGAATTTTCGCAGAAAGGTCTTTTTGCGGCTTAAAAAGAAGTTTCTGGCAACCTGCATGGTAATCGTGCTGCCGCCCTGACCCTTGGTACCGGTCTGGAGCATGTGAACAGCGGCGCGACCAAGTCCCATGACATCGACCCCGGAATGGTCAAAGAAACGTTGATCTTCCGTTGCGAGCAGCGCATTTACGAGTGTTGGGGGAATTTCGTCAAAGGTGACGGGGATGCGGCGTTCTTCACCATATTCCTGCATCAGGAGGCCGTCTTTCGTATAAATACGCAGTGGAACCTGCATTTGTACGGATTTCAGCGAATCCACATTCGGAAGCTGGCTTTCGAGGTAAAGGTAGAGAATGGAGGCGCATACCACCAGGACAAAAGAGAGGCTGATAAGGGTCCAAAGTCCCCGGCGCCAGAATCGAGCAATGTTATTCATAAGGTCGCATGACAGGCTATCAATACGTGTAACGGGCAGTATACCGCGAAACTGCCCGTCAGCGCGAATAAATCGTTATTTCTTTAATCCAGAAGAGCTACTGCACGTCAAAACCTGCGTAAAAAGGTGAGGGTGGGGATACCTCCTCGGGGGCTGCATCATCAGTTTGCGATGGCTCGGTAACCACCCGCAAACCGCCGAGTCCATCCACAAACCGTCTGCTGCCTGCACCCCAGAGGTTGTGACGAAAAAAGCCTGCTAATCCGGTATCGGCGCCGGCTGGCATACTCTGGCGCGGCATTTCGCTGATAAGCCGGCTGTTTTCAGTCGTCAGTCGCTCAACTTCCTCGCGGTAGCCTGAATTTTTTTGCCGCACCTGCTGAAGCTCTTCACTGACCTGCAAAAGCTCTTCCCTTAATGCCGTATTTTCCCGCTCCTGTCTGACAAGCTCTTGTTGTAAAGCTGCAATATCGGCCATCAGTTCGGCAATGCGCGCCTCATCCGCATCGTTCTTATCTTTAAGACTTGCATATGCCTGCCGCAGATTGTCACGTTCTTTTTCAATCTGAGGCAGGGCTTCGGCTTTCTGGGCGATTAAAAAGGTCTGCTGGTGATCTTTACAGAGTTTATGAACAAGTGCCTGAAGTTCTTTGATGTCCCCGGCCAGTTTTTCCTTATCTGCAAAAAGGGTTTCCCGCATGCCTGCTTTCTTGTAAAAGTGTAAAAGTATTTTCTCTCCGGCAACCGTTACATTTTTGCCGGCATAGGCGTTGCTTCTGTCGCAGCCTTTAAGTACGAACGTCGAGTACACCCCCGCTTCGCTGGAAGAAGAGGCGCTTGAGCCCTGTTGAATACGAATCTTTGTTTCCCGTTCCCCGCCAGCGGGCGCAGTTAAGCGAGTCAACAGATCAAGGTGCGGCATGGGATAATGGCATTTTGCGATAAACATTTCTTCCTGAACGGTTCTGACCGTATATGCGAGGCTCATGCAGATATTAAAGACTATTTGCTCAACATACGGCAAAGTGCTGTCAGCAAGCGGCGCCTGCACATCAGTCAGTGACTTCAGGAAAACTGCCTGGGTGGCCATATAGACCAGCAGGGGACGCCGGTCAGGATACTTTCGCGTCGCGCTGTTGATAAGCTCTGCGAGTGCCTTCGCCAGTTCATCGCCCTGTTTTGCATAGAGCGGATTTGCAACCTCTTCTACATGCGCCAGCGGAACTTTGTTGCCAGCAGTCTGGTAAAGCTGGTAGGCAACGATGGTTTCAATCAGGCTGTTTACCACATTCTGCAATCGTGTCGTCATTGTGTCCCCCTCACTGGGTATCATAAATCCATGGACATTTCACTATATGAAAACATTTCACTACGTGCAAGTGTTGTGCATCCCTCTGAAAATATCAGAAAAACTGTTTTCTTTTGGACGGTGCGCGGGTAAGATTGCCACCGGTTGCGGTCAGGAAAAAGTGCCGCATGCATCCAACAATCGCCAGGGAAATGTATGGAAATTCTGTCGCGTTTTACGCTGTGGAGGCGCTCGCTGCTGGGAGTAGCCTGCCTGCCGCAAGCCGTGTGCATGGTTCAGCTTTCACGTTCGCAAGGACACATTCAAGTTCTCGCACACGCTTCCTGTCATCATGAAGTTACTCCTGAGACGCTGCGTCAACTGTTCAATACTCTTCAATCATCTAACCGCCGGGTTTCGTGCCGCGTCGCACTCGCCATACCCGAAGGCCGTGTGTTTAAACATACCCTGACGCTCAGTCATGCCATTCCGAGGCGTCACCTGCGTGCGCTTGTTGCTCTTGAAGCACAGCACCTGCTTTCGGAAGAAACGGCTCAATGGCATCTGGATTATTTACTATCGCCTCCAGTTAGCGGGCGCAGTGGCTTGCGGGAGCTCACGTGGTGGGCCATCACTGAAGAAACCCTGCAGGCGTGCACCGCTGACGTAATGGCGGCGGGCTTGCTGCCTGTGGCTCTGGAGCCTGCATCCAGTGCGCTCGCGCGAGTTGCCAGTGCCATTCAGAACAAGCGCCTCTTACCCGCCTGGGATCTCCCAGCCGGATTTTTGCTGGCAGCGGGCCTTGCATTGCGAGGGATGACAGAATGATGGTGAATCTTCTGGCCGCCACCCCTCTGTCCCGCCGACTCGCAAGACGCAGGCTCATTCTCACGAGTCTGATGATTTTCTTTTGCATGGTTGTTGTAGAAGGCACATGGTGGCGAGTTGCGCTTAATCGTCTGGCAGTTCGAAAACAGGAGGTAGAAACTCTGCGAATCGGGTTGACTGGTTTGCACGAAAAAGCGTTTGATACAACCCGATGCAGGCAGCAGTATGCGGCGATGCGGTCTTTGCAGGTTTTTCACGCAGGCAGAAATCAGTGGTGGGAAAACGTGCAAAAAACCGTTGCCGCCATGCCGCAGAATCTTTTGGCTACGCGCTTTACGCAGAACGGCAGCACTTTTCAGATTCAAGGGCGCGCAGGTCAGTCTTCAGCGGTCAGCATTTTCGTAACGCGGCTTTCGCAGACTCCGGGCTTTAAGAAAGTGCGCCCCGGACCAATTAAGACGATTGATAACACTTCCGTCGAATTTTCAGTAACCGCTGAAGTGGCGGCGGCGATGGCGGAGGCGTAAATGCATCGACTGAAGCGTGAAGCGCTCGCCGAATGGTTCAACCGCTTTCTCCTGTGGCGGGTCGTATGGCAGCAGGTTCTGCTGTGTGGGGTGGGGGTAGTGATATGGAGCATCCTGCACCTGCTGCTCGTTGTACCGGTGGAGCGCGATTCGGCACGTCTCTTAAGCGAAGTGCAGTCTTTAAACGAAAAAGCACTCAAGAAGCATTTCGAGGGTTTAGAAAAAGGGCGGGAGCAGGCACTTTGTCAGCGCATGGAAGAACACACCGATGCCTTAACATCACATTTTGGCCTTGATGGGCGGCGTGAGCATGATTTTCAGGCGCTGGCAGCACTTTCACGCCGGTGCGGGCTTGATTTTACCGTGTTTCGCCCGCTGAAGGCGCGCCCGCACGGGTCCTGGATGCTGTTGCCCATGGACGTCGAGATGGCGGGCAATTTCAGCGGTATGGCGTGTCTGTCTGCTCGCCTTTCAGCACTCTCGCGCCTTTTATTGCCACTTGATTTTACGCTTGAAGAACGTGCATCACAAAGCGCAATCATGCCATCCGCACAATGGCTGCAGCTTCGCCTGAAGCTTGTTGCCTTTCGTGCAAGAAGCAGGCCGCCACCGGCGAAGGCTTTGCCAACGCAGGGAGAACAGGCATTCTGGTGGCCGGGAGCCGTGGCTCTGGCTTTATCAAAGTCTTCTGCGCGAAATCCGTTTATGGGGCATTCAAATGCTTTAACACATCACTATTTGTCACAGGGGCTTGACAGCCAGGAAAGAGGCAACGTAGTGTTTGATGCGTCTAAAGCCCCGGAAAATGCACATCAACCGCCTGGAAATGCGGCACTTCAGACCGGTTTTGTTGAGGTTCGTTTTGCAAAAGCGGCTGATATCGCGGGGCTTATTGACGGCAAGGGGACACTGCTGTCGCCTCAGGGGCGTTGCGGGGCTGACCCGCGTACCAATATTTTTTGGGTACAGGATGACAGTGCGCATGTTGAAGTCGTGCAAAACATGGTAAAACGTCTGGATGTACCCGTGCGCCAGGTCTTGATTGAAGCGCGTATTGTCAATGTCAACCGCGATTATGCCGAGGATATCGGTGTGCGTCTTGGCATGGGAGAGGTGGTTGAGGCAGGTAATATCCCTGAGCCCTTACCTCCAGGCGGGCACGTGAAGCCCTTCCCCGGGCACCTGAACGTGGATTTGCTGGCCTTGTCCGGCAGTCTGCATCCGGCGTCGATGGGGCTTGCCATGGCAAAGCTTGGTACGGGAGTTTTGCTTGACATGGAACTGTCTGCACTGGAAAGTGAGGGAAGGGGACATGTTGTGGCAAGTCCGAGACTGGTGACTGCGAATCTTGAACCGGCTGTGATAGAATCCGGTGAGGAAATTCCCTATCAGGAGGCAACAGTCGCGGGTGCTACGGCCGTGACCTTCAAAAAAGCGGTGCTGAGTCTGCGGGTAACACCGCGCATAGCCCCTGATAATACTATTTACATGGTGCTGCAAATCAACCAGGATACGCCTTCCCGACGGGAAGTACAGAACGTACCCGCGGTTTTGACCCGGGAAATCCGCACGAGTGTGCGGGTCGACAATGGACAGACTGTGGTGCTGGGAGGAATTCACCAGCAGGGTCAGGTTCGGGATTTGCAGCAGGTTCCATTTTTGGGGGGATTGCCCGTTGTGGGGGCGCTGTTCAGGAAGACGGCCACTAAAATCCGTAATGAGGAGTTGCTCATTTTCATTACTCCCAGGATAATACCCGGCGAATCGCCGGGTTATATGGGTGTTCAGGGTGATGGGGCAACGCCGCCTGAAAGGCCGGCAACGCGTGCGGGGCTGCCAGCAGCCGCGGCGTTCGCTGTTTCGATGAGGGATTCAGATTCCTGTAAACAGGATGAGGTATGTAATCAAAGATGAGCATCATGAAAGTTCGCAACATATTTCTGATTGGCCCCATGGGTGCCGGAAAGAGCACAATTGGTCGCGCGTTGGCAAAAGCCCTTAATCTGCCGTTTTACGATTCGGACGAAGTGATTGAAGAGCGTGCCGGCGCGGATATTTCCTGGATTTTTGACATCGAAGGCGAGGAGGGTTTTCGCCGTCGTGAGCAAAAAGTCATAGACGAACTGACGCAGAAAACGAACATTGTTCTTGCAACGGGAGGAGGGGTTGTCATGACTCCGGAAAACCGTATTGCGCTGGCAGGACGTGGAACGGTGATATACCTGCGAACGTCACTTGCGCAGCAGTTTGAGCGTACCCGTCGGGATACGCGACGCCCGTTGCTTCAAGCGCCTGATCTTGAAGAGCGACTTGAAAGCCTGCGCGATGAGCGTGAGCCTTTTTATGCCGAGCTTGCAGATGTGAGTTTCGAGACGGATAAGCTCACCGTCAAGGCCGTTGCCAACAATATCATCAAATACATCTATGGCGAGCAGTAACCCGTCTCGAGAAGTGCGGGTTAAGCTGCCGGGTGGCGGCTATCCCGTCTGGATTGGTGAGGGATTACTCGAGGATGCCCTGCGCCTGTCTGGTACGGTTCGTGGTGCACAGATTCTCATTGTGACTAATACCACAGTGGCGCCATTGTATCTCGAGCCTGTGCGCGGGACATTTTCTGACCGACAGTGCGATGTTGTGGTGCTTGAGGACGGCGAGCAGTTTAAAAATCGCAACAGTCTTGCGAAAGTGCACGATGCGCTGGCTGCAGGCAGGCACCATCGTGATACAACAGTCGTGGCGCTTGGTGGCGGTGTTGTTGGTGATATTGCAGGTTTTGCCGCTTCTACCTGGCTTCGAGGTGTGGCAGTGGTGCAAATTCCTACAACGCTGCTCGCACAGGTGGATGCGTCTATTGGCGGAAAAACAGCCATTAATCATGCAGGCGGCAAAAATCTACTGGGCACTTTTCATCAGCCAGCTGCAGTTATTTGCGATGTTGCCACACTAAAGACTCTGAGTACGCGTGAGTTTCGTGCAGGATTGGCTGAGGTGGTGAAGTACGCGCTTCTGACCGGTGGTCAAATGCTCGACAGGTTAAGCGGATGCACGGTTTCGGAGCTGATGGCAGACCCGAAGCGCTTGAGTGAACTTGTCGCTGAGTGCTGTTCCATCAAGGCGGGCATTGTCGAGCGGGATGCCACGGAGCAGGGGGAGCGGGCACTGCTCAATCTTGGACACACCATTGGGCATGCACTTGAAGCCTGCACCGGGTATACGCGTTATCTGCATGGAGAGGCGGTAGCAACAGGGCTTTATTGTGCGGCCTTACTCTCAGAACGCGAGGGCTTGCTTGCCCCTTCGGAAGTACTGCGGGTAGAGCGCCTCCTCAGCCAGTTTGGACTTCCATCGCGCATTCCTGCCGATATTGCACATGATGCGTTGATGAATCAATTGTACCAGGATAAAAAAATTATCAATAATTGCCTGCGTTTTGTGCTGATGCACCATCCAGGCAATTGCTTTGTATCGGCAGATATCAGTGAAAAAGCGCTTCGTGCCGTACTGGCCGCGGCTACAGAAGGAGAAAACTCATGACACAACCGCAGGGGATGAATCATGCGGGCGGTTTGATGCAGGGCGCGGAGGTTTTTAAACCTGCCTCCTGGATGTCATGCGTCAATTTTATAAATCATCTGGTAGCATACAACAACGTTTTGATTGCCCTGATGGCTGAGAAAAACGGCGGCAAAAGTACTTTTATCGGATTGCTGAAGGGGCATCTTGACGCGCGCGTGCGCTGCGTATCCGTGGATGCGGCAACCGCCTCTTCGCACGCGCTTCTTGTGGAGGATTTTCACAAGGCTCTGGGCTTTGACCTTGCCTGTGAATCGGGGCTTGATGCGCTGGTCGCTGAAATCAACAGACGACAGGAACCGGTGCTGCTGCTCATTGATAATGCCCAGGAGCTTTCCGATTCTCTGATTGAAACGCTGCTCGCGCTCCTGCACCAGCAGGGTGCTCAAGGATGTTTTCATGTGTGTCTCGCAGCAGACACCGCCAGCATGCCATCACTGAACCAGCTGGCGCGCGGTGTCTTTCGTGACATGATACACACCATCACTCTCGGGCCTCTCAGTGAGGCGGAAACCCGTACTTATGTCAGTACCCGGCTTGCGCCACCCGGAAATGCCCGTAACTGGGATTTCGACAAACCCATGGCCGAATTTTATGCGCTTACTCGCGGCAATGTCGCGCAAATCAATGCGAGAGCCGCGGCGTATTTCAGCAAGTCTCCACGGCGGCGAACATTTTTACGGCCAGGCAATACCGGATATGCGCTGCTCCTGATAATGGCTATGGCCGCAGCCTTTTTCTGGAAGGCAGAGGTCTCACAGTCTCGGGATGCAGAGCCACTGTCAACCAGCGCCGCGGCTCTGCCATCGTTTCTGGCACCGGTTGCCATGAAGGACGCCAAAGCCACTGAGGACACGCCTGTACAGCTTGCAAGCGTTATTCCGCCCCTCACAGACATGGCGCTTGTGCAGCCGCTGGAAGTCGTAGAAATGCGCCAGAATCTGGCACGTGGTGACAGCGTATATGAAGAAACAGAGGAGGTTAGCGCCGTACTTGACAAGGTAGTCGTAGCTCCTAAACAGATTGCTCTGCCGGCAGTGCGTGCGCGCGAGGAACTTGCGATGGCGCAATCCCCGTCACCTAAGGTGGTTTACACGATTCAGGTGCTGGCAGGTGTGCACCGTGATCACCTTGAGCGTGTGATTCGCGTTTATCATCTTGAAAAATCGGCGACCATTCACGAAACGCGTCATCATGGTAAGCCCTGGTACATTCTGACGCTTGGTAATTTCCAAAGCTCTGAGGCGGCGCAGCTTGCTCTTTCGCAGTTGCCGAAGCAGGTTGTGGCCAACAGACCATGGGTGCGCCAGCTGCATGTTGCAGAGACCATGCTTGGCTAGGGTGTGACCTCGTGCTTTCACTGCGTCAATTCCTAAAGATTGACGCAGCATCCTGAAAACGCCGCTGTGAAACCTTTAGTACTCGCGCTATACTAATCCCCGGATACCCGTACTTCGGAGCGGGGAGGGCGTCAATCAGGGAGAATCACATGTATAAAAAAGTATTGTTTGCGACAGACTTTGATGAAGTAGGCATCAGTGCCGCCCACAAGGCTAAAAAAATTGCGGACGAAAACCAGGCACAGCTGTACCTCGTGCATGTCGTTGAGCCAATTCCAGCCTATGCTTACCCGGGATTTGCCGGATTTGCCGAGGTTGAGGTATCGATTCGCGAACAGGCTGAAAAAGAGCTCGACACCCTGGCGCGTGAACTCGGTGTTGATTCTGCGCATCTGTTCATCGAATTCGGCTCTACCAAGAATGAAGTGCTGCGTATTGCCAAAGAGCAGAATGTTGACCTTATCGTTACAGGCAGCCATGGCAAGCATGGTCTTGCGCTTCTGCTGGGTTCAACCGCCAATGCCATTTTGCATGGTGCAGAGTGCGACGTGTTAATCGTGCGTTCAGAGGTCAAGCATTGAGTGATGAAGGTTTGTTGGGGCAGACACAGGGTGCCGGTTCTGGCCACAGGATCGGTAATGACCATAGGGACATTCGATGGCGTGCACCGTGGTCATCAGGCACTTTTATCAAGGCTTTCTGAACGCGCACGCGCGATGGGGTTGCCGTCGGTCGTGGTGGTGTTTGAGCCACAGCCGGCAGAGTACCTGTATCCAGACCGCGCGCCGCCCCGACTGACCACCCTGCGTGAAAAGCTCAATGTTTTTCAGGAAATGGGCATTGACCATGTCTGTTGCCTGCGTTTTAACAGCCAGCTCGCATCTCTCTCTTTTACCGAATTTGCGGAGCAAAAATTGTTTCAGGGCTGGAATGCCCGTCACATTATTGTGGGTCGCGATTTTCGCTTTGGCAGAAATCGCGAGGGCGGTGTTGAGGAACTGGCCCTGCTGGCAAAAGCGCGTGCTGCCACGACGGAGGTTTTTGAGGATTTTACGCTCGATGGTGAGCGCGTCAGTTCTACCCGGATACGTGCTGCTGAAGCAGCGGGCGACTTGATACTCGCTGAGCATCTGCTTGGCCGTCCGGCGAGCCTTGAAGGGCGTGTGGTCAGGGGGCATGGCCGTGGAGCGACCTGGGGATTTCCGACGGCAAACATTGCACTTTCACGAAAAAACACCGCACTTCGCGGGGTCTTTTGCGTATGGGTGCAGGGCGTTGGTGATACCCAGTTGCCGGGAGTTGCAAATCTTGGCATGCGTCCTACAGTCGATGGGAAGCGCCTGGTGCTTGAAGTGCATCTTCTGCATCCGGCGGGTAATCTGTATGGAAAACGCCTGAATATTGCGTTTGTGCATAAGCTGCGTGATGAGATGAAATTTGACACTATTGACGACTTGATAGCCCGCATCCGTGCGGATGCGCTTGCTGCGCGTGCATGGTTTGCGGGTCTTAATTGACATTTTACGGTTTGATGCGAGAATTTTCGCCAAATTGACAGAGTAGAGAATTATGACTGAGTACAAGGACACCCTGAATTTGCCGACCACGGCGTTTCCCATGAAAGCGAGCCTTTCAACCCGCGAGCCACTGCAACTGGCACAGTGGCAGGAAATGGATGTGTACGGACAAATCCGGCGTGCGCGTGCCGCAAGGCCGCGTTTTGTTCTCCATGATGGCCCCCCGTATGCCAACGGGCATCTGCATTGTGGGCACGCACTCAACAAGATTCTCAAGGATATTATCGTTAAATCCAAAACCATGGACGGTTTTGACGCGGCCTTTGTTCCAGGCTGGGATTGCCATGGTCTGCCGATTGAACTCAATGTTGAGAAAAAAACCGGCAAGGCCGGTGTTCGCATTACGCCACATGAATTTCGTGCGAAATGCCGTGAATATGCTGCGAGTCAGGTTGAGATTCAGCGCGAAGAGTTTCGACGCCTTGGTGTGTTTGCTGACTGGGAAAATCCCTATCTCACCATGGACTTCTCCTTTGAGGCCAATATCATACGCGCTCTTGGGCGCATCATCGCCAATGGCCACATGACCCAGGGCTTCAAACCTGTTAACTGGTGCCTTGAGTGCGGTTCGGCGCTTGCCGAGGCAGAGGTCGAGTATGAAGAAAAAACCTCGCCCTCCATTGATGTCGCATTTGCTGCAGAAGATGCAGAGGCACTGCTGTCGCACTTTGATAAAAATCTTGCGCTTAAACCCGTGATTTTCACTGTCTGGACGACTACGCCATGGACGCTGCCGGCCAACGAGGCCGTGTGCCTGAATCCCGAATTTACCTATGTGCTGGTGGATAACGGTGCGCAATATCTGGTCATGGCCGAAGCCTTGCAGGAGCGCGTGATGGCACGCCTCGGTGCACCGGATGCGCCAGTGGTCGGTCGATGCACAGGCAGTGCGCTTGAAGGCATACATCTTCGCCATCCCTTTGAAGCGCGTACGGTTCCTGTTATTACGGGCCAGCACGTGGATGCTGAATCTGGAACCGGTGCTGTTCACACGGCACCGGCACATGGTACAGACGATTATGTGGCGGGTAAGGCCTTCGGCCTGCCGCTCAATAATCCGGTGCTGCAAAACGGCTGCTACGCGCCTGATGTGCCGAAACTTGCCGGGAAGCACCTGCGTGAGGCCAATCCCCTGGTAATTGCCTTGCTGCGTGAAGCCGGCACACTCCTGCATGAAACTTCTGTGCGTCACAGTTACCCGCATTGCTGGCGCCACAAAACCCCGACCATTTTTCTTGCCACACCGCAGTGGTTTGTGGCCATGGATAAAAATCATCTGCGCGAGCAGGTGCTCACTGCCATTGATACGGTGGAGTGGATACCGGGTTGGGGCAAGCCACGCATCACCAATATGGTAGAAAATCGCCCCGACTGGTGCATATCAAGACAAAGAGCCTGGGGTACGCCTATCCCGCTCTTTTTGCACAAAGTCACCCGTGAACCGCATCCGCAAACGTCGGAGCTTATCGAAGCTGTTGCGAGACGCGTAGAAACATCGGGAATAGACGCCTGGTTTTCGCTGGAGCCTGAAGCGCTCCTGACGCCTGAGGACGTGCTTGAGTATGACAAGTGCACGGATACGCTCGATGTCTGGTTTGATTCAGGCGTCAGTCATTTTACCGTGCTTCGACACAACCTGGATTGCAGCTTTCCGGCTGACTTGTACCTCGAAGGTTCCGACCAGCACCGTGGCTGGTTTAACTCATCCCTCACCACATCCGTGGCAATGGATGGAGTTGCACCCTATCGCACGGTAATGACACACGGTTATACCGTCGACAAGGACGGGCGTAAGCTCTCAAAATCCGCCGGAAACTATGTGGCGCTTGATAAGGTCATTGCCCAGTATGGAGCCGATATTCTGCGTCTTTGGGTGTCTTCTGCGGATTACCGCCAGGAAGTCAGTATTTCTGAGGAAATTCTGACGCGGGTATCAGATGCCTATCGGCGCATTCGTAATACCGCCCGTTTTCTACTTGCGAACCTTTTTGATTTTAATCCAGAGACGCATAGTGTTGCCGACAGTGAACTTGTTGAGCTTGACCGCTGGATAATTCTCTCAACTCAAGCGTTGCAGGAAGACGTTAAAGCACTCTATGCCAGTTACCAGTTCCATGCCATTTATCAGAAAATTCACAATTTCTGTGCAGAGGAGCTTGGCAGTTTTTATCTCGATATTATTAAAGACCGCCAGTACACGACTCCGGCGGACAGTCTTGCGCGCCGCTCCTGCCAGACGGCGATGTACCACATCATACAGTCTCTGGTGCGTATGATAGCGCCCATTCTTTCCTTTACCGCCGAAGAAATATGGAAGGAAATTCCGGGCAACAAAGACGCATCTGTTTTTCTTGAGACCTGGTATACGGCATGGCCTGATTGTGGGATAGTCGACATGGATGCCTGGGAGCGCGTGCGGCTCGTGCGTGATGTGGTGTACCGTGAGCTTGAGAGTAAGCGCCGTGAAGGGGTGATTGGTTCAGGTCTTGAGGCAGAAGTGTGTGTGGGAGTGCCGGCTGACAGCTTTAAAGCGCTTGCGCGTCTTAACGATGAGTTGCGCTTTGTGTTTATCACCTCCATGGCAACCCTTGAATGCCTTCCTGAAAACAGTCCTGTTACCGTAACGGTGACCGCTACAGAACATCCAAAGTGTGAGCGTTGCTGGCACCGGCGTGCGGATGTTGGAACGAATGCTTCGCATCCAACGCTTTGCGGCAGATGTGTTGGCAATGTAACCGGCGTTGATGAAGTGAGACAGTTTGCATGAAAAAATGGCCATGGTTGCTGTTAAGTCTTGGGATACTGGTGCTTGATCAACTCAGTAAATACTGGGTGGGTCTGCATTTTACTCCCTGGGTTCCCTATCCTGTATTCTCAGGATTTAACATTACGCTGGCCTGGAACAATGGCGCCGCCTTTAGTTTTTTAAGTGGAGCGGGCGAGTGGCATCGATGGTTTTTTGTGGTGTTCAGCCTTTTGATGAGTGTGGTATTTGTCATCTGGCTTCGGCGTTTACCGGAGAATGCAGTTTTACAGCCGCTGGCCATAGCACTCCTTTTGGGAGGGGCGGCGGGTAACCTTATCGACAGACTCTTTTTTGGCTACGTGGTCGATTTCCTCGAAGTTTACTACCAAAATTGGCACTGGCCGGTCTTTAATATCGCTGACAGCGCTATTTTTGTGGGTGCAGTTCTTCTGATGCTGGATTTATTGCGCAATAAAACCGCCACCTGATAGAGAATCGAGGCCGCCAAATCGGCCTCGTGAAGCTTTGATGGGATATCAGGGTGTGTTTTCCCATTCACATTGTCGCTTTACTTCGTGACAGGGTGCCACGTCCCCGAGTTCCGAGGCTTTTCAGGTTCATCGGCTTCGAGCAGGGTTATACTGCGCGCAAAGAATGGCCTGCTGCCTCCAATCAGGGTATGACTCACCTGCGCGCGAGGGTGTGCTTCCTTGATAGCCTCTTTTTTATACTGCTCAACTACGGCATGAACGAACGTGCCCGCCGCGACCACCGGGATGGCTTTTTTAAAGAAAGGATACATCTTTTACTCCTCAATATCTGAATAAACTCGAAAATCGTGTTTCACGATGATGTGTGATTATCTGCGGGAAGAGGGCTGCCCTGAGACGGGCAGATAACCTTTTACAGCGCGTACCGACCCAGAGCCAGAGAGAGGGTGATACGGCGGCGAGCAATAATAGAGGAAACAGGGCATTCGACCGGGTGCACGGACATGCAGGAGGCAGTGATGATTTGCATGAGCTTTTTCATGAAAATAAAGCTTTCGGTCCAATTTAACCGATTCTTACATTTCCAATCATTAATGTAAAGTTTAAATGCAGTTAGCCTTTAACTGCTGTTTGGTTTGATATTTGTGAGCACAAAGAGTAAAATATGCTCATTTTATCTTTGGAAAAACCAATGCCCAAATATTACTACTGGGAAGATATTCTTGATTTAACCCCGGAAGTTGAAGAGGAATGTTCAAAAGCGCTCGATCAGATTCGTAACGAACAAACTAAAAGTGCAGGACTGGAAGAGCTTACTGGATACAACCTCTACAGTGTACGTGCCGGGTATAGAAAGCGCCTGCTGTTTACAGTGATAAATGTGGGGGGGCATGATTACCTCAAATTTCTTGAACTGTCGCTCAACCACTATGAGGATTCACGCATTATGAAAAACCCGAAACTGTTAAAGAAGTTTCGGAAGTCGCGTAAAAAAACGTCTTCAGAGACGCTTACATGGGAATCTGCTGATGACACCCAATTGAAGGGGGTTATACATTCTGATATTTCAGAGGCACCCGCACCGCTTCGATGGTATAACCATCATCTGATAGCGCTCACTGGCGTGCAGCGAGAGGTTCAGAACATTGCTGTGCCGGCATTGATAAGTGGCCTTGCAGGCAGTGGTAAGACATCGACAGTATTACTGAGCCTGCCTAAACTTAGCACGCAGTACAATGCGATTGTATGCATTGCAAATACGCCTCTGCTTCGTAATGACATGCAGAGCGCATGGAATTCCCTTCCACAGGCAATGGAACCTGACAGCCGGGTTGAATTTTTAACATGGCTCGAATGGGCAGAGCGCAGCGGGCTTAACCTTAGCGGTAAAACACTCGCAGGAGAGAGCGAGTTTAAAGTCTGGTACCGTGAAAATGTCCATAAGATTGCCAGGATTGCCCGCCAGCATGGCGTTACGCCTTCGAAACTCGTTAAGGCACAAAAAACCAGTGGCACGCGTCAGCATGATTTACAGGCAGATGCTGAAGCTTCTGCCATCTACCAGGAAATGCGCATTGCCTGTGGGTATACCCCTGAAGCCTATCAGGCCCTTGGTACCTGCTTTTCGCTGTTTTCTACCGGGAGTGCCGACCGGCAATTTGTGCACGAGTGGCTGTTGCCTGCGTGGGAGAAGTATTGTGCGAGGGCAGCGCTCGTTGACCCGTCCTTTGTTCAGCTGGAACCGGGCGAGCTCGATGGCCTGTTGGTGGTTGAGGAGGCTCAGGATTTTTCCTGTCGCCAGTTGAGGGATTTGTTGCGCTTTTCAGGCTCAAAACTCCAGTTTATTGCCTGTGCCGGGGAATACCAGCGCCTGAATGACTCGCTGCCGTTTGTTAACCATCTTCAGCAGATGGTGTATGAGGCGGGTACGGAACTGACGCGTGTTGTACTTCCTGGCTCGTTTCGCGTGCCGGCCGTTCTTGAGGGGGCGGTACAGTTATTAATCGACTGGTCAGTGTTTGACGCAGGTGGAGTGCAGGATAAAGCCCAGGTGCGTACGTTCGAATCGACACTGGGTCCGCACGCGCTCCCAGGAAGCGCGCACTGGTTTGAGTGTGACAAGATACCTGCGGATTTACTCCAGAGCATTCGTGTCTTTGGTGCAAATAATCCGGAGTTCGCGGTAGTGACCAGTCCAGATCCAGAGCATGTCGATGAAGCGCGCCGGGTATTTGGGGAGGACGTATTTGTTACAACCATCGAAGCCATAAAGGGAATGCAGTTTAAAACAGGCGTGCATTACCGATTACTCGATACACCGCGCGCTGAGCATCTTTGCGCAGCTCGTGAAGCTCAGCAGGCTGAAGGCGCGAGCAGCTCTGCTTATCGCCCTAAAAACCGGCGTGGCAACTGGCAAAATGCTACAACTTATCACAGGCTTTTTACCGCCTACACGCGATTTAGTGAGCGGCTTATTATCATGGAGGCAAGTGTCGGAAAATATAAAACGGCCCTGCTTTCAAACGCTTTACGTGCAAAAATACCAGAGCGCATGCCGCTTTCTTTGACCCATGAGACCGTCGATACAAGTCCAGAGGCATGGGCAAAGCGCGTACGCCAGTTTATCCGTCAGGGAAGCATTGATACGGCAAGGCGACTTTTTATTGAGAAATGCAAAGGCAGGCCCGAGGAATTTACTACCCTTATGGCGCGGTTTGAGCGGCGAGTAGAACCGGCCATGCCCGCTCAACCTGAAGCACAGCCCTCGTCCAGCAGTAGCAGCAGCTCCAGCACAAGCAGTAGCAGCACAGATGCGCATATTGTATCCCCATCAAAGACGCCAGCCCTCCCGTCAGTGCGCCCCGCAGCTTCCCGCAGAGGCAAAGGCCCCAAAAGGGGAATGCAGCGAATGTCACATGCAAACGGCACTACAGAGAAACAGCTTCTTGCAAAGCTTTTTAATCCCGTTGACTCTGAAATTGCTGAAATTATCAACCAGTCTGATAAAAAGAATCCAGACCTGACGCGTATTTTTGAGCGTCTCACAAAGCCCGTAAACCTGCTTCCATGGATAAGTCTTGAGCAGTTTGGCATGCAGTTTAGCCTGGAGCCTAAAGCAGTACGAAGCTCCATGATGTACTGGGTGTTTAACTATACATCTATCGGGAGGAGTGAGTACCTTGAAAAATTGCTTAAAGAAAGTCCACAACTGATAAACGCTCTTGCGGACTATTGCCGACAGCTTCATCTGGCAAAGGAGCCAATGTTTGACGCGCGTTTTAGCGATTTGCGCTATCTTATTCTGCTAAGACAAAAACCCGGGCTTTGTCATAAGCTGCTGCAGGCGATAAATACGCGCGCCGGCTTTCGCAAAGACTCAGATACAGTGATTGATGTAAGCCTTCAGCACCTTCCTTTAGTGTGTCATCGAATTTGCAGCAACCTGTATCTGCTCCCGCAGGATGAATGGGAGAGCTACATCCGCGCCGGTGAAGAATGGACGCTTGAATGGGTCGGATATTTGGTGCATGTCTTAAAGGAGCGGGCAGCACATGCCAGAGCCGATTGGCATAAGTGTGCGGTATCGGATGATGTGATGCAGCAGGTTCGTAAATTTTTAGGAGTGGGTCAGCCAGTCGGTATTCCGCCGGGAGAGGATAAAAATAGTCCGTTTTTGAGAATGCACAAAAAAGCGCGCACCTGTACCTCTCCTTTAGTTATGATGAAAGCGCTTAACAAGGAGCTGAAAAACTGCGGAAAAAACTGGTTTCGACCTGCATACGTTGAACTCTATGTGGCCCGCGAAGGCATACGAGAGGCGATATCGAGGCCTGCTCTCAAGGCTTCTGAGCCACGTGTGAGTTCGAGTGCGGTGAGTTTTTTTCAGGGACATTCTGGTGCACAATCGACGATACAGCAGAGCGGTGAAAGCCGGTACCAGTTTCCCAAGGATGCAAGTACGGTCACTCTGGAGACACTCTTCACGCCCAATGCAGATGCACTGAGGGAAGGAAGAACGTCTTTTCTTGACTGGCTGTGTGCAGGAGATTCTCCCGTGTGCCAGTTTACACTTGTGCGTCTTTTAACCAGTGTAAATTCACGCCTTACGGAAGCCTTTATAGAGGTTCTGCGTCAAAACGTCCTGGCGGGCAATTTCGACCCGAAGTATCTCGATGTTCAGTGCCTGGCCATGATTGTCGATACTGATGCGGGCGGGTACCTGATAGCCTTGTTCGCGCAACAGCTGAATGTGGCCCCTGCAGAGCTTTTACAGGCAATTGCCGCGTATTATCCGAAAGCATGTGACCCCTGGTCGCAGCTTCTGCACTTTACGCTCGAATCTGAATGGAACACCCATGTAACGCCCGGTATTTCAGAGCAGCCGCTGTATGCGATGTATCCCCATGTTTATGCCCGTTTGCAGAAACTCTATTCGCTGGCGAATCAAAGAGGCAAAGGACTTTGGGATTCTTGCGCAAGTTCACCATTTCTTCGTGACAATCTGCTGAATGCGCTGGCTTTTTTGAAGCTGCCTGATTCGAAAATTTCTGATTGCGACAGAGCGTTGGTTAACAGACTCAGTGAACAGCTTGAGGCTATGGAAAATACCGACATCGAAGCCATCACGGCGCTTGTTGGAGAGCTGCGGGCTGACCCTCTTCTGCATCCAGCCGGCATGCTCGCAGGTTTTATTCGCGCCTTTTGCGACCATTACCTTCTGGTTGAACTGCGCATGAAGGAGCTGGAAAGCCAGTACGCCCAAGAACATCACTCAATTTAACGCATAGAGGTTTATACATGTTTTTTTACTGGAAAGGTATTTTAGTTTCAGAGGAAATATTAGCAGAGTGCGCCGGAACCATTGAAAAGATTCAAAATAGACAATTCACGGGTCTCCACTTTGAACAACTCAATGGACATAATCTTTTTAGCGTTCGAGCCGCAGATTTCGGAAATAAAAGACGCCACCGTTTACTTTTTACCATTATTGAGTGGGGCGGCAGTCACTATCTGCAGTTTGCTGAAATGTCTTATAACCACTATAAAGACTCCCGATTCATGCGAAACCCGAATGCGCTTAAGCGTTTTCGCATAGATGCTCGTAAACAACTGGCATCAGGGGCAGCGGCATCCTCCAGTAGAGAGGATGCCACGCGACTGCGATGGGAAGCTGTTAACAGTGAAGAGACCCTGGAGCGTATTAAGAAGGCGACCCGCCACGCACCATCCGCACCACTGCCCATGCAGTGGTATGCCGACAGGCCACTCGTTCTTGATAAGGCGCAGCAGGATACTGCTGCAAAGCTCACGCTGCCGCTCCTTTTCACGGGCCTTCCAGGAAGTGGCAAGACCTCCACCATACTGTTGTCATTGCCTGAATTGAGGCATCAATACCCGCGAATCGTATGCATTACCCGTTCGATGATGCTCAGAAACGACATGCAGTCTGCCTGGAACGCCCTGCCACAGGCAGTGGAGCCTGGCGCGTCTGTTGAGTTTCTAACCTATAGGGAATGGGCAGAGTCCTGTGGGCTTGACCTGACCGGCAAGCAGGAAGTTGGGGAAGAGGCGTTTATTGAGTGGTACCTTAAACATGCTCAGGCGGTTGCAAAGCGCCTTGGGTACGACCCACTTCCAAAACTTTTAGAGCCTCTTAAAAGTCGAGATAAAAAACGCATGGAACTTCATCAGCGCGAAGAAGCTCGAGCGGTGTATCAGGAAGGGCGGATTGCCTCAGGATGTGCCGATAAAGAAGCGTATAAAAATCTTGGAAAGCGGCTTTCCACTCTCGCGCCCAAAAGTCTTGAGCGCGCCTTTGTCTGGGATATCATCCTGTCTCACTGGGTGCCGAATCTCGCTGCCGGGGGTAAAATCGATCTCTCGTTTGTACGTATTGACCCGCCGGTGTGCGGGGGACTTGTATGGCTTGATGAAGCACAGGATGTTTCAGGGGCACAGCTGGAAAATATCGCAAAGTTCGCGGGTCGTGGGTTGCCACTTGTGCTGTGCGCAGGCGACTTTCAGCGACTGAGTGATCCGCTGCCTTTCACCAAGCCCATTCGCGCCATTGGCCAGACTAATGGAGAGGGTGGCGACATTAAAGTGACACAGATCGCGCTGCCCGGTTCCTACCGTGTACCGCTTGTGCTTGAGGCGTTCATGCAGCGCATCATTACGCTTGCCATTAACGATTTAGGCGGCCTTCAGGATAAAAAGCAGGTGCATGAATTTAAGTGCTCTCAAGGTAAACATGCGCGCCCCGGAAGAGCACACTGGCTTACCTGGGAGGCGATGGACGACGTACTTCGGGAGTCGCTTGGCGCTTTTGCCGCGAATAACCCGGAGTGTGTTGTTATTACGCATGAGGAATATCGAGATGAAGCACAAGCGCGCTTTGGTGAGGGGGCGCTCGTGCGCACCATCGAAGAGATCAAGGGAATGCAGTTTGAAACCTGTATCCTCTACCGTTATCTCGATACTCTCCGTTTTGCGAAAATCAGCGAGAGTTTGCATGGACATGCGGCTTCCTCCTCAGGCGTTGTAGCGCATCGCCCGAAACACGGTCTTGGCAACTGGCAGAATGCCACCGCCTTTAACCGACTTTTTACAGCATGCAGCCGTGTCAGCGAGCGTCTGGTGATGGTTGATATCGAAAAACCGCTCTATCCTGCCGAAGCGCTTAAGTTATCACTGAAGCAAACGCTGCCGGAAAACAGTGTGCCGGACTTTAGCGCTGAACGGCGTGCCTTTGGCATCGAAGACTGGCAGGCGTGCGTGGAACAGTATATTCGCCATGAAAACCTCACTCAGGCGCGCGCACTGTTCCTGAAACGCTGTAATGGAACTGACGAGGCTTTCGATGCTCTGGCAGCGCGTCTGCAGGCGCGCGTCATGCCGCTCCTTCCTGAAGTGCAGGCGCCTCCCATCATGCTGCCTGAAGTGGTTCAAGCACCTGTGGCCGCACGATCGACAGACCCGGCCAGAGCCGCATCCAGCCTGTCAGCCCCTTCCTTTTTTCAGGAGGCGCCGTCTGGAAGGGGACGCCGAACGCGTGCAAAGGCGGCGACTCATGAAAACGCTGAAGCTACAGCTGCACGCAAGTATCTACAGGTGATTTTCAACCCACTAAATGCTCAGGAGATGCTCTCGTTTACAAAAGACCCTGAAAGTATTGAAGCGCTGCGCACTTATTTGACGACCCCGCATAATGTGCTGCCATATATCACGGCCAGACAGCTTTGCATGCAGTTTACGAAAGATCCGAACAAGCCCTGTGCGACCTCACTTTTCCACTGGTTTTTTAAACTGGGTGATAAACGGCATCATGATTTTCTCGTCGATATTTTGCGTTGTAACCCCGGGCTTCGCAGTGAACTCAGGCAGCTTTTTATCACTATGGGCAAAAGCTTTGAGCCACCTTATGATGCGGGTTTTGCCGATTTTCACCATGCTGTCCATAACCATGGCATGGCACTTGATGAAAGTGAGGTTCTTACGCTCTTGATGCAGGATTCAGGTCTTAAATCGCGTGATGAATTCATGTGGGCCGCGGTACGCCATATGCCAAAGGAATGCCATGCCTTTTGCAGAGAAATGCTCAATTACCCAGTCACAGAGTGGGCAATACTTCTGAGGAATAAGGGAGAGCGGGCGTCTTACTGGCTTAGTGAAAGCCTCATTCGCTTTACAGAGCGGTACATTGATGCGCGTAATAAAACCGGGTGTCACACACTGAAGTCCTATAAAGAGTTTATCATTGAGGCATTTAGAACCGCGAGCTTTTTTGTGGAAGGGCGCGCGATACGTGATCTTAAGGAAAAGCTCCCGCGCCTTCTGCAGAGGCAACGCTTAAATAATCAAGATGCAGCGGTTTCGTTTTTAAATAACCTGCTCACGGAAAAATCGGCGACAGCACTCAATGAGGGCTATCTTTTTCTGTCGGCAATTAGAGATCATATTGCCAGCCTGCCAAGACGTTCCCAAAGTCTCGAAAATAAAATTCAGAGCGCTGAAGCGTTCTGGTCATTAACCGAAAAGAAAACAGAGGATGGTCGTACTTTTTTATGGGCGTTAATGTCGGAACCTGCAAACGCTCATGCTGTGACAAGCGCACTTCGTAATGTCCCTGAAATTATGGCAACGATGACGCTTCCAAGACTTTTAAAACACCAGGCGCCGGTAGGCACATATGGTTCAAGCTCATTATTCGCCTGGCTCTGCATGGCTGGAACCGAAGATGCTCACCACATTCTTTACGACCTTCTTTGTGGAAAAAATCCAGCATTGACGGCAGTGATTTGCGGTCTCTTGAAAACCAGAGTTTTAGTGAATAATTTTGAAAAAAATACTTTTGACATAGCATGGCTCACAAGGCTAAACCGTACCAGGTCAGGCTCCAAGTTGTTAGTTGAACTTGCAAGAAGGCTTGAGTGCAGCCCCGATTTCCTGTTCCTTAAGCTTCACGGGTATGTTTCCGCTGAATTTGTCAGTGACTTCAGGTATGCGCTGAACGTTTATGATGCAGATTGGGAAAGGCATTTTACCATGGTCAATATTGACTCTGGAGGAAAAATTTTGTTGGCGCAAACACTTGAAAGAGTTAAAGAATGTTTGAGTGAGGTCTCAATAGTTGCAAAAAGAAGATGGGAAAATCACGGTTCTCTGAATTTCGAAGAGTTTATCGAACATGTAAAGAACGATGTTGCTTCTATCGGAGTAGATCATCCGCAGTCTGAAGGGGTGATTGTTAAGAAAGTCCTCTCGAAACTTAACGGGCTTCAGCCTTTAAGTCTGATGAATATATACCTGGTTTTCCGTTCTGCCATGCTTGACACGGACATGTCACCTTTTACATTTGTTCAGGGATATATGAGAGACTTTTGTCGTCGCTTTAGTGAGGATATGCGGCGTCTTCAACTTCTTGCTCTCTTCAGTTCCGCGACTTTTTGGGAAAATTTTGGTCAAATTGAATGGGGCGATTTGGTTCAGGGTTTTATCAGGGTGGAAGCAGCATTATTGTTTAATACAATATCTGAATCAGAAATAGGCCCGAGTGAGGATATAAGGAAAGCCTCCCTTTTAAAGCTCTGCCAGTATCTTCCTGATGATTTCGTTCGACTGGTCAGAAATGCCATTGAATTGCATCCGGAAAACTGGGAGCAATATTTTGAACGGAAAAAAACAACCTTACAGGGAGACGTTGCATTCATTGCAATGCTTGACAGAACAAGACAAGGCATGCAGCAGGTGGGGTCATTTGCCGCTCAAAGCTGGCAAAAATCACGGTTTATTTTGGGTCGCTCGCTTACAGGGTACTTGATGGTTGGCTTTGAGGCTGTTAAAAAAGCCAGTGTAAATTCTGAATTGAGCAGGGTCATTAAGGTCGAGGAAAAATTGAAGGAACTTAATCCCTTCAATTTGCTCGATGTCGACAGGATTTTCCGTTCTGCCATTCGCGACCCGGACCTGTCGCCATATAGTTATCTTTCTGGATTCATGCGAGACTTTTGTAACCTTTTAAATCAGGACATAAAGCGTTTTGAAAGGCTTTCACGCTTAGGTTCTAAAGATTTTTGGAGCGAATATAACCGCATTGAGTGGGGTGAAATCGCTAAAGATTTTATCAAGGATGAAGCGGTATGCCTGTACAAGCTCATAACGGAATCAGAGACAATCCTGAGCGCAGGCATGCAAGAGGGGCTCCTTGATGAGGCGCGCTTTATCGAAAATCCCAAAGCCGTAATGCTCCCATTTCTTCAAAAAGTCCTGGACAGGATGCCAAAGGGCTCCATCATCGACCGGGCATATCTGTCAAAGTTTATTCAGGCGCTGAATTATCAGAGAGATGGTAAACCCGTGATTGAGCTCTTTACCGATTTAGACAGGATTATACCGGAAGAGACACTCCCGCTGGCAGGAGGTTTTGCGGCGATTATGCGAGCAGTAAAAATGTTTGCGGAAAAAGCGATGCGCGTTGAGAGTGCCGAGGATATTTTGAGTTTTTCCCCGGCTGCATCGAGCAGGCCTTAATAGACGGGCGGCGGCATTTAGGGTCTTATATGGACTGCCCTTGTACCCTGAATGCCCCAGCACGCCGCTGGTTCTCCCTGCATGCCATGGCGGTCAAGCGTCATGAGCCGACAGGCCGGGTCGGCTGCGGCAATTGTGGGCTCGGCATGCGCCTCAAGGAGGAAGTCATTTTTTGTGGCGCTTTTAATGTGCAACCGATATCCGCCAAGGGGCGAGAGGCCTGCAACTGGTTTGGGCGGGTTAGCTCCGGGAGGAGCGACGTCAGTATCAAAGGTGTGTGTGGCGAGGTGCCAGGCCTGCATGCCGGCGGCAAGCGCCAGCAACGCCATCTGTGCGTCATCACGATGTGTGCGCACAAGATGGCGGTTCCAGGACGGCCAGGCAACGGCGGCCAGTATAGCGGCAAGTGCGAGCACTATCACCGTTTCAAGCAGGCTGAAGCCCCTCATCCATCCTTGGTGACGTAACTTTGACTTCATCATCATCTTCATCCGTGCGCAGGAAGGTATGGTGCAGGGGATTCTCCGCCTGCAAGGTGGGTGTGCGACACTCTGTGCCCAGCATTTTTTGTACTAACCCATGAGAGCTTTCTTCAGGCAACTGCCACAGCGCCTGTGGCGTTTCGAGGTGTCGAGCCGCCTCTGGTGTCACCTCAATGGCGGACTGCACAAATGCCTGATAATAAAGCATGCTTCTAATGGCTTCAATTTCAGAAAGCACCCACTGGCGCGCCTTACCGGCAAGGCCGTCAACGGCATTGGCAGTAAGGGTAATGCCGTCTGCGAGATGGCGCAACAGAAAGCCTGCGCTGGAGTCCCAGAGGAATCCACTGGCTTTAAGCAACGCGCCTGCAGTGTAAGCGATAAAACGTGCGAGGGGATTTGTGAGCGTGAGCAGGAGGCGTACCGTGAGCGAGCCAGTGTCCACCAATGGCAGAATAAACAGGTTTTTAAAAACATCAAAAACCGGGCTGACAAGCAGCATCGGTATAAACGTTAACACTTTAAGGACAGGATGGCCTGGCAGGCGCTCCATGGGGTTTACAAAGCCATACAGCCTTGAGGGATGAAATCCTTCGAAATAATTCCAGGAACCCGGACGGTTCGCAAAGTAGTCAAGCGCATTGCCAATTTCACGAAGATTGCCAAGTGCACCAAGGCTCATCGTCAGCACCGCCGTTATCCCGCGAAAAGGCACATGCAGCGCCATGGCGCTGATTTCACGAAACGGTATGGTGCAGATGGCAAGGAGTAAATCAAAGCCCGCATGCACGATTTGCTTTAAGGTCTGCAAAAAGAGCCCGAAGCTTTTCAGCCAGCCGCTTAGAAAACCCCTGGCAAACCCGTGGCGTTTCCATTCGACAAACGGGGCGATAAGGAGCTCTGCCGCAATTAGACCGCCTCTTAAGAGCCAGCGAAGCGTGCCAAGCAGCCAGTCTTCTCCGGGATGCATGATGGTGTCATAGATGGCAGCACCACCTTTTACGCCAAGGAAGAAATAATTAATCCACGGAAAGGAACCCATTTCATCCTCAAAACGTGGAATGGCAGTGCAAATGCCTTTGCCCATGGAGAGTGCCAGCGACACCACCATGGCCACTTCGACCGGGTCGTCTTTGATGAGTGTAATGGCGCCGGTGATAAATTCATCAATGCTCCCCACCATAATGACGCCCTGCCAGTAGGTCATGGCGGCGGAAATGGCTTCAGACAGGGTTCCGTGGCTCATCCAGCGCGCCATGTCCTGAGTGGGGCCGATGGCTTTTATCAAGCCATGAAGCTGAAGTTTGGTGAGGAGTGCCGTCAGCGCCTTCGGCGCCATTATGGCACCGGCACCGTAAAAATAAACCGCCATGGCAAGCGTTCCAATCACCGGATTACGTTCACTGGTGTCGACAAAAAAATCAGAAAAATGACGAAACACGCCGAACATGCGGTGTGCTGGATTTGTATATCGCGCATGCATCCCCGGATGGTCGGGGCGGGCTACACGATAGTTTTTAAGCGCGTTTTTGGCGAAGTCTTCTAAGGTTTCTGTGGGCGACAGAATACCCTGTTCGCGTAAAATGGTCTGCAGATGTTCAAGATTGGGTGCAGGAGGGGGAGCAGGTTCTGGCTCGAGCTTTGGATGACCGGCTTCAACATGGGCCTCAAACGCATTGTGTAAATCGTGCATCACGTAATCACGCAGGATAGTATACAAGCGGCGCATGGCGACTGGAATTTGCGTGATAATCGCTTTAATGCGCAGGCGAATCCGCTCAAAGAGGTAAAGGTGCTTTTCACTGAGGGACGCAAGCTCCAGTAAATCTTCACCGTCTGGCAGTAAAAACACGCGTCCTTGAGGCAGTTCGCCAAATGCGAACCGTTTGACGGTATTGTTCACACGCAGCAAAAAGGCGCGTTCCCCGGGCAGCATTCCCCAGTCGCCATCACAGCCGTAATTTACAGCAGAACAGGCCTGCTCTCGTCTTTCAAAAAGAAGAGGGCGGGTACCGCCAAGCGCGTGCGCAAGCGCTTCCAGAGAATCATAGGTTTGCTGACTGTGACCGTGAAGCTTAAACCACGGGTGAACGTATTCTTCTCGCCAGGTATCCTTATCCACGGAGGTATGCGACTGTTCTGGCTTCTGTTCTTTGGCATGATAATCTGCCCATTCACGGGCATTTTCCCAAAGTGTTACAAAGTACTGAGCAAAGCGCTCAAAGCGATTGGCCGGAATTTTTTTCAGCGAAGGGGAGGGGTTCAGGTTATACGTCGAAATTATCACCCTCAGGGCATCTTCAAGCGCCGCACGGTTTTGCCCAATGTGCGAGTTGCTGTCCCAGATGATAGTGCGCTGTTCACGCTCCTCAAAATCCATCTGGTCAGCCCGGGTCACACGCTGCTGAACATTGAAGGTAAACTGCTGAGCATTCTGGCGCGCGCTGTATAAAATATCGCGCAGCTCTCCTTCGGAGACGGTGGGGTGGTTTGCGAGCAGGATATTGGCGTCACGCGCTTTTTCGATGACGCGAATTACTTTTCGCCTGAGCGCTTCCTGCGCTCTGAAATGAAAAGGGGCTATTGCACGCTCGCGGGGCAGCAGCTTTTGCAGGCGCTCTACGGCACGCTTCGCAATGGCGTATTTTTGCAGCTGGAGCGGGGTTCGTTCTTCCACATAGTGGTCTGAGCGCAGGCAATAGGCGTTGATGTGCGCGATGGCGTTGGCCACGAGCGATGATTCACGCCTGCCGGGTAAGCGGCGAACGAGTTCGGCGTTTCGGGTACGAAGAATAATCTGTGGAAATCGCTGATGATGATTGGCAATAATGCGCAGGGAGTCGCCTTTAGGCAGCTGATACTCCGTCTGATAATGGCCATGGACCAGCATGCCGGCGTGCGGACCGCGGGCTTTCCCAATCAGGGTGGGGCGGTTTTCATGGTGGGGTTTGACGGCGAGTTCAATGCGTTCTCGAAATGCGCTTTTTGGCACAATTAAGTCCTCTTGATGTCCAGGAAGTCATCGTATCCTTTCACGTGTTCTCTGGCAAGCAGGATTGACATTTGGCATCCGAATGCGACAATCACCCGCTTCCAGCCTTAATTTGCGCGGGAGGCCTGTGTCAAACCACGATTTTACCTTTATCGACCTTTTCGCCGGTATTGGCGGGCTGCGCCTTGGCTTTGAGGCCGCGGGCGGGCAGTGTGTTTTCACGAGCGAATGGGATGCGTTTGCACAAAAAACCTACCAGGCGAATTTCGCGCCTTTGCACCCGGTCTGCGGCGATATTACCCAAATTGATTCGGCAGAAATACCTGAACACGATGTCCTGCTTGCGGGCTTTCCCTGTCAGCCGTTCAGCATTGCGGGGGTGTCGAAAAAAAACTCATTAGGGCGCGCACACGGCTTTGCCTGCGAAACGCAGGGTACGCTTTTTTTTGATGTGGCGCGCATTCTTGCGGCCAGACGACCGCGGGCTTTTCTTCTTGAGAATGTTAAAAACCTGCTCTCCCACGACCGTGGACGCACCTTTGAAGTCATACGGCGCACGCTGACAGAAGATCTTGGCTACGACATTCATTACCGGGTCTTAAACGGTCGCCATTTTGTGCCACAGCACCGTGAGCGTATTTTTATCATAGGATTCGCGTCTCCCTGTAAGTTTGACTGGCAACCGGAAGTCTTTCCCCCTATTGGTCCTGAAAGTCCTAAACTTGGCGATATTCTGCATCCTGAAAACGGGTCTGAAATTGATGTTGATGGTGGACGTTATCTGGATGAGGGGGGGCGTGTTCATGCGAAATACCACCTTTCTGACAGGCTCTGGACCTATCTGCAGGACTACGCGGCCCGCCACCGTGCGCGCGGCAACGGTTTTGGATGCTCAGTCGTTGGGAAGAACGATACGACCCGCACACTTTCCGCCCGGTATTATAAGGATGGCTCAGAGATTCTTGTAAGCACCGGCATGCATTCCAATCCGAGACGCCTCACCCCGCGTGAGTGCGCCCGCCTCATGGGGTACCCGGATACCTTCCGTATTCCAGTATCTGACACGCGCGCATGGCGTCAGTTTGGCAATTCCGTCGTAATGCCGCTGGTGCGCCAGGTAGCGATGCTGATGAAACCGTGGATCGTGGCCTGACCCTCGCAATCTGTGGCTTTTGCTGGTAATATGCTCTGAAAATACACAGGAATCGTGCATGAGCAGTTATTGTGGTTACATCGCGCTGGTTGGGCGCCCCAATGTTGGAAAATCAACCCTTTTAAACCGGATTGTCGAGCAAAAGCTCAGCATTACGTCGCGCAAACCGCAGACGACACGGCATAACATTCTTGGTGTGCGCACGGAGGGGGAGTATCAGTATATTTGTGTGGATACCCCAGGCCTTCACGAGCGAGCGCCAAAGGCGATGAATCGTCTCATGAATAAATCCGCCAGCATGGCCGCGCGTGATGTGGATGTGGTGGTGCTGGTTGTTGAAGCCGGTCGCTGGGATGCCAAAGATGACTATGCGCTTTTGCGTGCGGCAGGAGCGGGGGTTCCCTGCATTCTTGCGGTTAACAAGATAGACAAGCTTGCTGACAAGGCGCTCCTGCTGCCGTTTCTTGAGATGGCGGGGCAAAAGCACACCTTCGATGCCATCATTCCGCTTTCAGCGCGCAGTGGCGTGCAGGTGGATGTGCTGCTTGAACGCCTGAAAACCTATCTGCCAGAAGGCCCGCACCTCTTCGAAGAAGATGCCGTTACTGACCGCCCGGTACATTTTCTCTGCGCGGAACTGCTGCGGGAGAAAGTATTTCGCTACTGTGGTCAGGAACTGCCTTACTCCACGACGGTTGAGATAGAATCGTTCACCGACGATGGCCGCCTTGCGCACCTGCATGCTTTAATTCTCGTTGAAAAGGAAAGCCACAAACGGATGATTATCGGCGACAAGGGGCGCAAGCTTCGCGAAATTGCCACAAGCGCGCGCATGGACATGGAGAAACTGCTCGACAGGAAAGTGTTTCTTGAATGCTGGTGCAAGGTCAAGTCCAACTGGTCGGATGACGAGCGCGCATTGAAACAGCTTGGATATGGACCGGAATCATAGCGATGCGTGGGTGTTGCACCTTGAATGGCGCGGTGAAACCAGTGCCGAGGTGCATTTTTTTACCCGCGAGTGGGGCGTGCTGGTCGCGCGGGTGCGTAATGCCCGTAAACACCGGGCGCTCCTGCAGCCTTTTATACCGTTGTGGCTGCACACAACCGTCTCGCGTGAGCGCCGTTTTGTGAATGCCCTTGAGGCCTGTGCTCCCCCCATTCAACTCTCGGGCGAAGCGCTTTTCTCGGGACTGTATCTGAATGAACTTATCAGCCTCTGTTTTCGCGCGAATGAGGCGCAGGAGGGGCTGTTTTCGCATTTTGCCCGTGCGCTTGAGGAGCTGGCAAACGTTGAAAATCGAGCCGGGCTTGAAGTGCTTTTACGTGAATTTGAGTGGACACTGCTGCTGGCCTGCGGGTATGCTCCGTCCCTCGACAGGGAGGCAGAAAGCGGTCTGCCCGTGCGCGCTGATGGTTTTTATGGTCTGAGGCCCGGAGTCGGCCTTGTGGCGTGTGATACGGGCATTAGCGGTGCGCACATTCAGGCGATGCGGGAGGGGAATCTTTCTGATATCCATGTGCGCCGTTCGGCAAAACGACTGATGCAGGAGGCCCTTAAACATGCGCTTGGCGGCAGGCCCATCCGTACGCGCGAATTGTTTGCAGGTCTCAGGAACAACAGGAATCATCATGACTAAACCATTGTTTTTAGGCGTCAATATTGATCACATCGCAACGGTGCGACAGGCGCGCGGCACGCGCTATCCCGATCCGGTGCAGGCGGCGATGGTGGCTGAGGAAGCGGGGGCGGATGGCATTACCCTGCACATGCGCGAGGATTTGCGCCACATTCAGGCGCGTGATGTACGCCTCATTCGCGAAGTGCTCCAGACCCGTATGAACCTTGAACTGGCCGTTACTGAGCCGATGGTGGAGTTTGCGCTTGAAATTTCTCCCGAGCATGCCTGTCTCGTCCCTGAAAGGCGCGAGGAAGTCACGACCGAAGGCGGACTTGATGTGATTGCCAATGAAAAAGCTGTATCCAGCGCCATCGCGCGTCTTGCGGCCATTCACAGCGAGGTTTCGTTGTTTATCGACCCTGATATGGCACAGATTGCCGCGGCACATCATCTCGGCGCACCGGCCATTGAACTGCATACCGGGCGTTATGCCGATGCGGTGGGTGAGGCCGCGCGCCTTTCGGAGCTTGAGCGGATTAGACGTGCCGCTGAATATGCTGCTAAGATGGGATTGATTGTCAATGCCGGACACGGTCTGAATTATCAGAATGTTGGCCCGATTGCTGCAATCACGGAGCTGAACGAACTAAACATTGGCCATGCCATTGTTGCACGTGCCTGCTTTTCCGGCCTTTTTGAGGCAGTGCGCACCATGCGCCAGTTGATGCAGGAAGCACGAAACCATGTCAAAAACTGATACGCTGGTCATTCGTATTACCGGGGACTCCGGCGATGGAGTTCAGCTCGTAGGCGAACGCCTCACCGTTACTGCCGCGCAGAGCGGCAGAGATGTGCGCACGCTGCCGGACTTTCCTGCCGAAATCCGTGCCCCTGCCGGAACGGTTGGAGGAGTGTCAGGCTTTCAGCTCGCCATCTCCGAGCACGCCATTTTTACCGCCGGTGAAACGCTTGATGTCCTTGTGGCGCTGAATCCTGCCGCCTTGAAAAACGCCTTGCCGTTTTTGCGTGAGGGTGGGCTTTTGCTGATAAACGAAGACAGCTTCACTGATAAAGACTGGCAAAAAGCCAGCATGAGCCCTGATTTTTTGAGTAATGTCGCGGAACTTTATCAGGTATTACGTGTGCCGCTTGTCACCAATACCCTGCGCGCGGTGGAAGGCATTGAGGTTTCCCGTGCGGAAGCGAAAAAATCAAAGAATTTTTATGTGCTTGGCATTGTGCTCTGGCTGTTTGATTTGCCAACCGAACACAGCCTGAATTTTGTGGCAAGCCGTTTTCGTAAACGCCCGGTGATTGCGGATGCCAACCGTGAAGCCTTGATGGCGGGATATAACTATTGCCTGACTCTCGAGCTTTCGTGCCGCCATTTTGTACTGGGGCAGCTGCGCCGCGAAGAAGGGGAGTATCGCCAGATTACCGGAGTGGAGGCGGTGGCACTTGCTGCAGCGACCGTATCGGTTGCGACCCGACAGCCCCTGCTGGTGGCGGGGTATCCCATTACGCCTTCGTCTGCCATTTTGCATGAATGTGCAAAGCTTTCGGATTTTGGCATCCAACTCTTTCAGGCAGAAGACGAAATTGCCGCACTCTGCGCCTGCGTTGGCGCGGCGTTTGGCGGACGGCTTGCGATGACCTGCACCTCGGGTCCCGGGCTTGACCTTAAAAGTGAAGCGCTGGGGCTTGCCGTCATGACGGAGCTGCCGGTAGTGCTTGTTGACATGCAGCGAGCGGGCGCATCTACCGGCCTGCCGACTAAAACGGGTCAGAGTGATTTACAGCAGGCGCTCTACGGCCGCCACGGTGAAGCGCCACTGCCGGTAATTGCGGCATCCACCCCGGCCGATTGCTTTACGACCATCATTGAGGCCTTTCGCATTGCCGCGCGTTACATGACCCCGGTCATTGTGCTGCTCGATGCGTTTCTTGCCAATGCCGCAGAGCCCTGGAAAATTCCCGACCCTGAAACACTCGAACTTCCAGAACTCGCATTCAACCGTTTCCCAAAACCCTACCAGCGCGATGCTGAACTGTGCCGCAGCTGGAACGTGCCAGGCACACCGGGTCTTATACATCAGGTGGGGGGGCTTGAAAAACAGGGGGATGAAGGACGCGTGAGTTATGACGCAGAAAATCATCAGCACATGGTAAAAGTGCGCGCACAAAAGGTTGCGGGCATTGCCCGTGAATATGCTCCCCTCATCATTGAAGGAGATGTTGAAGCGCCAACGCTGATTATTGGCTGGGGCAGCACCTGGGGTGCCATCAAGGCCTCTGTTGCAGCACTTGCCGGTCAGGGGATTCCCATGGCCATGCTGCATCTTCGCCACCTTTCTCCGCTGCCCCACGGCCTTGGGGATATCCTTCGTAAATATTCCAATGTACTGGTCGCCGAACTCAATACCGGTCATCTGTGCCGAGAGCTGCGTGCGCATTATCTCGTGGATGCGCGCTCCATTGCCCAGTGTAACGGTCTGCCGTTTACCGTCACGCGCCTTGTCGATGCCATCAAAAGGGAAATCTGCCATGAACAAGCCCTTGTATAGTCGCGAAGATTTTACCAACGCCAATGAGGTGCGCTGGTGTCCTGGCTGCGGGGATTACGCGATTCTCGCTGCCTTGCAAAAATTTTTACCAGAGCTTGGCCTCGCACCTGAAGAGCACGTGTTTGTATCAGGGATTGGGTGTGCCGGGCGGCTGCCTTATTACATGAACACCTACGGTTTTCATACCATACATGGTCGTGCACCGGCAGTAGCTACCGGCCTTAAAGCCATGCGAGACGATTTAACCGTCTGGGTGATAACCGGTGACGGTGATGCCCTGAGCATTGGCGGCAACCAGCTGATTCACTGCCTGCGCCGCAACGTGAACGTTAAAATTCTTCTTTTTAACAACCAGGTCTATGGTTTGACCAAAGGGCAGTTTTCGCCAACGTCTCCCAAAGGCCAGGTGACTAAAACGTCTCTGAATGGCGTGCAGACCGAGCCACAAAACCCACTGGTGCTGGCACTGGCCGCCGGTGCAGGCTTTGTAGCGCGTGCGGTGGATAAAGACCCGCAGCATCTTGCACAGATTCTGAAAGCGGCACACGCCCATAAAGGTTGTGCCTTTGTGGAAATTTATCAGGACTGCAATATTTTCAACAACGGCGCATTTGACGCGTTTGCGCTGAAAGCCAATCGCTCTGAACATACGCTTGTGCTTGAGGACGGTGCTCCGCTTTGCTTTGGCGAGAAGGCTGATAAAGCCATCGCACTGAGAGAGGGGCGTCTTACGCATGCGCCGGATACAAAGCAGGCCGCACACCATGATTCAAGCGACTGGGATGCTGCGATGCGTCTTGCGCGCCTGTCTTTCCCTGATTTCCCGGTGCCGCTTGGCGTCTATTACCGGGATGAGCGACCAGTTTTCACGCTCTCAGGCAGCGTGGAGAAAGACTTTAATGATCTCTCTGCACTCTATCGCAGCAAAGCCAGCTGGGAGCAGATGCAGCCTGCCGGGAGAGAGTAGAGCGCGTCCTCGCCCTAACCTTTTACACCCTCCTGACTCAGGGTGTGTGTCTGCAGCGCACACCCGGCCGTTCGGTACCCGCGGTAACGCGCGCGCCCGGCTTCTCGTGCCGCTTCCTCGCCACTGATAATTTCAATCACACGCTGAAACCGTCCATAGAATGCCGGGATGACGGCTGAAAGGTTCACAAGAATATCGTTGAACCCCCGTGGCTCGGCGAGACCAATTTGTACCGGCGGGGGGTAATCCGGGCCTTCACCCTGGAGATTATGCGGAATGAAACTCTGCGGCTTAAAAGTCCAGAGCGCTTCATCAAGCGTTTCCGCATCGGCTTCGGTGTCGCAGAAGACAAAGACCTGATGCTTTCGCAGCCAGGCCTTTTCAATCAGACGACAGATAACCTGCCAGCGCCCCTCAGGTGAGGGGTCTTCAAGCAGGTAAAAATCAACCCGCACGGGCGACATCGCGCAGTACCTCTATCAGCAGACTGACCGGGCGGCCGGTCGCTTCGCGGGATTTCCCGGATACCCACGCGGTACCGGCAATATCAAGGTGTGCCCATGGGTAATTTTTCGTGAAGCGCGAGAGAAAACAGGCGGCGGTGATACTGCCGGCCGCTCTGTCGCCCGCGGCATTTTGCAAATCAGCAATGGGGCTTTCCATGACTTCGCCGTATTCCGCGTCCATCGGCAGACGCCAGGCTTTGTCGCCCGATTGCCGGGCTGCCCGCTCAAGTCGCCCGGCAACCGTATCATCCGGTGTCATGAAGCCGGTTGTAAGGTGTCCGAGTGCGATGACCATGGCACCGGTAAGGGTGGCGATATCGAGCACAAAAGCCGGCTTAAAGCGCTCGGCATAGGTGAGCGCATCAGCAAGCACCAGACGCCCCTCGGCATCAGTGTTGGTTATTTCAATGGTGATACCTGAAGAGCTCGTGACTACGTCTCCGGGTTTTACCGCATTCCCGCTCGGCATGTTCTCTGCGCAGGCAAGAAGTCCAATAACGTTGATAGGAAGTTTTAAAAGGGCACAGGCGCGTAGTGTACCGAGCACACTGGCAGCGCCTGACATGTCAAACTTCATTTCTTCCATGCCAGCTGCGGGTTTAATGGAAATCCCACCGGAATCAAAGGTAATTCCCTTGCCAACGAGCACCACCGGGGGCGCTCCATCCGTGCCACCCTGATAGTGCATTTCTACGAGTACAGGCGGTGTCGCGCTTCCCTGGCCGACAGCGAGAAGCGCCCCCATTTTCATGGCTTCAAGTGCAGCTTTTTCATGAACCTTTGTAGTAATGGCTGAAAATTCTGCGGCGAGTGCTTCAGCTTCTTTTGCAAGATAGGAAGGCGTGCAGATATTCGCAGGCATATTGGCAAGTGTGCGGGCAAGGCGAATGCCTGAAGCGAGTGAGCTGCCCGTGGCAAGCGCATCACTGGAAGCGCCGTCAAGGACAATGGCGACTGATTCCAGTGCATGTACTTTTGCTTCCTGCTTGAAATCAAGCATCTGATAAAAGCGCGCCTCAAGCAGGCATATCATGTATTCCACCTGCCAGTTGGGTGTTTTGTCGGTGATTTGCGGCAGGCAGAGGGTAATGGAGCGAAAGCGCTGTTTAATGACAAATGCTGCAATTTCGCTTAAGCGTTTTTGCAGTGCAGAAAGCGTAAAATCAGACGCCTTGTCGCAGGCCACAAGGACGAGGCACTTTCCGTGAAAATCGGACTGCACCGCCATGTCACCCTTATCCTGAAGACGTGCTTGCAGGCGCTCGAGAAGCGGGCGGTCATCAGGCGCGAAGGCATCGCGCAGTGCGGGGGCGAGTGTTGCGGTTTCCGTGCCCAGAATGACACATTCGCTGCCTGCATCCAAAGGGCTTGTGACCAGTGTATACTGCATTATTACTTCCTGTCTGCTGAAAAAACTGATAGTTTACCTGAACTGGACAGCCTTGAAAACGCCACACGTGGAGCGGTAGTGCGAATCTTCCGATACCTTGCAAAAGAAGTGTTTGTGACCCTTGCATCACTGACAACCATTTTGATGCTCATTTTTATGAGCAACCAGTTTGTGCGCTATCTAAACCGCGCGGCCAGCGGCCAGTTTCCTGTCATGGCCATCCTGAAGCTCATGATGCTTGAACTCCCAAACCTGATGGGACTTTTACTGCCGCTTGGTTTTTTTATGGCGCTGCTCATCGCTTACGGACGCCTGTATGCGGAAAGCGAGATGACGGTGTTGCGCGCCTGTGGGTATGGTCAGGGGCAACTGTTGCGTCACAGCCTCTGGATGGCGGCGGTGGTAGCCGTGATTGTCGGGTGCATCATGATTTGGTTCAGCCCCGCCATTGCTGCCGAGCGCGCGCGTCTTTTACGCACGACAGGACTCCAGACATTGATTCAAACTGTGCCGCCGGGGAGTTTTCAGTCGGTTTCCCGTGGAAGGGATGTGTTTTACATTGAAGCCTTAAGTCGCGACCGCGCGTATGCGGAAAACGTGTTTCTGGCCCGCCAGACGCGCAAGGGGCGCAATATTCAATGGGATGTACTCTGGGCAGAGCGTGCCAATACCATGACTGACCCTGAGACACACGAAGACTTTGTCATCCTGAAAGACGGGCGCGCCTATGGCGGTGTTCCGGGGCTTGCAGCCTGGCAGCTTGCAACGTTCGAGAGCTACACCTTCAGATTGCCGCATCCGGTGATGGTTGACCGCGGTGATTTTCGCACGGCCGAAACCGCAAGCCTTCTGCCGCTTAATAACCCCGACCGGCGAAAAGCAGCCGAACTCCAATGGCGGCTCGCGGTTCCCATCATGGCGCTCGTCTTAACGCTCGTTGGTGTGCCGCTCAGCCGCGTCAATCCGCGTGCCGGGAAATTTGCAAGCCTTGTGCCGGCCATCGTTATCTATATCGTCTATGCCAATTTTATTTTTATTGCGCGCAACTGGATTATTTCAGGGAAACTGCCGGTATGGCTCGGGATGTGGTGGCTTCACCTTGCGGTAGCGCTCCTTGGCGTGTTTCTTTTCTGGCGCAATGAGAGGAATCCCGCATGAACCTGCTTGAAAAATACATTGCGAAAAACGTGCTGGGGGCAATTGCACTCGTTACGCTGATGCTTGCGGGTCTGCAGGTTTTTATTCTGCTGGTGAATCAGCTCGATGATTTAGGCAAGGGAAACTTTGGCATTGGGGAAGCGGCTGTTTACGTACTGCTGCAAACGCCTTATCAGGTGTATCTTTTTTTTCCGATGGCAAGCCTTCTTGGCTGCCTGACTGGTCTTGGCATCATGGCCAACCATCGGGAACTTCTGGTAATGCGCGCGGCCGGCATGAGCATTGGACAGGTGATTATTGCCGTTTTAAAGGCCGCTTTACTGCTTATTGTGCTTGTAACGGTTATAGGCGAGACGCTGGTGCCTGAACTTGCGCGCTATGCCAACGATCGACGTACGAATGCCATGAGCCGTGGTCAGGCGCTGCGAACCGCGCGCGGGGTATGGGTGCGGCAGGGCAATGATTTTGTGAACATTGCCCAGGTGTTGCCTGGAAATCGTCTGGTCATGGTCAATCAGTTCCATTTTGATGATGCACACGCCCTTGTGTTTGCACGTAATATCCGTGAAGTGCATCGTCTGGACAATGGCTGGCAGGCAACCGGTATTTCTGAAACTCGATTTGGAAAAGAGGGTACCAGTGTCGTGCAAAAGCCTACCGACACGTGGGATGTCATGCTCGATGCCAAAGTACTCGGTTTAAGCGGCACGGAGCCAGATGAGATGAGCCTTAAGGGGCTTCGAAATTACGTTCGTATTCAACACGCGAACCACCAGAATGCGCATCGCTATGAACTGGCTTTCTGGCAGCGGATTGGCGAGCCGTTTACAACGGTCGTGATGATGCTGCTGGCAATACCGTTCGTATTTGGCCCCCTGCGCCAGTCGAGCATGGGGTCAAAGTTTCTGGCCGGCGCTTCAGTGGGATTTGGATTTCACCTGATGAACCGCTTTTTTGGAGCCGTGAGTCAGGTTTTCCAATGGCCAGCTGAACTGGTGGCCTTTGGTCCAACGTGTTTTTTTGCGCTTCTTGGATTGTACCTCATGCGCCGTGTTCGTTAAAAAAAATTGAAAGCGTGCTTGACAGGGGCGGGGGTGGGCTATAGAATTCGTTTCACTTTGTAGGGGTCATAGCTCAGCTGGGAGAGCGCTTGCATGGCATGCAAGAGGTCGGCGGTTCGATCCCGCCTGGCTCCACCAAGAAGCCTGTTCGCAGGCTTATACACACCCTGAGGTCCCCATCGTCTAGAGGCCCAGGACACTGCCCTTTCACGGCGGTAACAGGGGTTCGAATCCCCTTGGGGACGCCACTTTTGGCGCTCTGCTCTGGTGTGTGATACAAAGTGCTGCTCCGGGTCCCCATCGTCTAGAGGCCCAGGACACTGCCCTTTCACGGCGGTAACAGGGGTTCGAATCCCCTTGGGGACGCCATCCTTTCACGAAGGATGGTATAATCTAAATTTTTCGTGCATTTAACAAGTTTTTCATAAGCCGCCCTTATCGTGGCGATATCCGATATCCGATATCCGATATCCGATATCCGATATCCGATATCCGATATCGGATGTTTTCTCATGCATCCATTCCCGCGCTTATCAGCGCAGGCTACGGTATTGTGCTGATTATTTACAATTGTGCGGTAGGCTGGGCTGAGCATGGCGAAGCCCGGCATCGGATATCGCCCGCCGGCCGGATGTTTTTTTCGCGCATCCTGTCCCGCGCTTATCAGCGCAGGCTACGGTATTGTGCTGATTATTTACAATTGTGCGGTAGGCTGGGCTGAGCACAGCGAAGCCCGGCATCGGATATCGCCCGCCGGCCGGATGTTTTTTTCGCGCATCCTGTCCCGCGCTTATCAGCGCGGGCTATGGTATTGTGCTGATTATTTACAATTGTGCGGTAGGCTGGGCTGAGCACAGCGAAGCCCGGCATCGGGTGTCGCCGCCGGCCGGGTGTTTTTTCGCGCATCTAGTCCCGCGCTTATCAGCGCAGGCTACGGTATTGCGCTGATTATTTACAATTGTGCGGTAGGCTGGGCTGAGCATGGCGAAGCCCGGCATCGGATATCGCCGCCGGCCGGGTGTTTTTTTCGCGCATCCTGTCCCGCGCTTATCAGCGCAGGCTACGGTATTGTGCTGATTATTTACAATTGTGCGGTAGGCTGGGCTGAGCACAGCGAAGCCCGGCATCGGATATCGCCCGCCGGCCGGATGTTTTTTTCGCGCATCCTGTCCCGCGCTTATCAGCGCAGGCTACGGCATTTATAGATAAAGCAACCACGTATCGGCTGGGCTGAGTGCCGCGAAGCATGGTATCGGGTGTCGTCTCAAGCATCCTGCGAGTTTGACTACAAACGCTCAAATATCGTTCGCGTGTTAAACCCAAACAATCGCTCGTGCATGCGGTGCGCGTATTCATCGGTCATGTTGGCGATGTAATCACACACCACGCGAAAGGCCGCATTTTCATCTGCCGCTTCGTGAAAGAGCGCGCGGTTTTTGGTATCGAGGAGACTGCCGGGGTTGGAGTTAATGGCTTCAAAAAGACGTAGAACCACCGTTTGACCGCCGTATTCAAAGGTGCGCGCTTCCTGGGAGTCAATGACATGGCGATGAATGCTGCGTTTCAGATAATCAAGCAGCCTGTCGGCTTCAGGAAGAAGGGCGAGGTTGTGCTTGAGCAGCGGGTTTTCAAAGGCTTCGTGCGTGGTAATGAGGCGCGTGCTCGTAATAAAATAATTCACCATCTCGCCAATGGCCTGCTTGCGCTGACAGGGTTCATCATCAAAAAGCAAGTCAACAAGCCGGGGCTGACTACTGATGAGCGGGGTTTCGCACAGTAAATCCCGAAATTCCGCTGTTTCAAGCTCATTGCGGTCGATGAGCTGAAGATGAATGGCATCCTCCAGGTCGTGTACGCCATAGGCAATGTCATCGGCTGCATCCATAATCGAGCAATCAAGACTTTTATAAGCCGATTTTCCGTGAACACGCCCTTCAGGTTTTCGCGCCAGCGACTGGAAGTGCTCCCGGTCACTCACCGATAAAGGCTCCAGCAGCCAGTCTACTTCCGCCTGTTCGCAGGCATAGTAGGCCTTTGGCGGAATCCAGTCGTTGATACGAATGGTTTTATGTGCGCTCGCTTCGGCACTGGCGCTCACAGGGGCTGCCACCTGTTCACGGTTTACGGGGTATTTCAGGATGCCAAGGAGTGAGCGGCGTGTTAAATCAAGCCCAAACGGGCCATAGGTGTTTTCAACCCGGGTTAAAAGGCGCAGGGTCTGGCCATTGCCCTCAAAGCCGCCGTGATTGCGCATCATGTAGTTAAGCGCCACTTCACCGCCATGGCCAAAAGGCGGATGGCCAATATCGTGCAGCAGGCAGATGACACTGGTCAGGTCGTCATCGGGCAGAAGGGCATGCAGTGGGTTGTCAATAAGCTGTGCGCCAAGGTTACGCACAATACTGCGCCCAATGGAGGCCACTTCGAGAGAATGGGTCAGGCGGGTGCGGTGAAAATCGCCTTCGTCGGTGCCTAGAATCTGCGTTTTCCGCTGCAGGCGGCGAAATGCCGGGCAGTGAATCACGCGCGTACGGTCGCGCTCATAGGGCGCGCGATGGTCTTCTCTGCCGCGTTGGTGCACTTGTCCGGAACGACGATGAGTCCACATGCAAAAGCCCGTTAAATGGTCAAATACGATACTTTATGGCATTCAAGAGCCGGAAACAAGGGGCTATTTACCCAGGGAAGGGTGTTCCTTCTAAAACGGAGCCGCAACTGTGACGGTTTTGAACTACCTCATGAAAAGCGCCGCCCTAAAGTTTTTTTCATTTCTGCAGATATAGAAGGAAAGTGTTAACGTTCTGGAGGATACCATGAACACGAAGCGCCTGCAGTGGATGGTGATTCTGCTGACCCTGTTTCTTGGAGGCTGCGTGCAGACCGGAGACAGCATGAATACGAATTACGGGGCTTACGAGCCGTCCATGTATCAGGGATACTCTTCGTCCTTCACCTACTACAATACAGAGTCTCCTGGCATGCGCATGCCTGAAGCCAATCTGGTGCAGCAACCGGCATGGACAGGAGCGGCGGCTGCCACGCCTGTGTCTTCCCGCGATGTGGACACGGCCTGGGTGCAGCAGCAGAATCCAACCGGCTACACCATTGAAATTGCTGATGGCGAAAAGGCTTCAACGGTGGCAAGGCAATTGCAAAGTGCGCCCAAAGCTGACAGGCGTGCGCAAATTCGTTACCAGAACAACGGTAAATCCTGGTACCGCGGGGTATATGGAAGTTTTGCAAGTCGCGAAGCGGCAGAGAACGCGCTTCGAAACATGCCGCCATCCCTTCAGTCAAAAGCCAGTGTGCGCCGCTGGTCGGATGTGCAGTAGGGCAGTTGCAACTTCTGCGCCTTCAGGTACTATGAACACAATCTTCCTAAAGGATTGGGTCGTATGAAGTATCTGTTTCTGGCGGTTTTAGGGTTTCAGAGCGCGGTTTTTGCAGGCGCAGAAGTCTGCGAAGCCACTCTTGAAAAGCCCTGTATTGTTCAGGATTCTTCGCAGGCCAGCCAGCCGATTACCGCTCTCAGGGATTTGCAGATGATTAGCGACTGGTACCCCGGCAATACCAGGGGGATTGAAGTGCTGCACGCTTCAGCCAGTGCGCAGCCCTCCGCCAGCGGCTGGATGGATATCGCACATTATCTCGCGACACTGGCTGATGCTGCCGACAAACAGGTACTGGTGCTTGATTTGCGCCAGGAAATCCATGGCTATCTCAATGGCAGTGCCATCACGCTTTCTGACCGCTTTAACTGGATAAATCTTGGGAAAACTGCCACTGAGGGCGCATTAGCAGAAGTGCAATGGCTGGAGGGGCTGGCATCGAGCGAGGTGGTCGAGAACGTGCTGAGCGTGCGCCAGTTTCGTCGCCACGAATTTGATGCAGGCGTCAGCGTATCTGTTGAGCGCGTGCAGCAGGAACCTGAGCTGTTTTTGCCTTTAAACTGGCGCGCACTTCGTTTACCGGTCACGGACCACCGCGCCCCGCTTGATGAAACCGTTGACCGCTTTGTAAGCCTTGTTGATTCACTGCCAGAAAATACCTGGCTGCATCTGCACTGTCGAGGCGGCAAGGGGCGCACGACCACATTCCTGGCACTTCTTGACATGTTAAAAAATGCTGATAAGGCCTCGTTTGAAGACATTATCGAACGCCAGGCATCTATCCCGCCGTTTTATGACCTTTCGCAGATTGTGCGCGAAAACCCGGAACTTACGCCCTGGTATTATGAGCGCCTGCGCTTTCTCCAGCGTTTTTATGCCTTTGCACATGAGCGCTTTGAAGGTTACGAGGGGAGCTGGACGGCATGGAAGCGCAGCCACCCGGAAGTTAATGCTGAAAAATTGACATAAAATGGATAATTGGCGTATTATTTGAACTAATAACGTTCATTTATCTGGGTGAGTCATGCCCTTTTTCAGTGAGTAAAACGGTATGAGAGCAAATGAAGAGCTGTCGCCTAAGCAGATTACTATTGGTGTAGTTAAACAATACCTTGCAGAAGGGTATTTTTTTCTTCCAACTAAAATGAGTTTGATTTTCAGGGATTGGGATGGATTTAATTCTGAAACCAGGAATAAACTTCTCGACTCTTTCAAGAACACATTGGTTTCTGACGCCGAAATAAAGGGGCCTGATAATATAGTGTCCTCATCCTCATCCTCATCCTCTTCTGACCCGGCATCTATTGGAATAAAGCTTAGAGAATTTGATGAGACTTTATATTTCCATCCTGGCTTAAAAGTGCATTATTCAGGAATTTTAGAAAACAAGGGCGAGCATGATGACACCCCAGGAGAAGATTCTCAAAAAACGCTTGCTCAGGCTTTAGAAATAGATGCTTTGAAGGATACTTTATTTATTCTTAGTCCTCTACCTCTGCCTTCTGAGGTATTATCTTTCGAGGATAATGACCAAGAAGATGATGGCTCGCGTGAATTTTATTTATCGCAAACTAAAAATATGGAACAAGGGGCGAAAGTTAATGCGTTATTTGTAAAATTCTCCTTGGAGCTGCTCACCAAAAAATATCCGAAATCCTCCGATGAATATAAACTCATAGAAAACGAGCTGCTATTGCAAAGCAATACACCAGAAGCAGCTGAAGAAAGGAAGACATTTCGCAATGAAACTATTTGGAGTGGGATTGATCTTGACCGATGTTATGATTTTGTAACTACTTTTTATGAAGCATTTTCACGCTTAGAAGAAAAAAAACAAAAATTTCAAGCTTCAGATCCAGATGCCGCAGAGGCAATTAGAAATATGCAGGATAGTCTTACACAAAAAATTGACGCCTATGTTCAAGGTAATTTGAATAACGAAGACTTTTATAGCCAATGCATGGCAATTCTTGATGATGAACGTATACGCCAGCCTCTCGAAAAACACCGAGGTTGTGCGGGAATTTTCAGCGGCCTGACACGGGTGTTAAGTAATTTCGCGGCGCTCTTTGGTTTTCGTACGGACTCCGCTAAGAAACTCGATGCACTTAAGGAGGAGCTTGCGGCATTGACAGGGCACCCCAGTCCTGAAGCGCAGCGCACAGAAGAATTTTTTGATCGTCTGGGCAATTTTGATATGGATGGTCCAGGTTCCCGCCGCTGATAATACTTAAGACAGGCGCACCACGCCAAAAGTGCTGGTTCCCCGCCTGCGCGGGGATGACACCGTTAAACATCCTAACGATTATCTTTCCTGCATGGTATTATTTTGCGCTAATATGTAATCAAATTGATAAATTTGTACTTTTAAATTATTATAAATTATACGGATTGACGTTTTTTTGTGTGAAACGTTATCACGCCCTTAAGACCATGGAGCAAAAGGCATGGGTAAAAACGCTCAAGATATGTCGAGGAAGAAGGATTTGGTACGGAAACTTGAACCTCTTACCGATGGGCATTTTTCCCTTTCCACTGAAATGCGTGCAATTTTTAGTGACTGGGATGGGGCCGATGCAGATGAAAGGAACCGCCGTTACCTGTTTCTGCGCAGCACAAGATTCAATCAAACGGAAACTTCTCAATCTGAGAATCAACTTACTGAAGTCAGGCGCACAATCGGTAAGGAGTCTATTTCGGTAACACCTCGTGCACTTGAAATTTTTAAAAAAAACCCTGATAAATCCATGGCTGAAGCAGTAGAAACCGAGCCTCTAAAAAAAGCGTTGGATGCAACAGTTGAATTGCCGGAAGAAGCGCGCAATATTGACGCACTGTTTCTTAAGCTCTGCTCTGAACATCTCAACTCTACCTGCTCGAAGGGCTCTTATAAATATTCACAAATGGAAAGCACGCATCTTCAACTAAAAACACCGGAGGAGCGGGAAGCTTTTTACAATAAAATATGGCAGGGAGTTGATGTTGAACGGTACCATGATGTGGCACGAGGGTTTTATGCGTCATTGTCACGTTTGGATGAGAAAATTAAAACGTCAAAGCCTGTTGCCAGAGGGGCACTCGAAACCTTGCGGAATCAGCTTTCAGAAAACATTGAACACTATGTTAACGGCACCATTAATACACAAACATTCTATGAGCAGTCCCATCAGGCAATTCGAGCGGCACGCCCCACCCTCGAAACACACCGCGGTTGTGCGGGGATTTTGAGCGACCTGACACGGGCTCTAAGTAATTTCGCGGCACTCTTTGGTTTTCGTACTGACTCCGTCAAAAAACTCGATGCGCTTAAAGATGAACTTGAGAAAGTAAAAGGCGTCATTGGTGCTACAGATGCCCGTATAGTCGATTCATCTGACCATAGCGGTCCCACTCGCCGCGGATAATACCAACGACAGGCGCACCACACCTGCGGTGTCGGTGCGTTCCGCGCTGAACTCGCGAATCGTAAACGCAAAACGCTCACTGAGTTTCCAAAGCCAGCTGACAAACGGGTTAAACGGCACTTTATCGCAGCCCAGCTGAATATTGCCGCTGGCAGTTTGTTGAATCTGGCAGGGGAAGCTTTTGAATTCGCCGCCGGCGAGCATGGAAGCCATCTCCGCGAGCAGCTGGTTGCTCGAAAGTGTTTTGACAGTGGTGTTGGCGGGATTATTTTTTCGCACCGTTTCCATATATGCGAGTGTCTCCTGCTTCTCCACAAGTGCCTCGCGGGCATTGATGGTCTTTGTCAGGAGGGGGTTAAATACCAGCATATAAAAAAGCCAGATAACCGTGAGCACGGTCGCCCCAATCACCATGAGGCGCTCCCTCAGACTGAGATTTTGGAAAGGATTTTTAATCATTTCAGCTCCAGAGTCGCCAAGACCTTCCCTTCGTGCGATGCGGCCTCAGTCTGGGTGACGCTGCCGCCCTGGCGGCGCAGGAGGTTTTCGATGGCCTCAAGCGTACTGAAATCATTGCACAAAAACGTTACTGAAAGGCCGGGCGCGCGATATCGCAATTGCTGAATATCAAAGGATTGCCCGCTGCGTGCGCGTGCGAGGCGCTCAAGCAGCCCCCAAAGACTCGTACCCGCCTGCCCATCATGTGCTTTCAGCCATTGACTGACCCGAAAACGCGGGCTGATTATCACTTTGGCTTCAGGAAAAAAACTGCGGTAGAGGGTGGCGATTTTGGTATCGAGTGCTTCACCCTGCACATTGAGGCGGTGCAGTTCAAAAAGTTTCATCCCGATAAATCCTGTGATGAGGAGCGCTCCAAGTACGCCCGCCAGCTGATAGAGCCGTACTGCGAGTTTGGGAGTAGATGTTTTTCGCAGATTTCCCTGGCAAAGATTAATCCCAGGTGCCTCATAGAGCCTCGTCGCTACAAACGTATAAAAATCAGTGTTTTGTAACACACTGTCGCTGACTTGAATTTCAGGATTGCTGTCGGAAAACGTATACACCAGTGTTTCAATGGGTCGGCTGGCGGAATAGAGGGGAACCATCTCTGGACTGAGTGCGCCATTGAATGTGGCATCATGCACCAGAAGATGATGAACACCTGCGCAGGCTTCCCCGGGTTTTAGCGCAAACCAGTCGAGCGTGAGGCTGTCAGGCAGGATTCCGGCGGTTTCGAGTTTTTCGAGGGTGTTGGTAATTTCTGAATTCGCACCAGCCACCACGAGGAACTGCCCATTGGCATAGTGGGCACGGTCAAAGGCAAAGTGCAGCGTTTCTACCGGCTGAGCAAGCCGTTCTTCAAGCGCAAAGGGAAGAGCGGCGCGCACTTTCTGCTCGCCAATTGGCGGCAGCTCGACGGTAAGGATGCTGAAGGTCTCAGCACCCATGACGGCGATGCATCGTGCGTTGGCCGCCAGTTGCACAATCTCTGCAAACGGACGGCGCATTAACGGGGCATTGATCTGTCCCTTGTCATCAAGACCGATGCACAGCGCATCTGTTTCGGTCAGTGTTTCCGTAAAGAGGTAGCAAAAAGGCATCCGTTCTTCCCCATCATCCGTACAGGCGTTTTTGCCCATCCTCCAGCTGTTTCGACAGCAGGTAGACCACCAGTGCATACTGCGGGCTGCTGTTATAGCGCGTTATCACATAAAAATTCGGAAACCCTACCCAGTATTCTTCTCCACTGGATGTCAGGAGTTCGATAAGTCCGGCTTTTTCAGGATGCCGCCAGGGCGGTGTGGTTGGGCGTATACCAAGGCGCGCCAGTGCTTTTGTGGAATATTCCGCCGTGCGCGTATTTGTGGCAACCCGCTTATAGGCACTGCCTCGAATGCGAGCGGGCTGGGCGATGGCCTCACCGCGCTTCCAGCCGTGTTTTTGCAGGTAATTACCAATACTTGCTATTACATCGGCATCGTCATTGCGTAAATCTTTTTTACCGGTGCCGGAATAGTCAACCGCAAACGCGCGATAGCTGCTCGGCATGAACTGTGGCTTGCCAATGGCGCCCGCATACGAGCCGAGATAATCACCTGGCGCTACTTTTTGTTCACGACAGAGTTGCAGGTATTCCGCGAGTTCCTTACGGAAAAAAGGAGCGCGCTTGGGGTAGTCAAACGCCAGGGTTGCGAGCGCATCCAGCACGCGGTAGCTTCCCTGATTCTGGCCATAACGCGTTTCTACACCGATGATGGCAACAATGATGGATGCCGGTACGCCAAATTCTTTTTCAGCTTTTTTTAAGGTATTGCGATTGGCTTTCCAGAATGCCAGTCCACCCTCCAGACGCTCAGGCGTTAGAAACAGCTGCTGGTAAATGTCCCAGGTTTTTTTCTCATAAGGTTTTTCCATGGATTCGATAATCTGTGGCTGGGTCACAACAGACGCCATGGTTTGAGTCAGGGCAGCATTGTCAAAGCCATGCGTGCGCACCATTTCCCCGATAAACTGGCGCACATCCGGGCGCGCTGCAAAACCTGCATCGGCGCGGGCGGGCAGAGAAACCAGTGTGCAGAAGAGAATGATGAGCGGGAAAAAAAGCGTTCGTTGCATGGTGAAAATCATCGGTGAAGAGAAAGACTCTATTGTAGCGAAAGGGGGGGTAATAGCAATGGCTTTGCCGTTTGGCTCTTGAGTCGTCCTACTTTCTGGAACCGTGCAAATAGGCTAGAATAGCCGGATTTACCCCCAGGTGCCTTCTTGTGAGTGATTTGTCGCATATCCGTAATTTTTCCATCATCGCCCATATCGACCATGGCAAGTCGACGCTGGCGGACCGCTTTATACAACTGTGCGGCGGCCTTTCCGACCGGGAAATGGCGGCACAGGTGCTCGATTCCATGGACATCGAGCGGGAGCGCGGGATTACCATCAAGGCACAGAGCGTATCCTTAAATTATAAGGGGCGTGACGGTAAAACCTGGCTTTTGAACTTTATTGACACTCCGGGGCACGTGGACTTCAGCTATGAAGTTTCTCGCTCGCTCGCTGCCTGCGAAGGCGCGATTCTGGTGGTGGATGCCGGTCAGGGGGTTGAGGCTCAGACGGTGGCCGTGTGTTACACCGCCATTGATCAGGGCCTTGAGGTGCTGCCGGTTCTTAATAAAATTGACCTGCCTCAGGCAGAGCCTGAACGGGTGATTGAAGAAATAGGCGATATCATTGGTATTGATGCGACGGATGCGATTCGCACAAGTGCTAAAACTGGCTTTGGCGTTGAAGATGTGCTGGAAGCACTGGTCAAGCACATTCCGCCGCCGCTCGGCGATATTGACGCGCCTTTGCAGGCGCTTATTATTGATTCCTGGTTTGACAGTTATCTGGGCGTAGTATCGCTCGTGCGCATTGTTAACGGTGCGCTCAGAAAGGGTGACAAAATGCTCGTGATGTCGACCGGCAAGGTGCATGAAGTTGACCAGGTCGGCATTTTTACGCCCAAACGCACGCCTAAAGACGTGTTGCAGGCGGGAGAAGTAGGCTACGTGGTTGCAGGTATTAAGGAAATTCGCGGTGCGCCTGTGGGCGATACCCTGACCCTCGATAAAAAGCGTGCGACTGAATCATTGCCTGGCTTTCAGCGGGTGAAGCCGCAGGTCTATGCCGGTCTTTTTCCCATCAGCGCGGATGACTTTGAAGCGTTTCGCGAGGCGCTCGCAAAGCTCAGCCTTAACGATGCTTCACTTTTTTATGAGCCAGAATCGTCCGAAGCGCTTGGTTTTGGTTTTCGCTGCGGGTTTCTTGGCATGCTGCACATGGAAATCATTCAGGAACGCCTTGAGCGCGAATACAATCTGGATTTGATTTCAACCGCACCCACCGTGGTGTATGAAGTGCTGAACACCAAAGGTGAGAAGCTGCGCGTTGACAATCCCTCGCACCTGCCGCCTGTTTCCCAGATTAAAGAAATGTATGAGCCCATTGCGCGCGCTAACATTCTTGTGCCCTCGGAATACCTTGGGCAGGTAATGACGCTGTGTGTTGAGCGGCGTGGCGTACAGGTGAACATGACCTACAGCGGTCGCCAGGTGTCTGTTACCTGGGATTTGCCAATGAGTGAAGTGGTTTCGGATTTTTTTGACCGGCTGAAGTCGGTCAGTCGTGGCTATGCTTCACTAGATTACAACTTTATCCGTTTTGAAGTCGCGCCACTGGTAAAAATGGACGTGCTGATTAATGGCGAAAAAGTTGATGCGCTGGCAGCCATTGTGCACCGCGACAGCGCGCACTCGCGCGGCAAGGCGCTTGTGGAAAAAATGCGCGAGCTTATTCCGCGCCAGATGTTTGATGTGGCGATTCAGGCGGCACTCGGTAACAACATTATTGCCCGTCAGACCGTGAAGGCGCTTCGCAAGAACGTGACGGCAAAATGTTATGGCGGTGACGTAAGCCGCAAGCGCAAGTTGCTTGAAAAGCAGAAAGCGGGTAAAAAGCGCATGAAACAGGTGGGGCACGTGGAAATTCCGCAGGAAGCATTTATGGCGGTGTTTCAGACTGACAGAAAGAAATAGGATAGTCGAATGAATTTTGCACTGATACTGGTTATTTTGACGCTCGTAAGCGGTTTTATTTTTCTGCTCGATATCCTTTTCTGGAAGAAAAGGCGCGGGAGCGAAGATAAGCCCCCCGTACTTATTCGCTATGCGCGCGAGTTTTTCCCGGTGTTTCTTATCGTGCTGCTGCTGCGCTCCTTTCTGATAGAGCCTTTTCGCATACCGACAGGTTCTCTGGAGCCAACACTCAAGGTCGGTGATTTTGTAGCGGTTAATAAATTTGCCTATGGCTTAAGACTCCCGGTTCTTGAAACCAAAATTCTGTCCGTGAGTGAGCCCAAAACTGGGCAGGTGGTTGTTTTCCGCTGGCCGCCAGACCCTTCTTTCGATTACATCAAGCGTGTTATTGGCATGCCGGGTGATACGGTTGCCTATCGTAACAAAGTGCTTTTTGTAAACGGTAAGGAAATGAAGCGCGATTTTGTCGAGTATACCGTTGATGAAAGCTCGGGGCATGCCGTTGCCAAATACCGTGAGAATCTCTCCGGTACTGAGCACGACATCTATATTCGTCCAGATACCCCTGCAGAAGATTTTGAAATTACGGTTCCTGAGGCGCATTATTTCATGATGGGCGATAACCGCGATGACAGCGCCGACAGCCGCTTCTGGGGATTTGTGCCAGAAGCAAACCTGCGTGGGCGCGCGTTTCTCGTGTGGCTCAGCTGGAATGGCAAGACCGACAGCCTGCGCTGGTCAAGCATGGGGCGCATGATTCACTAATTAGCGCCTCATTAAGGCGCAAAGGAGCTAAAAGCAAAGGTTTCCTGATGCGCCTTGACTTCCCGTCTGGATAGCCCGGCGCGGTTGCCAAAAAAGCCAATCATTGTGGAAAGCTCGCTTTTTGCGGACTCACCAAATACCGTTTCACTGTCCGTACCCACGACCACCGGACAGTGAATATCAGGATAAATGCGCGTGACAGGGTGGGGGGCTGTCTCGAGGTGCCAGTTTTGCATCCGGTGAGAAGCGGGGCAGACTTCGATGGGTGCGTTGAGCGCTCTAATCCGCTCTCTCTGTGTATCTGTCAGATAAATGCAATGGCTGAGCCTGACGCGCCCGTGCAGGGGATTGGTGGGATTTTCAGCAGACTGTGGCTGTGCGGCACTCCAGGCTTCGAGGGCGTCAAGAACGGTGTCAATGTCCTCGCACTCCTCAGCGCTCTCAATTTCTCCCATATGAATGGCAAGGGCAAGTCCCGCGTTCAGGGTTTTGCTGATAACAGCATGCAAGCCTGCACCGGTCAGTGTGCGGGGTGCTGCAGGATTGCCACCAATATCAAGCCCTAAAAGATGCCCGCGTGACCGGGTTTTGATATATGCAATAAAGGCTTCAGCGTGCTCTGGAGTATGTAATGAGCGGTCCAGACTTAAAAGCCCAAATGCCTTTTTCTGCGGGCACAGGTGAGTGGCATTCAGCAGGCCTTCTTCAAACGCCTGAATGTATTGTTCACAGGAGGCGCCATCTATGGCTGCGGGCGTTGTTCGAATTTCAAGGTATTTTGCACGTGCGTTTTGCACAACGTCTTCCGTTGCGCGCTGAATGTCTTCAAGCGTGCAGAGAATTGAGTGAATATATTCCAGTTGTTGTGGTCTTTTAGCGGTAATTTCTTCAGAAAATCCCGCCTCAGGCTGTTGATGCGTTGCAGCGGCGTAGGCTTCGTGTGTGCTCATCAGTGCGTGGTACGCCTCCAGCCGGCCGTTTTTTATCGCAGTTTCCTCAAGAAAGCTTCTGCTGACACTGCCATGGAGATGGCAGTGTAAATCACTCGTGTGCGCTTTGGGTTCCATACGCGCCCTCCATTCGCATGCTTTATCTGCGTGGGGTGTGCGACTATAGCAGCTCGCAATCAGCTCTGCACTCGCGCGCTTCATTTTGTAAAGTTCATGCAGTTTTTCATCGTTACCCGCCATGGCGTAGCCCTGAACAACAAGGTCAAAGCGTGCGCCAAAGTCCGCAACATATTTTTCTGCCATCGCATGGTTTCCAGCTTCGGCATAACAGGCGGCAACATAATGCACAGATACGCGCCCTGCGCGCCAGCAGGCTTCGGCCTCTGCATGCGAGTCCTCGAAAACGCACGCCTTTGTATACACCAGGAAATCAACCGGCACGGATGAAGAAGCGCCCGTGTTGACGATTTTAAATGCCGAACCGGAACGCTGCACCTGATTCACCTCTATATTTGGCAGCCGGCGGGCAAATTCACAGTTCCTTGGCGTGTCGTCATAAAAATGAATCCGCTCATCTACCTCGATAAGACCCGATTCCTGCATCACTTTGCGCAGAAACTCCAGCTGATAATTCTTGTTGTCACCTAATTTTGTCAGGATTTCCTCTGTACGGGACAAAAAATCATATCAACGCCTCGGTCGGTGCCTCGATGCTCAAGAAGGCCATCACCTGACCAATTAAACTCAAGATATTCTGCTTTGCATTGAGAGCCGCATCACGTAGAAAATCAAGACCATAACGAAAAATACTGACCTCTTTTCTACCATGTTTTTTCATTTTGATCGCTTTTTGCTCGTTGCGCCATTCACCTACTTTATAAGCCCAACAAAAGCCGATGCTTAAAAGTGCTATCAGCTTCGAAATACGCTCCGGCTTTGTAATATGCGTGTCCTCAAAGTTAAAGCCGCGCGATTTCAGGCAGGAAAACAGGGTTTCTATTTCCCAGCGCCGGCCATACAATTCGATAGGTGAATCAACTTCTTTATCTGTTGCAACAATAAGTAATTCACCATCTGTAAGCCGGAGCGCGCTCAACCAGACTTTTTGCTTCCAAAGCCTGCGCTCACCCCTCAGTTTTCGTTGTTCACCAGGCTTCAGATCGTAGAAAAGAGCATCCACATTAACGTCAAGCCCCAAGCTGTTGCTGGTTTGAGTGTTGCTTTTGATTCGAATGCAAAATGAGATCCCTTCACTACGCAACCATGAGAACCATTCGTTTCCAACAAACTCTCGGTCAGCCAGCAGACAGGCAACTCTTTCTTTGCCAAACTGCTCTATAAAACGCTTAAGTAAGGCTATACGCTCTGTGGTATTACTGTTCCCGCGCTTGGGCAGCAAATCCCACATGAGAGGGATGGCTATCCCTTTGTAGGCAATAGACAGCATTAATATATTGATATCCTGCTTGCCCCACTGCCAATTTGTTCTGTCTATGCTGAGATACAACGGCGTCTGGTCAAAATCAAAAAAAGTCATCACCCATCCGGCCAGAGCGGTGAAGCATATTGTGAATTCCCTGAAAAATCGCTTGATACGCTTGTAGCGCGATTCTATTGTTGCCTCGCTTTCAAAGCCACAGGCCAGTTCGCTTAAATTGACCGTTCTTACTTTGAACAATGATACCAGCATACAGGCGAAACAGGTCATTCTTGCCTTGTTCCAACTAAAATATCCGTTTAATATACCGCTCAGCTCGTTGATTTCCATGACTCCATGCCTTTTCCTTGAACAGAAACGCAGGGATTGTCTATTAATCAATGAGCTACTTCAAGTTTTTTGTCCCGTACAAAGCAGGATTTCTTTAAACGCACTGCCTGAAGCAGGAATCCATGAGATAAGAAACGGTTTATTAATGCCTTCAAGGGCGTAAAAACTAACGGCACAAAGCCCATCTTCTGAAACCTGTGTTGACATGAAAGTGGCCCGGCGCCCGTAAAAAGACGCGACGTATGCGGCAACCATGGAGTGGTTGTTATGAAACGTGGCAATGGCAGAGGTGTTCTCTTCGTCATCATGGCGCAGATAGTCTTGCAGCCCGCTTCGGGTGTTGGTCATTGCGTCAAAGTGGCCGTATTCATATTCAGCTTCCAAAAAACCGGTCAGCACTCCTGACTCAACAGCAGTTGATTTGTAGGTATGTAAGATGGTAATCGTCCAGTCGAAGTCAAAAATAGAAACCATAGTGTCCTGCCCGCTTCTTTGCGCAATGTTAAAGGTTTGGGCATAATACCGCATAACACGTAACATGAAACCCCGGGAGAGGATGTGTCGGTAATCGAAATCACGCGTCTGATGCGCCGCCTAGATTATTCTTTTTCTAACGAAGCACTGCTCAGGCAGGCTTTAACCCACCGAAGTGCCGGCAGTCTTAATAATGAACGGCTTGAGTTTCTTGGTGACTCAGTGCTGAGCTGTGTGGTGGCCAATGCCCTTGTTTCACGTTTTCCTGCGGTGGAGGAAGGAACTTTAAGCCGTCTCAGAGCCGCGCTTGTAAAGGGCGAAACGCTCGCGGTACTGGCAACGGAGCTTGGCATTGGCGATTGTCTGGTGCTGGGGCAGGGCGAGCTTAAAAGTGGCGGCTTTCGGCGTGAATCGATTCTTGCGGACGCACTTGAGGCGATTATTGCCGCAATTTTTCTGGACGGCGGCTTTGAAGCCTGCAATCGATGTGTCTTAAAATGGTTTAATAACCGCCTGGAGGATGAAAACATTCTTCACTCACTGAAAGATGCTAAAACCCGTCTGCAGGAGTATCTTCAGGCTGAACGCCTGCCACTGCCGCAGTACGAGGTTGTGGCTGTGGTCGGAGATGAGCCGAATCAGGTGTTTACCGTAGAATGCCGGGCCGGGGATAAGTCGACCCGCGGAAAGGGGACAAACCGGCGTAAGGCCGAACAGCTGGCAGCAGAGGCACTGTTAAATGCTTTGGGCAGCGGCAGGGGACTATAGTCCCTCAAGCTCCGCCATGCGTGCAAGCCACTCCTCTTCAACGTCCTGTAAAACCCGTCGCGCAGCCTCAAGAGCTTCCAGTTCAACGGCAAGACGTTTTTCCTGTCCCGCCTCATACAACTCGCTGTCGCTTAAGCGTGTTTCGTGCTTTAACACCTCGGCGGTAGCAGATTCGAGCATCTGTTCGAGCTTTTTCAGCCGATTTTGAAGACTTTTACGCTCGCGCCGGTCGTCTTTTTCGGCGGTGACAGCTTCCCTGGGCTTTGCCGACAGGTTCTGTTGCATAAGCCAGGTATGATAGTCATCAAGCGTTCCAGGGAAGGTTTCCACACGTTGATTAAAGACGAGATAAAAGGTATCAACCGCTGTGCGCAGGAGGTGGCGGTCATGTGAGATAAGCACCAGAGCACCCTCAAAGCTTTGCAGCGCAATTTCCATGGCAGCGCGCATTTCAAGATCAAGGTGATTGGTAGGCTCATCCAGCAGAAGCAGGTTCGGTTTTTGCCAGACAAGCTTTGCAAGAGCAAGACGCGCTTTTTCACCGCCGGAAAAATGGGTAATCGGGTTGGTGGCTGCATCGCCAATGAAATTAAAGCCCCCGAGAAAATCGCGTACCACCTGCTCACGCGCATCGGGGCGTAGTGCCTGAATGATAGCGAGCGGACTTGCACTGGAATCCAAATCATCCGCCTGGTGCTGGGCAAAATACCCGATACGAAGATTAGGGTGGTGATACACCGTCCCTGAAAGAGGGCTAAGGCTTCCGGTAAGGGTTTTGATAAGCGTTGATTTCCCCTGGCCATTGGGCCCAAGAAGGGCGATGCGGGAGTCTTCATCAATCTGCAGATTCACTTTTTTAAGAATCGGTGATTCCCTGGTGAATCCCGCCGTAACCTCGTCCGTCCGCAGCAGGGGGTTGCCCGCACGCGGCGGGGCTTCAAAGCTAAAGTGAAAGGGGGAATCAACCTGAGCACCTGCAACGAGTTCCATTTTGGCAATGGCTTTCAGACGGCTTTGCGCCTGGCGCGACTTTGAAGCCTTAGCCTTGAAACGTTGAACAAATTTCATGAGGTGGGCAATGTGCGCCTGCTGTTTTTCATGCATGGTCTGCTGCAGGGCAAGCTGCTCGGCGCGGGTGCGTTCAAAGCGGCTGTAGTTACCGGTATAGAGCGTGGTTTGCCGTTGACTGATGTGCAGAATATGCGTTACAAACGCATCCAGAAATTCGCGATCGTGCGAGATAACTACGATGCTTCCGGGGAAGTTTTGCAGCCAGCGTTCCAGCCAGAAGATGGCTTCCATATCAAGGTGGTTGGTCGGCTCATCAAGCAGCAGCAGGTCGGCAGGTTTCATGAGGCAGCGCGCCAGCGCCAGCCGCATGCGCCAGCCCCCTGAAAAGCGGCTGACGGCATGGTGAATGCTCTCAGGTTCAAAGCCAAGTCCTGCGAGAATACTTGCCGCTTGAGCGGGTTTGGCATAGCCGCCAATTTCTTCAAGACGATGGTGACAGGCAAGCACCTTCGCATCCTCACCCTGTGCTTCAGCGGTCTTAAGGGTATCGAGTAAATTCTGATACTCGCTGTCGCCTGCCAGCACAAAATCAAGCGCTGACAGTTCACTGTCAGGTGTTTCCTGGCTTAGATGACTGATGCGAAGCCCCGCTGGCTGCTCAAAATCACCGGCCTGTGGTGACCATTTGCCAAGCAGCATGCCAAAGAGTGTCGATTTACCGCAGCCATTGTGCCCTGTAAGTCCAACTTTTTGCTTCAGATGCAGGGTGGCGGAGGCGTTCTCCAGCAGGGTTTTGGTGCCGCGGGTCAGCGTAATGTTCCTGAGCGTCAGCATGAAAGACTCGATGCGAAAAGCGCATATTCTAGCAGGTGTGGGTGGATTGTGTATAATACATCCGGTTTTTGAGGGTACAGTTTTACACTCAGTTTTAAAGAGGTTTTAAGACAGCATGCAGACACGTGATTTTCATTTTGAGCTACCTGAGGAATTAATTGCACAGTATCCGCTGCCAAATCGTACGGATTCACGTCTTTTATGTTATGAACGTGCTACCGGCACAACCACACACACCATGTTTTCAAACCTTCTTGAACGACTGGTTCCGGGCGATGTACTGGTTCTAAACGACAGCCGGGTCATTCCGGCACGCATGTTTGGTCAAAAAGCGAGTGGCGGGCGGGTAGAGATACTTCTTGAACGCATTACCGGTGAAGACTGCTTTCTCGCACACATTCGCGGTGGAAAATCACTCTCTCAAGGTGCGCGTCTGACCCTTGAGAAGGGGAGTGTTCTCGAGGTAACCGGTCGAGAGGGTGAGCTTTTTTGCTGCCGGTGCACGATGGACGTGATGGAGCTTCTTCACCTTGAAGGCCATATCCCACTGCCTCCCTATATCCATCGCCCGGATGAATCCGGTGATTTTTCACGCTATCAGACGGTCTACGCGCGTGTTAACGGTTCTGTAGCCGCACCGACTGCCGGTCTGCATTTTGACGAGGCGCTGCTCGCGTCATTACGTGCGGGAGGCGTGGAAATTGGTCATGTCACCCTGCATGTAGGAGCGGGAACGTTTCAGCCGGTACGGAGTGAAAATATCCACGAGCATGTCATGCACCGCGAACAGTTTGAAGTGAGCGAGGCGCTCTGCGACACCATTTTGCGTGCAAAAGCCGAAGGGCGGCGCGTCATTGCGGTGGGAACTACGGCGATGCGCTCGCTGGAGAGCGCGGCGCGTGACGGGGTCTTAAAGCCAATGCGCGGGGATACCGATATTTTCATTTTCCCGGGATTTCAGTTTAACGTGTGTGATGGACTTTTGACGAACTTTCATCTGCCACAATCAACACTGTTGATGCTGGTATCCGCGTTTATCGGGCACCGGGAAGCGCTTGCGCTGTATGAGGAGGCGGTTCGCGAACGCTACCGCTTTTTCAGCTACGGTGACACGAGCCTGCTGCTCTGACCGGAGAAAATAATGTGTGATTTGATGGTTCCGGCAGATACGCCACCTGGCAACACCCTGACACACGCGAACCTTGCTGATGCCGGCGTGCATGCCTGCGTGTGGCATCTTGAGTCGCTCTTAATGAAGCCGGGCCTTGAAGCCCTGCTGCAATTTGACGCTCTCAGGTCATACACTGGCTGGCAGGGCCTTACTGCGGTCAATGGCGCTGGGCTTTCTTTTAAGGCGTCCGGGAGCTGTCGCGTGCGTTCAGTGTTTGATGGCGGCAGTCAGACGTTTACAGCAGAGCGCATTGAGGCACTTCTTGAAACCCTGGCGCCAGATGTACTGGTACTTCCGCAGGGATTTTCTTTACGTCTGAACGCTCCATCAACCCGGATATATTCTGACACCGGCGAGCATGAGGGAATTTTCGCTCGCGTTCAAACGGTGTCAGAGGCTGAAGCGAAGGCAATGCAGTTTTCAGGGCAACCGATGTACCTTGCCAGTAACGCGCCTTTCCCAGTCCTTGTGGAGATGGCCGTCATCGGTATTGAGTGGCTGGAGTCTGACACGCCGGCAGAGGATGCGCATGCGGGAATTGTCTATACGACAGAAGGA